>NZ_JBJNMH010000011.1:0-169981 GCF_052168635.1 Serratia sp. CY47444
CTTTTTATTCATATCATCTCCTTTCCATAGGTTAATTTATCGGAAAGGAGATGATATGAATAAAAAGACAACTGGATTATTAATAATTAGTCTGGCGTCAGTTTTCTTAAGTGGTTGCACTCATCAAAATAAAAAAGACAGGTTTGTATATGTTATCAATAACAAGTCATTTCTTTTGACGAAGGAGTGTGTTTCAGAAATTAAATTGGGCACTCCAGAAATTAAAGATAATAATTTCATATTTATAAAGCTAAAAGAAAAACCTTATTGTTCTGAAGAATTCAACAAATTTATTATTGATAACATCGGAAGTGATATGCAACAATACTTCAATGGCAAGCTAATAGGAAAGAGTTACATAGCAAGTAAATTGACGACTGAAAATGGTTACAGACAAATGCTACCAAGTCGAGATATTGGAAAAGAAATTATAAGTGCATACACTCAATAGTTTATAAAGCATGAAGTAATAAATGTAACTTCATGCTTTTCTTATAAAATATAATTATCGCGGGAAATCAATGGTTACAGTGACTGGTACTGAGTGTGATTTAACTCTTATGTATGAGTTTCCACCTCCAGTGGCTCTTATTTGATAAGAACCCGGGCCTATTGTATTAATGGTTTTCATGCCATTAGACTCTGGATATTTAATTTCAACATCAAAAGATGACTCTAAATTAGATGAAGTATTAAAATTTATGGTCTGTACAAGTGGGCGTTGTTCGCTACCAGTACCCCCTGTAATTTCAGTCCACTCACTCCAGATCCCAGGTGTGGCAATTACTCGTCTTGACTGGAAGGATTGACTACCTCCACACTTGCCGTCCTTTTTCCTTGCATCACGGGCTGCCTGAAGACCTTGTATCACTGCACCTTTGCTTTGTCCCCTACGTTGAGCAAACTTTATCATATATATTTTTCTGGCTTCTCCTGAATTGCCTTTTTTTAGGGCGCCAATGAGTTCCTGATAATCTTTGTCATTTTTGATATATGGACAGTTCTTTTTTCCACAAATGATACAAATATTATTTTCCAGCGCTTCTTTGACCTCTTCTGGGAATGAATCAGGAACTGAACCGGAACTCACACTCAGATCATCCCATTCCCAAGCACTTGTATTGGGATCCCAGTGGGTATTGGGTTCGTGCGGTTTACCGCTGTTACAGTCAAATGCATCATAAGTGACACTATCCGGATGATTTACCATTGATAATCTCCTTTCAGTTTTTTAGGTAAAAATACTGCATATATCACTGTTTATATATACAGTATCAATAAGCTACAGCAATCAGAAAAACCAGTCAACAAATGGGAATTACTCGCATTTGTGGCATTAATCACAGTACAGAGAAATATTCAAAAGGGATGGAGGAAATGATAAAATTTATTTATAAACAATACATTGCAATATTATCGTATTTTTTACATCATTAACCGTCAAACCCCTTGTATGGTTTTTTCTGCGAAAAATGCATTCTGATAGTTGTCAAAAGTCGTTTTTAGACCAAGTGGTATCAAAATAGTCCAATAAGAGAGTCGTTGAGTCTGGAGTTATAGGGGCGAATCCACCGTAGCAGATGGCACATCGTTGCGCGTAAAGGGTTCAGGTGGCTCCAGCGTGATGTAAGTCTGGGTCTTTAAGATGGTTGAGGCAGCAATGCTACCCTTCTTACTCTGATGGAGCGCTAAATTTTTCATGTGATATCACTCGAGGATTATCGCAGACAGTAAAATATGACACTGCCTTCTTCAGTCAATGGCATCTATCACACCACAACAAAGGCTTAAAATGGGACATCTGATATATGGATTTGGCTCTGTTTGTGCCGAGATATCGATTTAATAAAAGAACCGCCCATAAAGGGCGGTAATAGAAAAACTAAGAAAGAAGCTTTGGGTTGCTATGATTACCCAAGCTTATAGGAATATAGGTAGTAATTAGTTTGTATTCCACAAAGCATGAGCTAAATCAGAATTTACGCACCTGAAGCTAAGTGAATTTTTAGTAGACTTACGCTTCTTATGTATTCATGGACGGTTACATGCCAGGTGCCGCATATCCACCTATGATAAACCATGCCAATAATGCAACAGCCGTTATGATTATTGCTACTGGGAACAAATGTCCAATTTTCATACTTTCTCGCTATTTGGTGGCGCTTCCCGCCCAAGACTGGTGCTAACGCCCATTAGCTCGTGATGTTTGGGAATGCGCCGTAGATTAATTTCAAAAGTTATAACGTTGTGCTAAGGACGACAAGTCCGCACTAGGCGCAGACAATGTCATTCAAAGGAGTAAAACAACTATAACTCCGATTGCCAACCAAATTGCACAATCATCCATAGGCACTTCCCTGTTAGGTCTCTTCCTGAATGACCGACCAGCCCCCAAGATGACGGTCAATTTTAGATTCATACCATATCTAAAACGCTTTAGGCAAGTTATGGCAGTGTCATGACTTAAAAAATGCAAATTATCTTCAATTTTATGCTTGAAAGAGATTTTAACTCCTCTATTTACTTCTAACCATTTGAAATAAAATGGCATTAATATCAGCTGGACGATTTTTCGATTATATCTCGGTGAGCGGCACACAACAGGGCGTGATGCTCGGCACCTCCAACATTGCCGAACCGCAGATGCTGAAAGAGCCGAAAAATCTTGCAGAAATGCTTATAAATTAGGTAATAAGCTCATCTGAGATTAAGTTAGGGGCACTACCAGACTGGCTGACGAAGTGTGTCACCCTGTAAGGCTTGGTGGGTTGATCGGCCAGGCCGATCAATAGGCCATTATTGATCTGCCGAACCCATTGGACGCTCAATCGCCGCGCCGCCTATAGTGGCAGTGACCGAATATATGCAGCAACACCAGGGCATCCTATCGGCCGCTGAACGGCCAACATCATAACGACAAGCGCTCCCCAAACCGGCTCCGGCCGGTTTTTTATGCTTGCGGTTCAGGCTGTTCACTCTGTAGGTGAACAGGGGTGTACACCGAGAAGGTAGCTATACATCCATCTGTCTGCAGAAGCCTTGTTGAAAGCATTGCAGGCTGGTGTGTTACTGGAGGTGCATTGTGAGCAAGATCATTGAATCGCTGCGTGCCGTCGTCGGGTTCGCGGGCTTGGGCCCCGGGCCTCGTACCAAGTCATGGCCATCCGGCTTTGACCCTGACGCATTCGGCCCGTAGTCGAAGCAGCCGGAATTTCCCAGGCAGTGTCTAGGAAATTGATTTTGGCTTTTGCTCTTGTGGGCCTGCGTGCTTCGGTTGCCGGAAACCCAGGGCGTGGATATGTGGAGAAGGCGGCTTTCGGCGGCCAGATGGGCCATGCCGCCACCTACCATTCAACGTCCACTCCTGCCCTGGAAGCAATGAACTGCGACCCGAGTAGCATCGACGGCGTGAAGTAACCTGCCTGGTCCGTTGCCGACAGGCAATGCCCGGCAATTTCCAGTGCCGTGTCGACGGTCAGGGCGTAGACGTTGGGCGCAGTCATCCGCACGCTCAGCCGGTTTCCGGCGGCGTCGGTGGCTTCTCCCCAGAATTCCGTCCGTTGGTCCGCCCGGGCTTGTGCATCCGGGCCGCCGCCGAACATGCGATCGACCACTCGATTGAGCAGGCTTTGTGCCCATCCCGTCGCAAGCAGGCGCCGCAGCGGGTTGGTCACGCGCATCAGCACGCCCAACGCCAGCGGCAGCGCCGTGTAGACCATGCCATTGGGCACGCCCGTCGATACGTCGGCCGTGTAGACATCGCCCCAGGGAATCGTCACGGCCCAGCGCGCGCCCACAGGGAAGGGAATGCGCCTGATGCGGTAACCGTTCGCCACCTGTTGCATGCGATGGTTGCGGCGGATCAGGCCACCGGCCTCGGCGCCCTCCACGATCGTCCGCGCGGTACCGATGCTGGGCCGGGTCCCGAACGAGAATGCGAGATCGATCGTCACTGCGCCCGGCATCCGTTCCTTGAGCATGGCCGCAAGGCAATCGGTGGGCACGATGTCGAAGCCCGCACCGGGACACAGCACCACGCCCGCCGCTTTCGCCCGCGCATCGAGCCCATGGCACATCTCGAACACCGGAATCTCGCCGGTGATGTCCACATAATGGGTCCGGGTTTCGAGGCACGCTTCCACCAGGGGTTTGGCGGTCGATGAGAACGGCCCCGCGCAATTGACCATGACGCCAATGTCGTGCAAGTGCGCCGATGCCTGCCCGACATCGAAAGCCCGGTACTCGAGCCCGAGTTCGTCCGCCAATGGCGCCAGCTTCGATCCGGAACGCCCGGCGATCACCGGACGCAACCCGCGCCGCACGGCTTCGCGCACCACCAGTTCGCCGGTGTAGCCATAGCTGCCGTAGATCATCCATTCATTGCCCATGATCGCCTCCTTCCTCGTCTCCGGTCACCTTTCGACAGAACGCGTCGATGGCATCCACCATACGTGAGAGCCCTGGTTGTTCGAGCGGATAATGGCCGGCGTTCTCGAGCATGACGGTCTCGACCGGGACGTGCTTGATGCGCTCGAGGAACGGCTCGCTGAGATGCAGCGGCGTCCATCGATCCGCCGCCGGCTGGGTCAGCAGGACCGGGCAGACGTCGAACGCTTCGGGCTCGATCTCGGGCCGGTACGCGGCATAGGACGCCAGGAACGCCATGGTCATGGCATTGCCCGCTGAACGCCGATCGGACAGCCATATCTTCAGTGCCGCCTCGTTGTTCACCAAGGTATGCATCTTGCTCGCCAGGCGCATCGGCATGCGCAGACTCCTGAGCGGCGTCTTCGCGGCGATGGCCGCCATCGGCACGCCGATCCGGCTCATGAACAGGTTCAGCGCGGTCTCGTCGCGCACCTGCCGCAGGCACTGGTCGAGGAAGGTCATGCCAACGATGCCTTTCACCTTCCGGTTCATCGCCGCCACGTGGTAGGTGAGCATGCCGCCCGCGCTCAGCCCATACAGCACGATGGGACGGTCGTCGCGCGCCAGTTCCGCGTCGATCAGGTCGCTGCCGGCGCGCACCCAGTCGTCGTAGCGGACCAGCGCGCCCTTGGCGACTTCGGTCATGCCGTATTCGGGCATGTCGACTGCGATCGTCTCGAAACCGCGCCGCGCCAGCGGCTCGCCCAGGATCATCGACATCTGCCGCCCGTTGGTGCCGACGCCATGGAACAGGATGACTTTCATCTGCGCGTGCGGATTGCGGTAGGTGTCGAGGTGGAGGCGATGGCCCTTCCAGTCCCGCCATTCCTCTTGTGGTTGCTGACCTGCGTCCCACTGGAATTCCGGCGGCAAGAAGCGCTGCATATCGCGCCAGACAGGCTGGTCCGCATAGGTTTTGGGTGTGGTCTTCATGGCGAATTCGGCTCCAGGGTTGCGATAACGTCATCGTGCATGGCCAGCCCCATTCAAGCCATGACAGGATGGGTCATTCGCTTTAGAATTTAGGCCAAGTAGATAAAGGGGGCAACGCAGCATGAGTCACTGGAACTTTGTGCGCAGTCCGGCATCGGTGCTGCTCATGGTCGAATACGGGCGCGAGCGCAGGATCACCCCGGCGGTGCTGCTCAAAGGCGCGCACCTCACCCTGAACCAGCTCTCCGATCCCGACTTCACCGTGACGGCCGCGCAGGAGTTGGCCGTCGCCACGAATCTGCTGGAACTGACCCGACACGAGGCCGACCTCGGCCTTAAACTGGGTCTGTCCTACCGCCTCTCGGCCTATGGATTGCTGGGATACGGCCTGTTGAGCAGCGCGACGGGCCGGGAGGCTGTCGCGCTCGCGCAGCGCTATCTGGCGCTGACCTACACCTATGTCGGAATGGCGTTCCGCCACGTCGGGCAACGCGGCGTCGTGACCTTCGAGCCTTCGCCGGAGCTATCCGCGGAACTGCAGCGTTTCTTCGTCGGGCGGGCCATGGGCGCCACGTGCCGGGTGCTGCGCGACGTGATCGGCAGCGATTTCGAGCTTGCCGCCTTCGACCTCGCCTTCGGCGAAGCGTCCGGCGGCAAGAAGCAGGTCCTGGGTGCGCGGATCCGGCACGGCCAGCGCGCCAATGCGATCGCGTTCGAATACGCCTTCCTCGATCGGCCCCTGCCGCAGGCGAATGCCGCCACGGCGGCGATGTGCGAGCGCATGTGCGCGGAGCTGATCGCGCGCCGGCGGACCCGCCTGGACATGGCGTCGTTCCTGACCGAATACCTGTCGGCGCATGCGTTCGACAGTCCGCCGAAGTTGCAGGACATCGCGGCACTGCTCAACGTCAGCGAGCGCACGCTGAAACGCAGGTTGAAGGATGAAGGTGCCTCTTTCCGCGATATTTCGAACGGCGTGCGCAAGTCCAGGGCACAAGCACTGGTTGCCGAGGGACGCCTCTCGATGACCGAGATCGCCTATGTATTGGGCTTCAGCGACCTGTCCTCATTTTCGCAGTCCTACAAGCGGTGGACCGGCACGGCGCCAAGTTCTATGAGGCAAAACTCGACCGCTATGCCCGGCTCCATGCGCAAACCTATGGCGAAGCGGTCGATGCAGCGACGCTGATCCCGTACATGCTGGAAGCCTTCATGGCGGGGGATCGGGGGGGGCAGGAAGGGTGACGTGGACAAGCCCGCCGTCCCTTGGCAATCGTCACCGCTACAGCGCGACCCGGCTTGCTTTCCCAAGGCTCTCATGTGGCTCCCAGCCTAAACGCCGTATCCCCTGCAAGCTGCATGAAACAGAGCTAACCTATTGCCCCATATATGGTTTCAAGCCTCGCGTGATTTGCACGAAGGTCTTGACTCTGGCCGTTTTTTGTGCATGTGATTCAGGCTGTTCACCCTGTAGGTGAACAGAGGTGTACACCGAGAAGGTAGCTATGCACCCATCAATGCATTGAAATAAAAGGATAAAATAAAAAGGTGTATAGGGTGAACAGTTTTCCTATAAATCTTTTTTTAACATGATGAGCGCTGGGTTAGTGCTAATTGCTTATAATTTATTCTATGTATTGTGCACCATTTTATTGTGTATAGTTGTATGTATAGATTGCTGTTTTTTTATTATAAAAATGATTTTAAAACAGTTGCTTACTTTATTTGTTTTGTTCCTATTATCGCACCACCTCTCCTTCAGATTCCCTTTGCTTACCTTTTTGCCGGTTAAACAACCGTTTAATTAATCACTGTTATAATTACCCCTGTTGAGTCTTGATGGGTGAATGTTTTCTCCTCAAGCATTGCGATGCGGCGCTCTGTGGAGCGGCATCCGTTTTTAGGCATGCCGGTGGTTCGGTGAGAAGTAAGGAGAAGTGCACTATGAGCAGAAAAGACAAGCTCGCGGCGGCCCTGCTGGCCATCTTCCTGGGTGGGCTGGGCATTCACAAGTTTTACTTAGGGATGAAATGGTGGGGGCTGTTCTACCTGCTGTTCTGCTGGACGGGGATCCCGGCGATTGTCGGCTTTATCGAAGGCATTATTTATCTGTTCCAATCGGAAGAGAAGTTCAACCAGAAATACAATCCGGGTCTGATTTAACGCTTTTCTGACGGCGCTTCCTGTTGCGGGAAGCGCCGTTTTTCATTCCGTTACTGTTTCTTCATCATCATCTTGCCGCGCATCTCTTTGCTCATCATTTTATTCGAGCTGGAAATGACGCAGTTATATTGCTTGCCTTGGTTGATGATCATAAAGGTGCTGACCGGATCTTTAAAATTCTTGTCGATGGTGAAATAAATATAGGCCTGCGGCAACGCGGCCGGTTTAAAGGCGCCGAAGGCATACACATCCGCCAGGCCCAGCGCGGAGAGATCGACCGTCAGTTCCATCGGCTGTTTGTCATTTGGCGATGGGAACATCGATTTGGCCGACATCATCATGGTGCTGCTGTTAATGCTGTAATCGGTTTTAACCTTCATGCCGATATATTTCGATTCCGGCATGGAAAGTTCTTTTTGGCAGGCGGCGTCGTGCTGTGGCGCCGGGCTGCCGTTTTCCATCACGGCGTGCACGTGTTCCAGCGTCACTTCCGCGCTGCCTGTGGTAGGCTGCGCATCGGCCGCGTAAGCCGTGCCGCTGAAGGCGGCCACAGAGGTAAGGATAATGCCCGTAACGATTTTCATTGTCGGTCTCCGGAATGCTAATAATGATATTAATTGCGGTGTGTAGCCTATTGGCCCGATAAAATGCAAAGTGACCCGTTCCGTGGAGATAAAATATCCTCGGAATTTTTATAATTAATAGCGTTTCACCCACGCGGTATGCGAGGTTTGTTTAATTATATTGGGAGCCTTTCTCTTTTTTTTCAGTCTATTTACCTGCATATAAAGAGTATGTATAAACATAGTCAATATTTAGAATATGCACAAATTACTGCAGTTTTTTTTTCCCTTTTATCTTTTGGTTTTTAATAGGGTTGCGAATATTGCATTGAGATACAGGGAGTTGTCTTTTCTACGTTAAAATCACTCTTTGAAGCGTTATTTATGTGATCTTTGTAGTCACAGAAATAACGCTGAAATTATTATCTTTCTATTTAACGGCTAATTATTCATGGCATAGGCTTCAACCCTTTGCGTTTCCTGCGCTAGAATCAGGCGGTTTTCTCGTGGAAAAGGATATCGCCATGGCCGCCTGGGCCTTTTTGATCGTCGGTTGGGGGTTGATTTGGCAGGATCACCCGATTTTCGGCGTGCTGTGCATCGCGCTGTTTGCCGTGCTGCAATGGGCGAAGCACGCCGCTAAAGGCGTGCAAGACCCCGAAGAGGCCGCAGAGTGGCGCAAGACCGACTGGCGTTCGCAGCCGATTGAGATGGCGCACGCCGGCGACAGCGATCGGCAGATTGGCGGCGTGGGGGAACTGGGCATGGGCGGCCCCAATTTTTGGACGCTGCTGCTGCGTGACGGGGCGATTGTGCATGGCGCCTGTGCGGCGCCGCAGGACGTGGACGATGGCAAGCTGCGCCTGATCCCGACCCGCAGTCGTGAGGGTGAGGGGCTGACGGTGTACGAGCCTGCTGCCCGGATGATGTACGCGCTGCCGGCATTGACCGATCGCGAGCAGGACGCGCTGGCCGCCGGTACCGCCGAGGCGCTGGCGCGGCTGCGGGCGAGGTGTCGGCAGGCGGAGGCTACGCCATTGCACCTTGTGCGCGGTCTGTGGGTGCCGCCGTGGACAGAGGATCCGGCCGATCGTCTGGAGATCGCCTTGCCCAACGGCCGGGTGCTGGCGGCGCGCTTGATGTTGCCGGCGAATCTGCGCCTGGCGGACGATCCTGCCGCGCTGCTGCACACGCCGCCTTATGAACTGTTGCTGGATAACCGGCCGACCGATCGCTTCGTGCGCGATCTCGAACGCGTGGCGGAATCCCCGGCGGGTGACGGTTTGAGCGTCGGCGGCTGCCAGTTCCGCGGCGAGCATATCGTCGATGGCCTATACCATCTCTACTTCGCCGGCGAGTGGTTCAGCCTGCTCTCGTATGCGCATAAACCGGCGGGCGGGCGCGGTTCGGACACCACCTTTTTCGTCGAGCGGATCGAGCCGCAAGACGGCGGGGTGTTTGTGATTGAATGGGATGCCTACAGCGTGGGGCCAGGCGGGCGTGAGCCGCGCGTGCCGGCTCCGCCGGTATTGGTTATCGCGGTGAGCTGGCAGGAAACGCCGCTGCAGTTGCCCACGGCCAATAACCGCGTGATCGTGCGCTTGCCCAACGCCACGGCGTAAGGCTTAAGGCAGCACCCTGACTTCGCCGTTGTGCAAGGTCAGCACCGCGATCGGGCTGCCGGAGAAGCACTCCCTAAAGATCCAGTCGCTGGGCCGAAACGCCGCCGCAGGCAGCCCGGCCTGCCACTCCTCCCACTGCGGGGCCGGCCGATCCGGCGGCAACAAGAAGGTGACCAGCCAACCCGCTTCGCAGTGCACCCTTTGGCCGCTCGGGCGGGTAAAGGTATGCGCACCTGCCAGCTCCATCACCGGCGGTAAAACCTCGAAGGCGATGATCGGCACGCCGGCCACGCTCTGCGGCTGAGGAAAACGCACGGCGGTCACGCCGTTCATCGTGATAGGACTGTCTTCGGTGCCGGGCAGGCGTGGCTCCTGGCGGTTTACCCAACTGCCTTTCGGCAGCGTCGTTTCACCGAACGGCTTTGCCTCGTCGAGCGTCAAGTAGCTGCGTTGATTCCAACGATCTTCCGCCCGCTGGCTCTTGATGTCCTGGATGGCCATGCCGATCAGCATCAGCGCGAACGCCACCGGGTAGATCGCCAGCGCCGAGGCCAACAGATAGCCGCCCCAGGAAAGCGGCGGGCGCGGGCGGCCGCAGCGGGCGGCGGCGTATCGCCAGCCCCACCAGGCGAGCAGGATGCCGGCGAGCAGCAGGGCCAATAACAGCGCCAGCAGGCCGGCGGCGCCGGCGCCATAACCTAACAGCATGGCAAGTTCCTTATGTTCACGGCGTGGTGGAGCGATAGCGAACGAAGTAGGGCAGCGCCGGGATCTCCCCGTCATCGTCATAGTGGCTTTCTGGTTCGATCACGGTTTGGCGCGCGTCGTCGCGCCCGTTGTACCGGTACTCCAACGGCTGTCGGTAGTGCACGTCGGATGAGCGCAGATCGAAAATCAGCGAAAGACGCGCATCGCCGTTATCCGTTTGGGCGACCAGCTTATCGTTGCCCGCCCAGAGCTGATACAGCGATTTATCGCCGGTCTCCAGCAGCACCTTCAACTGCCCGTCGGATTGATAACGCAGAAGCTGATACAGCCCTCTGTCCAGCGTTTGTGCGATCAGGTAGATGCCGCCGTCCGGGGCTTGCGCGCTTTCCTCCACGCGCACCAGCAGCCAATGCATTTCAATCACCTCGCCGGTTTTACCGTTAACGGCGATGTGTAACGCGCCAGATCCGAGCACCGGGTTCATCCAGAAATGCACGCGGTCGCCATCAATGGCGGTGAATATCTCGGGTACGGATTTGCGCTTACCGGAGGCGTAAGCCGTCGGTGACTCCTCCTCGCCGCGCTCAAAGCCCAGCAGTTGCCGCGCGTCCAGCAGCGCCGGCAGATCCAGCGTCTGCCGCCAATGGGCGCCGAAGTCCGGGCTGTAGAATACGCCTTCGGTGCTGATGAGATACAGCGCGCGTTTTCCCGGTTGCGCCACCAGTTTGCCGCCGACAAAGGAAGGCCGGTTGTCGTCGCCCTCCGGCCAGGGGATCAGCGCCCCGATGGTACCCCGTTGCACATCAACCAGCCTGCGGCCCTCAGAGAGAAAAAGCACGCACTCCTGCTCGCCGCAAACCGCATCGTGGATCAAGTCGTCGAGTTCCCCCAGCATCTGTAACCCTTTTGGGCCGGCAAACAGCACCTGGCTGAGGTAGTTGGCCGCCCAACCGTAAAAGCTATTGTACGCGCGGTCTTCACTTCTTTTGCTGGTGAGCAGCAGGGCGCCGTCCTGCGCCGGGTAGCTGTGGATGAGATCGTACCGGGCTATCGTCGGCAACGCCTGGTCGCCCCGAGTCCATTGCCACTGCGCATAGCGTTGCTCAGGGGCGAGCAAATAGACGCCCAGCGCGCTGGCTAAAAACAGCGTCAGGATAATAAGGGGTCTTTTATAAAGCGCTAACGTCATCATTTCAGCTCCGTCACCTGAGCCTGCCGCCACAACCTGCGACGCAGATTTCGCAGGTATTTAAACGTTTTAAACGTGCGGTGCTGGTCAAAAGAGTACAGGCGACAGATCTGGGCGAAACCCTCGATCAGCAGCGCCAGGCCGCTGACCATCAGCATCAGCAGCAGAATAATCGGCGGCAATTCACTGCCGAGGCGCTTCAGGGTCCAGGCATCCAGGTAAAAGCCCGCCGGGGTATCGGCGTTATCCACCACCGTCATGCCGAGCACAAAACACGCCACGATTGCCCCAAAAATGAAGACAACGCGCGCGCACAGGTTAAGGCCGGCTTCGGTGAAGTAGCGGCTGCCGCCGATGAGATAGGTTTGGCGATCGCGATGATTGATGATCCCACGCACCGTCGGCAACTCGGGGACGGTGTCGTTTTCGCAATACAGCACCTGCAGCGGATCGCCTTTGGCGATGAAAAGCGGATGTTGCCGACGAAATACCGGGTGCAGTTTGGTATTGGGGACGTTGAGCGCGCGGGTCGTCAACGCGAAGTGCGTCTCCTTCTGGCGCCACGCATAGGTGTCCAAATACTGCACCTGCCGCGGGATCTCATAGTGGCAGAGTTCGTAGCTCAGGGCGTTGACCGTCTCTATGCCGGAGGCCTCGACGCCCTCGGGGAGGGGGAACTCGGTTTGTGGCGTTGCGGGCACTGGCGCGGCGTCTGCGCGGACGGCCCGGTATCTGATGCCGGGGATTTTCAGGCTGAGCGAGCCGGGCGGCGTGACGTCTTGCCCCTGCAGCACGCGATCCAGCGCTCTGAGCAGGCGCCTGCGGCCGCGGTGCGCAATCAACAGGAGCTCCGAACCGACGAACAGCACCATGCCGATGCCGATAAGGCCGGCGATGATGGCGATAAAGAACAGGACGATGGTCAGCCAGGAATCTTCCCGGTCCATGATGAAAAAGGCCGCCGGGAAACCGCCGGCCAGCGCCGCGCCCAGCAGCAGCAGGGCGAAGTATTTCAGCTTATATTTCAGCGTTCTGTCAGGCTCCAGCCGGCCTTTCGTGCCGTGCAGCAGCCAGTGCAGCCAGTAGCTGCCGTCCCGCAGGCGGTGGGCGCCGATCTTCACCCGATCGCCGGCGGCGAGCCTGGCCAGCAGATTTTCGCTGTCGCTGAAGTCATCGCGATAAAAAAAGAACGTCTGGCCGGAGGCGATGATCCTCACCAGATTGTCGGGCGCCGTCTGTTGGCAAGCGCATTGCTCGACGGTCACATGAAAAAATTGGGTTTGCATATCATTCCCTGTCAGCAGGCGTGGCCCGAAAATTCATCCCTGGCGCCGGATGGTCAGCGCTTTTTCATCAGTGGCAGCATGCGCACCAGCGCATTGTCCTTGACGATATAGTGGTGGAACAGCGCGGCGGCGGTATGCAGGCCGATCAGCCAGTAGCCGAATGACGCCAGCGTTTTGTGCCAGCCGATAATCGCCCGCGCCTGCGGCCGATCGGCCACGTCGGCGAACGGCATCGGCAGGCCGAATAGATACCACTCTTTGCCCCCCAGATAGCGCGAATAGACCCCCAGCACCGGCAGCGTCAGCAGCAGCAGGTAGATCAGGGTGTGCGTCAGGTGCGCCAGGCCGGTTTGCCACTTCGGCGGTTTGGGCGCGATGGCGGGCGAGGGGTGGCGCCAGCGCAGGAACAGGCGGGCGATCATCAGCGCAAATACCGTTACGCCGCAGCTGAAGTGGGTGACAACCAGCACGTACCAAGGGGCGCTGCCCGGTTCGGCAAAGCCCCGCAGCTCGATGGTGACACAGGTGATGACCAGCAGGATCGCCACCAGCCAGTGCAGGCGAATTTGCCACGGCATGTAGGTGTTCTGCACCGGGTTACCTTTTGATGTTAAAGGGTCTGTACGTCGATGGTAACGAAATGTTACACCGGAGGAAAGCGCGTGCGCGCAATTTAGGCAAAACGCCAGGTTCAGCTCGCTTATTAAGCTATTGGTTTAGTGGGATATGCGTCTGGTGATAGGTGAGCGCCGTAAGTTATGAAGCTAATAATGATAGGTTCAGAGGCTGGCAGCTTATTAAGCGATGAAGCGGGTTGCGCCGCAGTCCGCGCTGCGGCGCCTAAGATCAGTTCAATTTGGCCTTGGCGAAATCGCTGCCGTTCACGTCCACCACATAGCCGCTCAGGTTGCTGCGGGTGGCGTAGAACACTTTGCCGGTGGCCAGCGGCAGCCACGGCGCCTGTTTGGCGAAGATCACCTGCGCCTGTTGATACAGCTTGGCGCGCGCCTGCGGCTGGTTCTCCTGGATCGCCTGCTGGATCAGCCGGTCATAATCCTTATCGCACCAGCGTGCCACGTTGGCGCCGCTCTGCACGCCGGCGCAGCCGAGCAGGGTGGCGAAGTTGTCCGGATCGCCATTGTCCGACACCCAGCCGTACAGCGCGCTCTGTTGCTCGCCTTTGCGCAGCCCGGCCAGATACTGCCCCCACTCCCAGGTGACGATCTTGGCCTTCACGCCCACCTTCGCCCAGTCGCTCTGGATCATCTCGGCGATGCGCTTGGAGTTCGGGTTGTAAGGGCGCTGTACCGGCATCGACCAGATGTCGGTTTCAAAGCCCTGTTCCAGCCCGGCCTGCTTCAGCAGCTCGCGCGCCTTCTGCGGATCGTAGGCGTACTCCGGCAGTTTGTCGTTGTAGCCCAGCATGCCCGGCGGCAGCAGTGAATTGGCCGGCGTGCCGCTGTCTTTGAACACCGCGGCGACGATCGCTTTCTTGTCTACCGCGTAGCTCAACGCTTGGCGCACCAGCAGGTTGTCGAACGGTTTTTTCTGGGTGTTGAACGCCAGATAGCCGACGTTCAGCCCGGTAATGTCGTGCAGCTGCAGGTTGCCGTCGGCCTTGATGGCGGCGAACTGTTCCGGCAGCGGCGCGGGGATGATCTGGCATTCGTTGGTTTTCAGCTTGGCCAGCCGGGTTTGCGGATCCGGCGTGATGGAGAAGATGAGGTGCTTGCTGGCCACTTCGCCCTGCCAGTAGTGCGGATTGGCGATGTAGCGGATCAGCGAATCCTGTTTGTACTGCTGCAGCGCAAACGGCCCGGTGCCGATCGGCCAGTTGTCGACGTATTCCGGCGTGCCCTTTTTCAGCATGGCGTCGGCGTATTCGGCGGACAGGATCGAGGCGAAATCCATCGCCCAGTCAGCGACGAAGGCGGCGTTGGGCTGGCTCAGCGTGAAGCGCACGTGATGCTCGTCCACCGCTTCCACCTTGGTGATCAGCTTATCCAGGCCCATGTCGGTGAAGTATTCATAGTTGCCGCCGGAGACCTTGTGATAAGGGTTAGCGGGATCCTTCTGCCGCATCACGGTGAACACCACGTCTTCGGCGTTGAAGTCGCGTGTCGGGGTGAAGTATTTGTTGCTGTTGAATTTCACGCCCTGGCGCAGGGTAAAGGTATAGGTCTTGCCGTCCGGGCTGACGCTCCACTCGGTGGCCAGCGACGGGGCCGGGGTTTTATCGCTTTCACGCAGCGTCACCAAGCGGTTGTACAGCACCTGCGAGGTGGCGATAAAGGTCGGCCCGGAGCTGGAGAGCTGCGGGTTGAACGATTCCGGCGAGGCGACGGTGCAGTACACCAGCGCATCGGAAGCGGCCAGCGCGCCGCCCGCCGACAGCAGGCCGCAGCCGGCCAGCACCAATCCGGCGATAGGGTGTTTTAAAAACGTCAAGGCAAGATCCTCAGGTGGAGTGGGCCGTTACCGGCGAATTGATCTAACTATAGATAACGGATGGCGAGACGGGGAACAAGCGTCTCACCTGCGCATTCTGTGCGCCCCGCGTTGCCTGCCGCCGCAGCGCAGATCTACACTGCGGGACAATCAGTCACTCGCAAGGATTTCCCGATGAGCCACTTTCGTCCTGTCGCCCTCGAACACGCCAGCCGCCTGCTGAACCACGGCCCGACGGTATTGATCACCAGCCGCAGCCACGACGGCGCCAAACGCAACGTGATGGCCGCCGCCTGGTCGATGCCGGTGGAGTTCAGCCCGCCGCGCATCGCCATTGTGGTGGACAAAGGGGCGCACAGCCGGCAAATGATCGAGGAGAGCGGCGCATTCGGCATTTGCGTGCCGGCGGCCATGTTCATCGACGCCACCTACGCGGTTGGCAGCGTGTCCGGGCTGGATGAAGACAAGTTTGCCCGCTTTCACATCGCCGCAGCGCCGAGCGCCACGCTGCAGGTGCCGCTGATCGAACAGGGTTGCGTGGCGTGGCTGGAGTGCCGCTTATTGCCGGAAAGCGGCGCACAGGAAAAATACGACACCTGCTTCGGCGAGGTGTTGAGCGCGGCGGCGGACGAGCGGGTGTTCCAGCAAGGGCGCTGGAACTTCACCGCCGCCAATGCGGATCTGCACACCATTCATCATCTGGGGGCCGGCAACTTCGTGCGCAGCGGCGAGACGCTGCGGGCCAAACCGCTTTAATCGGCCTCGCGCCCGCGGTCGGCATCATAGCGCTCGCGGGCGGCGTCCAGCTCGGGGAAATGGTATTCCGCCCATCGGTCCAGCGCCGCCAGCGTCTCGACCAGCGAGCAGGCGACGGCGCTGAGCCGGTATTCCACATGCGCCTGATTCTTTTCACTTAAATCTAGCCGTTCGAGCAGCCCGTTGCGTTCCAGCTGGCGCAGCGTTTGCGTCAGCACCTTCTGCGAAATGCCGTCGATGCGGCGCAGCAGCTCGCCGTTGCGCATCGGGCGCTGCGCCAGCGCAGGCAGGATCAGCATCACCCACTTGCCGGAAATCAGCGCCAGCGCATCGCGTGCGGAACACTTGCTCGAATAGACGTCGCCGGGATAAGCCATTGGGGGTTACCTTCAGGTGCGTAATTGCCAAGGGGACGATAAAGCCACAGCATAACAGCACCACCTTACAACGGGAGACACAGGATGAACGTGCTGATTGTGCTGGCTCACCCCGAGCCGCATTCTTTCAATGCCCATTTGGCCGAACAGGCGCGGCAGGCCTGGCTGGCGCAGGGGCATCAGGTGAAAACGGTCGATCTGTATCAGGAGGGGTTTGATCCGTGCGAGGGCGCCGGCCATTACCCCAGCAGAAAGCAGGTGGACCGGTTCGATGCGATGCAGGAGCAGCGCCATCACTGGACGATCCAGGCGCTGCCGGCGGAGATCCGGCGGCATATCGAGCTGTTGCGCTGGGCGGATACGCTGGTGCTGCAGTTCCCTTTCTGGTGGTTCGGCGCGCCGGCCATCATCAAGGGCTGGATGGATCGGGTGTTCGTTTACGGCGGGATCTACGACAGCCGCCACCGCCATGAGAACGGCGTGATGTGCGGTAAGCGGGCGCTGCTGACCGTGACCGCCGGCGCTTCCGCACAGGCCTGCGCGCCGAACGGGCGCGACGGCGATATGCGGCTGATGCTGTGGCCAATCATGCATGCGCTGCACTATATCGGCTTTAGCGTGCTGGAGCCGTTCCTGGTCTATGGCGTGCGCGGCGGGTTGGCGGGCGAAGCTCTGCAGGCGCAAAATGCCGCTTTGGCACAGGTGACACAGACGTACCGGGACGGTTTGAACGCGTTTTCCACCTGGCCGGCGGTGCCGTTCAATCGCAATGAAGATTTTGACGCCGATCTGGCGTTGAAGCCCGGCGCGCCGGTCTACAGTCCGTTCGTGCGGCACCGCGATCCGGATTAGAACCCAGCCTTCAGCAGTTCCTCGCGCAAATCGTCGATAATCGCCGGTTCGATGTCGGGGAACTGTTGCTGAATATCGGCGATGGCTTCGGCCACGCTGGGGCCGGCGAAAGTGCCGGAGAAGGGCAGCAGCGGCAGATTGGCGTCGCTGTCCGGCAGTTCGCCGCGGATGGTGCCGGTGATCATGCCCGCTTTTTTTTCCGCCGTGAGGTCGTACTCCCCCACGTTTTTGTCGATCGGTTTCATTGGCCGCCTCGCTGTCGGTGAGTGTTTACCCTGTTCTGTTAAAGCATAGTGTTTCAGGCAATGAATACCAATCAGTGTATATAATATTAATATAAAACAATGTGATGCGTTTTTTGTCGTTTGACGTTTGCCGGGTGGCGGCGCTATGCTCGTGGCGCTAAAGGAACCTTCCTCACTGACAGGGACAGACGACATGAAAAGACTGAAAAGCGCGGCGCTGTTGTTGCCGCTGTTGGCGCTCAGCGCCTGCACCCATCACCTCAGCAGTGCCGAGCAGCATGCCAAACACTACGTTTATCAAACTCGCGACGATTTTGATCCGCAATTCCGCACCGATGTGAACGGCAGTATTAAGAACGCCGTGCCGATGTTCGAACAGTTCTACCAACTGGGGAAAAAGGATCGCGCGGCAGGCGTGGCGCGCAGCGAGGCGCAGAAAAAGGCCGATTACCTGGCCAGCGCGGAGTTCCAGCAGAACATGGAACACAAAACCATTTTCATTAATCGCGCCTACAGCAGTGCCGACAATCCTAAGCGCCGCCAGGTGCTCTCACAGGAAGCGGTAGGTGCGTACTGGGACGGTTACGAAGGTCGCTGAACATAATCCCTCACAAATAGAAGGTAATAAAAACTGGTCTTCTGGCGGTTATTTGATTATAAAAACCGCCGCTAAGGACGATGTTCATAGATGAAACCAGGAGTGTTTATGTTGGCAAAAGTTAAGCGTTCGTTCGCCGCCGCCGTCGTATTGATGTTGGCGCTGCCTGCGGTTCAGGCCGCGGATTACCGTGCGGGCGAGCAATACACCCGGCTGGATAAGCCGGTGGCCGCCGCGCCGGCGGTGGTGGAGTTCTTCTCCTTCTACTGCGGCCCTTGCTATCAGTTCGCCGATACCTATCGCGTAGGCAGTACCGTGGCGCAGGCGCTGCCCGCCGGTGAGAAAGTCACCAAATATCACGTCAGCCTGATGGGCAAACTGGGCAATGAGCTGACCGAAGCCTGGGCGGTGGCGACGGTGCTGGGCGTGGAAGACAAGATTGAAGGGGCGATGTTCGACGCGGTGCAGAAACAGCGCGCCGTCAACGGCGCCGACGATATTCAGCGGGTGTTTACGGCGGCCGGCATCGATGCCGCTACCTATGAAAACGCGCGCCACAGCCTGCTGGTCAAAGGATTGATCGCCAAGCAGAACGAAGCGGTGAAAGCATTCGAGGTGCGCGGCACCCCGTCGTTCTACGTGGCCGGCAAATACAAGATAGACAATGCCGGCATGGCCAGCACCAGCGTTGAAGGCTACGCCAAAGAGTACGCGGCGGTGGTGCGTTACCTGTTGGACAAACAGCCGTAAACCGGGTCGTCAGGGCCCGGTGCTAGCCGCCGGGTCTATTTCGCCGCGGGTAAATCCAGCGCCTGGCGCAGCTCGTCGCGTGCTTGCCGGTACTGCTGCTGGAAATCCTGCTGCTGTGAAAGCTGCTGGCTGATCACGCTGCCGGCGATGCGGCCCATCTCGATATCGGAAGGGTAGTGGATCCCCGCCACCACCCGGTTGTCGCCGTATTGCCAGGCGCGCGTCATGATGGCGGCACGCTTCTCCGGCACCATATTGGCCAGGGTGATGCCCATCAGCGTGCCCAGCGTGGTGTGGCCGGAAGGCCAGGAGCCGGAGCTGGAGCGCTTGACGATCGGCTCGATGCGGCTGTCCAGCATATGCGGGCGCGGGCGCTTCCAGAAATCTTTCGCCGGATCGACCACCGCCGCTTCGGTTGCGACGATGCGATCGAAGAAGGCGCTCACGGCCGGCAACGCTTCGGCGTTGAACTTCGGCCCCATCACGTTGCTGTATACCCAGACGTTCTCTTCCGCATCCGCCTTAGCCTGGCTGGCCATTTCCGGCGTGCGTTTCTGCTGCATGTCGAGCACTTCCCGCAGTTCGCGCTGGGTCTGCGCCGAGTCGTTGGCCGGCGGCGGCGGCAGGATGTGGGTCAGATCCACCTGCTGCGCGGTGGTGAACGGTTGGGCTTCCTCTGCCGCCTGCGCATGGAACGCGGCCAGGGCGCTGGTGGTAAACAAACACAGCGCTAAAATGGATTTCTGCAACGATTTCATCGGGTCATGTCCAGGGAGTCAACGTGAAGGGGGAACAGCCTGTATTTTTGGCGAGGCCTGTGACGATGAGATGACGGTTTCGTGGCGGATTGATGACGTGCGCCCGATGATCTGTGATCGCGGCGCCAAATCCCCCGCTCGCCATTGATTGTGTGTTAACGGATTGTTATGGTGTTTTTCTGTTCAACGGCGCAGCACCGCTGCTGTTTGAAGGGAGAGATCATGACGGCATTGGCAACGCTCCGGGACGTCGGCTTCGAAGAGTGGCTGGGGAAAATCAACACCGCCTGCGGCCGATTCTGCGCGAAAACGTTGGGGCCCGGCTTCAGCGGGGCGATGCAGGAGTTTCGTGCCCATGCCCTGCGCCTGAGCGTGGTCGATGTGTCCCAGGCCCGGCTGTACCGTACGCCGCGTGAAATTGCCCGCAGCGACGGTGCGCACTTTTTCACCGTCATCCAGCTGCGCGGCAGCGCATTGATGGAGCAGGGCGATCGCCAAACGGTGCTCTCTCCCGGCGACATGACGCTGATCGATGCCTCACAGCCCAGCAGTTTCACTTTCCAGCGCGATTCGCGCCAAATCTCCCTGTTGTTGCCGCGCGGCTGCCTGCCGCTGCCGCCGCCTTGCGCTCAGCGTCTGGGAGCCGAGCTCAGCGCGGTGCGCCTCAGCCGCCAGCTGGTGCTGAGCAGCATGCAGGATCCTCAGCTTGCCGCGGCGGAAAGCGAGGCGGTGCTGAATGCGCTGGCGGCGCTGCTGCGTCCGGCGTTGGCGCTCGAGCAGGCGCGGCCGGAGGGGCAGCAACCGGTCTTTGACAAGGCGCTGGCATTGATCGACAGGCATATTCAGTCGGCGCAGCTGCGCCCTGAGTGGGTGGCGGCCGAGTTGGGGGTGTCGTTACGCAGCCTGTATCGGATGTTCGCCCGTCAGGGGCTGGTGGTGGCGCAGTACATCAGGAACCGCAGGCTGGATCTGTGCGCGCAGGCGCTGCGCAGCGCCGCCGGGCAGGAAAAACTGGCCGGCGTCGGCCTCGACTGGGGTTTCACCGATCACAGCCATTTCTCGACCGCTTTCAAGCAGCGTTTCGGCATGTCGCCGAGCGAATACCGTCGTCAGTATCAGTAAATCAGGGCGCGGGCCAGGCCCGCGCCGCTTCACTCAATAGCGGATGCAGACCGATTTCGATTCGGTGTAAGCGTCCAGCCAATCCGGGCCGAAATCACGGCCGCTGCCCGACTGTTTGAACCCGCCGAACGGCATGTTCGGGTCGATCAGCGTATGGGTGTTGACCCACACGGTGCCGGCCTGAATGCGCGGCGTCAGCGCCATCGCCTGCTGCAGGCTGGTGGTCCACAGGCTGGCGGTCAGCCCGAAGTCGGTGTCGTTGGCCTTGCTCAAGGCCTCTTCGGCGCTCGCCACCCGAATCAGGTTGACCACCGGGCCGAACACTTCCTCGCGCGTCAGGTTCAGCCGATCGTCCGGGTTGATCACCAGGGTCGGCGGAATGTAGAAGCCGTTGGCGTCCGGCCCGGCCGCGCCGCCGATAAGCTCAGCGTTTTTCGCCCGGGCGTCGTCCAGGTAGGCCGCCACCTTGTTGCGGTGCGCGAGCGACACCAGCGGGTTGATTTGCGCGCCGGTATCCATCCCCGGCCCGACCGACAGCGATTTCACCGCCTGTTCGAATCCGGCCACCAACCGATCATAAATCGGCGCTTCAATATAAATTCGCGAGCTGGCGGCGCATACCTGCCCCTGATTGAGGAAGCTGCCAAGCATCAGGCCTTCGATCACCTGCTGCGGATCGGCATCTTTCAGCACGATGGCCGGGTTTTTGCCGCCCAGCTCCAGCGTCACGCGGGTCAGGCGATCCGCCGCCGAGCGCGCGATGCTTTTGCCCACCGGGGTGGAGCCGGTAAAGCTGACTTTGGCGATCAGTGGATGTTCGGTCAGCGCTTTGCCGCACACGGTGCCGCGGCCGGTGACCACGTTGAACACGCCCGGCGGCACGCCGGCTTCGCTCGCCAGCTCGGCGATGCGCAGCAGGGTGAGCGGGGTGGTTTCCGACGGCTTGATGACGATGGAGCAGCCCGCGGCCAGCGCCGGCATCACTTTCCACATGCCGATCATCAGCGGGAAGTTCCAGGGCACGATGCCGGCGACCACGCCGATCGGCTCTTTACGGGTATAAACCTGATATTTGGCGCCCGGCGGCATCGGAATAGAGGCGTCCAGCGTTTGACCGGTGATTTTTGTCGCCAGCCCGGCGGTGTAACGCATCCAGTTCAGGGTGCTGCCGACTTCGAAAGCGCGGGCGATGTTGATGGATTTGCCCTGCTCCAGGGTTTCGAGCTGCGCCAGCTCTTCGGCGTGCTGCTCCACCAGATCGGCGAAGCGCAGCAGGATACGCTCGCGCTCGACCGGCAGACGCTGCGCCCAGACGCCTTCACTGAAGGCTTTGTGGGCGGACTGCACCGCCAGTGCGACGTCGTGTTCATTGGCGTCGGCGGTGGTGGCGATCTGCTGCCCATTGGCGGGGTTATACACCGCCAGGCGGCCTTCCGCGGCGGACGCGCGCCACTGGCCGTCGATATACAGCCCATGCTGACGATCGAGAAAACGCGATACGCTATCCAGCACGGCTACGGTATTGTCAGACATACATCCTCCGATCAGGCTCATCAGGTTATCGTTAACCCTGCAAGTCTAGATCAGCGGGAAAGCGGCGGCTTTGGTCTGCCTGACATTCGGTTTGTCCTGCGTGTCATTTTGCCGTGACGGAAGGGTAAACCGCGGCCGGCGGGCGCCGGCCGGGAGGGATCACGAGCTCAGGGTCGCCAGACGGGTGGCGAAGCCGAGGAACAGCAGGCCGATGAGGCCGTTGCCGAGCTTCGCCAGGCCTTTCTTGTGATTGAAGAAATGCGCCAGCATCGCGCCGGAGAAGATCAGCGTGCTCATGTAGATAAAGCTGACGGCTTCGAGGATCAGCGCCAAAATGGTGAACGACAGCCCGGTGTGCGCATAGTTGAAATCGATGAACTGCACGAAGAACGACACGTAAAACAGGATCGCCTTCGGGTTGGTCAGGCTCAGCGTCAGCGATTTTCGCAGAATGCTGTGGCCGCCCTCAATCTGCTGCTGTTGCGCCTGCGCCTTCTGCACGAAGGTGGCGTAGAGGATTTTTGCGCCGAGGAACAGCAGGTAAATTGCGCCGAGAAAACGCACCAGGGTAAACAGGAACGGCGTGGTGCGGATCAGCGACGCCACGCCGATATAGGCGCAGAAGATCAGGATCGCATCGCCGATAAACACGCCCAGCGCGGCGGTATAGCCGGCGCGCACGCCGCGCGATATGCCGGTTTTCAGCACGTACAGCGTATTCGGCCCCGGCAGAATGATAATGAAGACCACCCCGGCCAAATAGGTCCATAAATTCAGGACGCCAAAACTCTCTAACACAATAACCTCTCCATGCGCGCAACTAACAGGCAAAAACACTGGCCACGCCCGTGGCCGGCCGCGATCCTAACGCTGTGCAACCGGGTTGGCAACGTAATAAACTTCATGTTGTTGGTTAAAAATTGTCGAAACATTGCTGAAAACGTCGGCGCCGAATTAAAAAGCAAGAGTCGGCGTGTTTCGCCAACGGCCCGTCACTATGCTGGTTAACATCGAAACCGCAGTGAGGAACGGATGATGAAAAACGTAATCGACAGCGCCGATCCGCGCTGGCTGGCGATCGTCAGCCGCGACAAGCACGCCGACGGCCGCTTTATCTACGCGGTGAAAACCACCGGCGTGTATTGCTCGCCTTCTTGCCCGTCACGTCAGCCGAATCGGCAAAACGTGGAGCTGTTCGACGATGCCGAACAGGCGGAAGCGGCGGGTTATCGGCCCTGCAAACGCTGCCGCCAGGGGCTGACGCCGTTGACGGAACAGCATGCGCGGCAGATAGCCGAGGCCTGCCGCTATATCGAACGGGCGGAGAAAGCGCCGTCGCTGCAGACGCTGGCGCGCCACGTCGGGTTGAGCCAATACCATTTCCACCGGCTGTTCAAAGCGATCACCGGCCTGACGCCGAAAGGCTACGCCGACGCGCAGCGCAGCCAACGCTTGCGCACCGGCCTTACGCAGCAGGAAACGGTGACCGACGCGATCTTCGACGCCGGCTATGGCGCCAACGGCCGCTTCTACCAACAAGCCAACGCCGCGCTGGGCATGACGCCGAAGGCCTACCGAGCCGGCGGCAAAGGCATGCGCATTCATTTCGCCGTCGGGCGCTGTTCGCTGGGCGAGATCCTGGCGGCGCAGAGCGAGGTGGGCATCTGCGCCATTCTGCTGGGGGACGATGCGCAGCAGCTGGTGCAGGATCTGCAGGACAAATTCCCCAACGCCGAGCTGATCGGCGGCGACGCGCAGTATGAAGCGCTGATGGCGCAGGTGGTGGGCCTGATTGAAGCGCCGGAGAACGGGTTGGCGCTGCCGCTGGATATTCGCGGCACCGCGTTTCAACAGCGGGTCTGGCGGGCGCTGCAGGCGATACCGGTCGGCGAAACCGTCAGCTATGCCGATATCGCTCGGCGCATCGGGGCGCCCAAAGCGGTGCGCGCGGTGGCCGGTGCCTGCGCCGCCAACGTGCTGGCGGTGGCGATCCCCTGTCACCGGGTGGTGCGCAACGACGGCGCCTTGTCCGGCTATCGCTGGGGCGTCGAGCGCAAGAAAGCCTTGCTGGAAAAAGAGGCGCAGCGATGAGCGGCGCGCTGGCGGCGCGGCTGGCCGACTTGGACTGGGCGGCCATCGAGCGCGAACTCGATGCGCAGGGTTGCGCGCGGTTGCCCAGCGTGCTCAGCCAAGAGCTGTGCCGCGAGCTGGCGGCGCTCTACCCGCAGGATGCGCACTTCCGCAGCCGCGTCGTGATGGAGAAGCACGGTTTTGGCCGCGGCGAGTACCGCTATTTCACCTATCCGCTGCCGTCGCCGGTGGCCGAAGCGCGCAGCCTGATGTATGCGCGGCTGGCGCCGGTGGCCAACCGTTGGAACGCCTTATTGGGCCTGGCGGTGCGTTATCCCGCCGACCATGAGGTTTACCTGGCCGAATGCCACCGGGCCGGCCAACGGCGGCCGACGCCGCTGCTGTTGCGTTACGAAGCGGGAGATTACAACTGCCTGCATCAGGATCTGTACGGCGAGCGGGTGTTTCCGCTGCAGGTGGCATTTTTGCTCTCCGCCCCCGAGCGGGATTTCACCGGCGGCGAATTCGTGCTGACTGAACAGCGGCCGCGGATGCAGAGCCGGCCGGAGGTGGTGCCGCTGCAGCAGGGCGACGCCGTGGTGTTCGCCGTGCATCATCGGCCGGTGGCGGGAGTGAAAGGCTACTATCGGGTCAATCTGCGCCACGGCGTCAGCCGGATACGCGCCGGCCAACGCCACACGCTGGGGGTGATCTTTCACGACGCGCTATAGCTTGCGCGCTAGCAGGGTGGCGAAGCGCAGCGAGATGCGGTTGCCGTTGGCGTCGGTCTTGTGCAGTTGGCCGACGTCCTCGTTGTATTTGAGGATCTCCCAGTCGCGATAATAATGCTTCAGCTCACCCGGGCTGAAGGTGAACGGGAACGGCAGCGGGCAGGGATAATCCTCGGTATCCATCGCCGCCACGATCAGGTTATGGCCGCCGCGCACGGTGCTGTCCTGCATGTTTTGCACGATAGGCGGGATCTGCTGCCGCTCGAGGAACATCATTACCACGGTGGACAGGATGAAGTCGTAGTCGCCGCTGAAGCGATGGGTATTGAGATCCTGCACCCCGGCACTCAGGCGGGTCAGCTGCTCGGCGTCGACGATCTGGTGGAGGCGGGCTATCGACGGCGCATGCTTGTCCCAGGCGGTGACGTCGAAACCTTTCAGATTGAGATAGAGCGAATTGCGCCCGCCGCCGCAGCCCAGATCCAGCGCCTTGCCCGGCGCGATGCGCGCCGCCGCTTCGATCACTTCGGAGTGGGTGCGCGTCAGTTCGTATTTCTTGTGGTAGTAATCTTCCGGCGTGCAGTAAAACGCCAGCCGGCAGGTCATGTCGTCCGAAAAGGAAACGATGCGATGCCACTGCTGCGGTGCGATAAACGGCGGCTGGCTTTCGGGGCTGAACTGCCAGGTCTCGGTGGTGGCGCCGTCTTCGGTCATCATGGCGAACGTCAGGTTCCCGCTCAGTACGGTGAGCTTCGCCCAGGTGCCGCTCTGGGTGTTGTGGCGCTGGCGGAAGGCCGCCGGCAGCGTGTCGCTGTTCCATTCTGGCAGGGTTTTATAGCAAAGCAGCTGCTGCTCCATAGGGGCCTCCTCTGGCTGGGCAAGCAAAGTGATTTATATGATGTATATAAAATACATCTTTATCGATCGTTTGAACATAGTGGCCTGACGGAAAGGCGCGGCGGTATCTTTATACTGGATTGTGCGCGGCGGCTGGGCTAATTTCAGTGCTGTTCATGTCATCACGTTCAGGGAAAAGATGCCGATACTTCGTTTATTCCACCCGACGCCCTTCCGTTGGCTAAGCCTGGCCGCGCTGCTGGCGCTGGCGGGCTGTACCAGCAAAACCACCACCACGGCACCGGCGGCGCGCCCCGCCGACGTCAAAGCCCGGCTGATGATGCTGATCCCGGCCAACGCCGGCGATCGGCAGGGCTGGGCTACCGATATTACCGCTGCCTTCGCCGCGCAGGGCATCGAGCCGAGCGATGAGAACCTGTGTTCGGTGCTGGCGGTGACCGAACAGGAGTCGACGTTCCAGGCTAACCCGCAGGTGCCGGGGCTGCCGAAGATCGCTTGGAAGGAGATCGACCGCCGCGCCGATCAGATGCACATCCCGAACTTTTTGGTGCACACCGCATTGAAGATTTCGTCGTCGAACGGCCAGAGCTACAGCGAGCGGCTGGATAAGGTGCGCACCGAGAAGGATCTGAGCGATATCTTCGATGACATGATCGACCGCGTGCCGATGGGGCAGAAGCTGTTCGGCCATTTAAATCCGGTACATACCGGCGGCCCGATGCAGGTGAGCATCGCCTTCGCCGAGGCGCACGCCAAAGGGTACCCTTATCCGGTCGACGGCTCGATTCGCCGCGAAGTTTTCAGCCGGCGCGGCGGTATGTACTTCGGCATTATGCATTTGCTGGGGTACCCGGCCGATTACAGCCGGCCGATTTACCGCTTCGCCGACTTCAACGCCGGCTGGTACGCCAGCCGCAACGCGGCGTTCCAAAACGCGGTCAGCCGGGCGAGCGCCATTCCGCTGGCGCTGGACGGCGATCTTATCGATTTCGGCAGCGACAAGCCCGGTTCGACCGAGCTGGCGGTGCGCACGCTCGGCAAGCGCCTGAACATGAGCGACAGCGCCATTCGCCGGGCGCTGGAGAAAGGCGACACGGCCGGCTTTGCCGACACCGAGCTGTATAAGAAGGTCTATGCGCTGGCGGGCGGCAAGCTGCCGCGTGAGATGCTGCCGGGTATCCAGTTGGAGAGCCCGAAAATCACCCGCAAGCTGACCACCGCCTGGTTCGCCAAGCGGGTGGACGAACGCCGCCAGCGCTGCATGGCGCGCGCCGGCGGGTAACGGCATAAAAAAACGCCGCCGGTTTCCTGAACCACCGGCGGCGCGATCGCGCATCAGGCGCTGCGACGCGGGTTGGTCAGGCCAAAGTTAAAGCTGTTGCAGCGGTTACAGAACTCTTTCATCACCGGCGGCGTGTCCATCATCGGCACTTTCACCTCGATAAACGCCAGCCGATCCTGCCGCGAGGCGTGTTCCAGGGCCATTTCCAGCTGTTGCGTGGTTTCCACCGCCACGCTGAACGGCTGCGCCTGGGTATTCAATACCGCCGGCAGTTTGGCGTAGTCCCACGGGCTGATGTCGTTGTAAGACGAGTTTTCGCCGAGGATATAGCGTTCAATGGTGTAGCCGTCGTTGTTGATCAGGAAGATGATCGGCTTTTGCTCGCAGCGCAGCAGGGTAGACACTTCCTGCGCGGTGAGCTGGAAGGAGCCGTCGCCGATGAACAGCAGGTGGCGGCGCTCCGGCGCCGCCATCAGGGTGCCGAGCAGCGCCGGCAGGGTATAACCGATCGAGCCCCAAATCGGTTGGTTGACCACCTTGACGCCCCCTGGCATGCGCATGCCGCCGATGGCCGCGCCTGAGGTGCCGTTTTCCACCACTACCACGTCATCCGCCTGGATGAAGCGTTGGATGCGTCGCCACAGATAGGCCTGGTCGATAGGCGCGTCGCTCGGCGTCGCCAGCTTCTCACGGGGATCGGCCAGCGGTGATAAACGCTGCGCCGGCGCGTCTTCGCTCAGATCCAGCAGTGCCTGCAGCAGATCCGCCGTCGCTACCGCTGGGTAGGAGGTGTTGTCCAGTTTCATCGAAAACGGCTGAATATCCACCTGAGCGGCGGCGGGAATTTGCTGCGAGAAATAGCCGGTGGTGGAGTCTACCAGACGTACGCCGAAGCTCAGCACGCAGTCCGAGTGGGCCATGTGTTCATACAGTTCGGGGCGCGACAGATTGCCGCTGTAGCCGCCCATCCAACCGGCGGTGTTTTCCGGGATAATGCATTTGGCGGTGGGCATATTGGTCAACGGAATGGCAAAACGATGAGCGACGGCGATAACCCGCTGCTGCAGCTGATAGCGATCCACCATTTGGTCGACCAACATGATTGGGCGCTGTGCGCGTTTGATTTTGGTTAACAGCGCCATCGCTGCTAATTGCACATTGTATTTATCGCTGGCCGGCAACTGCGGCGCCGCTGCGGCTGCGGTGATTTCAATTTCGACGTCGCAAATATCGGAAGGCAGCTGTAAATAGACCGGTTTCTTCTCTATCCAGGCGCGGGAAATAACGCGCGGAATTTCCTGCGCGGCATTTTCCGGCGTAATCAAGGCTTGAGCAACGGTGAATTGTTTAAAACAGTTCATGACGTTGTCGAAATTGCCGTCGCCCAGGGTATGGTGCAATAGCTGATGATTCTTCATCGCGTGCAGCGGCGGCGTGCCGGCAATGCAGATCACCGGCGAGGATTCGGCATAGGCACCGGCGATGCCGGACAGCGCGGCCAGATCGCCAACGCCGTAGGTGACGATCAGCGCGCCGGCGCCTTTCATGCGGGCGTAACCGTCTGCGGCGTAGGAGGCGTTCAATTCATTGCAGTTGCCGATAAACGCCAATCGGTCGTCGCTTTCCAGCAGCTCCAGCAGGCTGAGGTTATAGTCGCCGGGCACGCCGTAAATACGATCGACGTTCAGGGCGTGAAGCTGTTGCAGAATGAATGACCCGATAGTTATTTTCATTGATTGCTCCGGATTATTTATCTTTATTTTGTCAGGCGAAAATCAGCAAAAATAAATTGCTGGCG
Organism: Serratia sp. CY47444; assembly: GCF_052168635.1. NCBI lineage: Bacteria > Pseudomonadati > Pseudomonadota > Gammaproteobacteria > Enterobacterales > Yersiniaceae > Serratia > Serratia sp. CY47444. The sequence continues at coordinate 29,071 of NZ_JBJNMH010000011.1, forward strand.
ATGTTGTGTCGTTAGCATTAACAGTTATTTAAAGCGTCGACTTGTTCAAGATAGGGTTGGCAGCCGAAAAATGGGCGGTTTGTATTCGGCGCTTTACGCGATTGAGTAATACATAAAAAGTAGGGGTATTGCGTATTGGCGTGCGGCGGTATTTTTCCTTGATGGTATATCGACAGAAAAGCGGCGGCGCATTGGCATTTATCGTGATGCATGGCGAATCATCCGGTACTTTTGACGCCGCGTTAAATCCCATTGAGCGGCGTAACGCTTTTTGCCTGGGAAAGAAAAGCAGAACCTGGCGTAAAGGGGGATTTTGGTGATCCGACGCACGCTTATTTCATGAAATCACCTTGTAACCAATCAAAAACAAAAAATTAACAACGATCGTTTTTTGTCCGCCTTTTTTCGTCAGCTTTGCTTTACGGGCCTGCAGTGCGCGCCACGCCGGGCCGGCATTAAAATGTGCCGTCACGGCGTTAATATAACGTGGTGGTCATCACATTCCGTGGGAAGTGATACGTAAACTTTTCTCTACGTGCGCGCAGATGGCGTATACCTACCAGAGGGGCTGATGTCCCAACGGTGCTGGCCTGTGGGGGAAACTGCGATGAAAAACTATCGACATATTCTGGTACTGATTCATGATGAGCGCGATGGGCTGCCACTGCTGCGTCAAACGGCAGCGATGGTGCGCGGGCTGCCGATCGCCCTCACCGTTGGCCACCTTAACGCCGACTACGCCGAGCTGGAGTACGGCAGCGATGCGCGGGTCAAAGACCGCCAGGCGCAGGAGGTGATCGCCGCCAAGGCGATGCTGAGCCGGCTGGTGAGCGCCGTCGATGCGCCGGTCGCGGTCAAGGAGATCGTCACCATTCGGCGCTTTAAGGACGTGAGCGATTTCATTCACCGGGCCGGCATCGATCTGGTGGTGGTCGGGCACCAAAATCGCCTGTTCGGCCTCTATTCCTCATATTCCCTGGAGTTTGTGAACCGTCTCGATGTCGATGTGTTGGTCAAGCACCTTGCCCGCGAGTAGCATGCGACAAAGCGGACTTTTCCCACGGCTTTGCCGCCCTAAAGGCGATACCATGCGGATATCGGTACAGTTTGTTATGAATTATTGGCAATTTTCCGGTGCTAAGCTTAACCAAAGCACAACGGACGTTGGATAAATTAGATACAGCTTGATCTTGCCTGGGCTATCGGTAAAAATCTGCGGCCGTATTTTTACAGGAGCTTTACGATGTTTCTCAAACGGACTCTTTTGGCATGTTCTCTGGCGTTGATATTTCCTGCACTGCCTTCTTACGCTGAGGTTGGTACAGAAAGTGGCAATACCGCGCAGGCTGAAAAACCGGGTCTATGGCAGCGTTTTACCGATAACGTGGCGGAGACCTGGAACAACTCGCCTAACCACGATCTCTATATTCCGGCCATCACCTGGCACAACCGTTGGACTTACGATGATGAACATATCGATAAGTACAACGAGCGCCCGTGGGGGGCCGGTTACGGTATCTCCCGCTACGACAGCGACGGTGACTGGCACGGCATCTACATCATGGCGTTCAAGGATTCCTTCAACAAGTGGGAGCCGATCGGCGGCTACGCCTACGAGAAGATCTGGCGCCCGCTGGATGACAAGGATTTCCGCCTGGGGCTGGGCTTCACCGCCAGCGTCACCGCGCGTGACAACTGGAAATACATTCCTATCCCGGCACCGCTGCCGCTGGCCTCTATCGGCTATCAGCGGCTGACGTTCCAGGCGACCTACATTCCCGGCACCTATAACAACGGCAACGTGTTCTTCGCCTGGCTGCGCTGGCAGTTCTAAATTTCCTGAATTCCGAAAAACGGCGCGGCGGCGAGATAAAAGGAACTTGTCGCCGCCGGCGGCGTCGGAAGGGTATCCCGGCGCGCTGCGCCGATCGCATGCCGTTATTACAGGAGTTTTACCACTATGATCACCAAACATCGTTTACTGCTGGCCTTGGCGCTGTCCGCTACCCTGGCTAGCGGCGCCACTCAGGCTGCCGGGCTGATGGATTCCCTCAGCAGCGCGGCGGGCGAACTGAGCAAGTCGGGCGGCGACAGCAGCGGCGGCATGTCGCTCTCCTCGCTGACCGGCCTGTTGAACGGTGGCGACAAGGCGTTGAGCTCCAGCAGCATGACCAATGCCGCCGGTATCCTGCAGTACTGTGTGAAAAACAACGTGCTGTCGGCTAACGGTGCCGAAGGGGTGAAAGATCAGCTGCTCAGCAAGCTGGGCATCACCAGCACCGAAAACGCCAAGAGCCAGGATTATCAGCAGGGCCTGGGCGGCTTGCTGCAGACCGGCGAAGGCAAGAGCCTGGATCTGAACAGCCTGGGTACCTCGCAGATCACCGAGAAGGTGAAGCAAAAAGCTTGCGATCTGGTGCTGAAACAGGGCAAATCCTTTATTTCATGATGAACGAACGGCGGAGCGCTCCGCCGTTCTTTTTGCATAAGCTGGAAAAATGAAAAAAACGTTGATGCTTTCCCTGTTGGCAGGGATGACGATGTTGCAGGGGTGTTCCGTGAAATCCAACGATGCGCCGCCACCGCCGCAGGTGAAACCGATCGGCATGGCGAACCCGGCCGACGTGTATTGCACCCAAATCGGCGGCAAGCTGAATGCCAAAGAGAACGCGGCAGGCCAGTATTCCACCTGTACCTTGCCGAGTGGGCAGGAAATTGAAAGTTGGGAACTGTTCCGCCGCGATCACCCGGTGAAAAAGTAACCCTCGCGGCGCCGGCGCTTCCACCCGGCGCCCGATCAGAATTGGCGATCCCCTATCGACTGCAGCTGCAGGCTGCCGTCTTTTTGTAGCGTCAGCGGCATGCGCCAATCGCTCTGTTTATCCAGGTTGAACGGCCGGGAGCGGAATATGCAGCCGGTCTTGATGTTCTTGATTTTCATGACGTGTTCCGCGTCCGCATTGATTTTCACCTCGAAGCTGCCGGCGGGCGGAATAAAGACTTCCGCCAGCTGCTGCGGCGCCGTCGGCGTTTCCAGCTTGACCAGCACCGCGAAATCGTTGCCCTGATTATCCAGCGTCAGCCGATGCAGACCGGTTGCGGGCAGCCGCGTCGGCTGATGCAGATAACCGGCTGAGGCGGGCCATGGCTGCCCGGCATTGTCGTGCAGCGGCCCCCCGCACTGTTCACGCGCCTCGCGCAGCGGCATTTCGCGCTTTATCGCGCGGTTGTAATCGGTGGGGGCGGCGAGGCTGAATTCATCGTCATACTGGTGGGCGCGCAGATAGCGCTTGGCACCGAGCACCGCGATGGCGACCAGCATAAAGAACAAAAATATCCTCAGGCGATTTTTAAAAATCAGCCCGAACAGCTTCCCGGGGAGTTGAAACAGCCACCTTGCGATCGTCAATAACATCGTTTTCCCTTTACGCCCAAGCCGTTACGTCTGCGGTAACTTCGCCTGCCTCAGTATAGCCAAAGCGTTGCCTCCGGGCGGCATGCGCCATGAAATTCCTGTTTTTTTACCCCAAACCTTCCTCTAACAGCAACAGCAGCAGAAAGCCGGCAAAGAACATCGCGGTGGCGAACGGGGTCTCTTTCCCGCCTTCATGCGCTTCGACCAGCAGCTCCTCGGTCACCAGGTAGAGCAGGGCGATCAGGCCAAAGGCCAAAAAGGCGGTCAGCCAAAATGTGCCCAGCATGGCCACCGGCGCCCCCAGCAGGCCACCGATGGGCAGCAGCAGCGCCAGGCCGACTATCGCCGCCATGGCACGCAGCCGCCTGCCGAGAAAGTCTTTCAAATCGCCGACGATCGATAATCCGAGGAACAGCACTTCCAGCGTTAACGCCAGCGTCAACAGCAGACCGGCTTTGGCGCCGGCCGCGAAGGCAATGCCCAGCACCAGCCCATCGATAAAGATATCGACGCCGACCGCGGCGATAAAACCGACCGGCCCCTGCGATTTTTCACCCAGCCGCCGAACCAGCAACATCAACAGCACCCCCACAGCGCCGCCCAGCAACACGGCCACAGGCGACTGCTGCTTGAGATCGGGCAGGATTTCGGTGGCGGCAGCGGCGAAAACGATGCCGGCGGTAAAGTGATGGATGACGCGCATCGTGGCGGCACCGGGGAGGCGATAGAGCGCCACCGCAGCGCCGACGACGGTGGCTGCGGCGGGAAACAGCGTATAAAGCACGGCGGAGGTCATCGCGTCATAATCCCTTATTGGTGATGTCGCTTTGAGTCTAGACGAGCGCCGCCGCTTAGGCGTGGCGAAAAAAGTGATTGTTCGATTGTGTACGTTTATGTACATTTGTGATCACTTTAGCGCCGCCGGATCCATGCGATGCCCAAACTGTTACCGAATGAACGCCACCAGGCCATTCTCGACACGCTTCGCCAACAGGGGCGGGTACTTGCCCTGGAGATGGCGCAGCGGCTGAATACTACCGAAGCCACCATCCGCCGTGATCTGCGCCAGCTGGCGGCGCAGAACCTGTGCAAACGTATCTATGGCGGTGCGCTGGCGCCGACGCCGGCCGAAGGCCCCGTTGCGGCGCGCATGGCGCTCAGCGGCGATGAGAAACTGGCGCTGGCGCAGACCGCGCTGGGGGTGATCGGCGAAGAACAGCTGATTTTCCTCGATGCCGGCAGCACCCACCTGCATTTGGCGGAGCTGTTGCCACGCGATCGGCGTTTGACGGTGGTGACCAATGCGTTGAGTATCGCCGGTAAAATGCTGGAGCGGCCGGGGATCCGCACCATACTGATCGGCGGCGAGCTGGATGCGCAGGTCGGTGGCTGCGTGGACGCCAAGGCGGCGGAAGAGATCGACGGTTTCCATTTCGATCTGGTGTTCACCGGCATCTGCGCTTACGACCCGGCCGGTGGCTTTTCCGCATTGAGCTATCAGGACGCCACGTTCAAAAAGCGCTTGCTGACGCGCGCCGGCAGCGTGGCGGTGCTGTGCACCCGCGACAAACTCAATACCTATGCCCCTTACCCCTTCCTGCCCGCCGGGCGGGTAGATCATCTGGTGACGGCGCGCGGCGCGCACCCGCAGCTTGAGTTGCAGGTGGCGCAAGGCGGCGGCCAGATCTGGCACAGCGATTTATCGATCGGAGAATGATGATGAAAATAGCCCATGTTGCCCTGTGGACCCATAACATCGACGCGCAGCTGGCGTTCTGGCAGCGCTATTTCAACGGTGAAGCGGGGGAGGAGTATGTCAGCCGCAACCGGCCGGGGTTCGTTTCCCGCTTCGTCAGCCTGGCGGCCGGGCCGTCGCTGGAGATCATGTGCGTGCCGACGTTGCTGCCGGCGCAGGCGCAGGAGGAGCGGGTCGGTTGGGCGCACATCGCGCTGTCGCTGGGGGATGAGCGGCAGGTCGATAGGTTGGCGCAGCGCGCACAGCAGGAGGGTATTTTGCTGTCCGCGCCGCGCTGGACCGGCGACGGCTTCTATGAGGCCATCATCCGCGATCCGGATGGCAACGCGATCGAAATCACCGCCTGATCACTCTTCTTCAATGCTGGCGAACTGCTCCCCCAGATAGTCGAGCAGCAGCCGCACTGCCGGCAGCAGGCCGCGGCGCGACGGGTAGACTGCGTGCACCACGCCGCCCTGTGGCTGCCAGCCCGGCAACAGTTGCACCAGCTCGCCGCGCAGCATGTCGTCGCGCATCATCATCGCCGGTAGCTGAACGATGCCGGCGCCGGCGATGGCGGCGGTACGCAGCATCAGCATGTCGTCGGTGACCAGCCGCGGCGTGTGTTCCCACTCCACCCGTTCACCCTGCGGGCCGGTCAGCCGCCATTGGTGCTGAGCGCGCGCCGGGCCGAGATCGAGCGTCGGGTATTTACGCAGGTCTTCCGGCGTTTGCGCCGGCCCGAGGGTGCGCACCAGCGCCGGGCTGGCGGCGACGCACCAGGTGCGCTGCGCCAGGATCTTCAGCACCAGATCGCTGTCCTCCAGCGGCGGCGGCCGTACGCGGATCGCCAGATCCAACCCTTCCCCCACCACGTCCACCCGGCGGTTGGTGGCCTCCAGATGCACCGTCACCTTGGGATAATCGGCCATAAAGGTCGCCACCATGCTGCCGACGCGGGTGTGCAAGATCGCCACCGGGCAGGACATGCGCACCGTGCCGCAGGGCTCGGCGCGGGTCTGCTCGATCGCTTGCTGCGCCGCTTCCGCTTCCACCAGCATCGCCTTGCAGTGCGCGTAATAGGTTTGGCCGAGCTCGGTCACCGAGAAGCGCCGCGTCGAGCGCTGGATCAGGCGCACGCCCAACCGCTCTTCCAGCAGCGCCACGCGGCGGCTGAGCTTGGATTTGGGAATGCCCAGCGCCCGGCCGGCGGGGGCGAATCCCTGGTGATCGACCACGCTGGCGAAGAAAAACAGGTCGTTTAGATCGGTCAGCATCGCATCCCTTATCGTTCTATCAGTAGAACGCTGAGTGTACATCTTGCCTACTACTGCAGCAAACCCCGGCGGATTAAACTTCTGACATCAACTTAAGGCCGTGAGGTCTGAAACGGGAGTTCAAGATGAAAAAAATCCTCGGTATTCACAACAGCCCGGAAGCACATTGGGTCGGTAACGGTTTCCTGGTGAATTCGCTGTTCTCTTATAACGATTTGGGGGCGGAAATGAGCCCGTTCCTGCTGCTGGATCACGCGGCGCCAACCAAATTCCGTTCCGCCTCCGGCACCCGCGGCGTGGGTCAGCACCCGCATCGCGGGTTTGAAACGGTGACCATCGTCTATCAGGGCGAAGTGGAACACCGCGACTCGACCGGCAGCGGTGGGGTGATTGGCCCCGGCGACGTCCAGTGGATGACCGCCGCCTCCGGCATTCTGCACGAAGAGTTCCATTCTCGGGACTTCTCGCGCAAGGGCGGCACCATGGAAATGGTGCAGCTGTGGGTTAACCTGCCGGCCAAGGACAAAATGGCCGAGCCGGGTTACCAGACGCTGCTGAACGCCGATATTCCGGTGGTTCCGCTGGCGGACGGCGCCGGGCAGGTGCGGGTGATTGCCGGTGACTTTGGCGGCCACGCCGGCCCGGCACGCACTTTCAGCCCGCTCAACGTGTGGGACATGAAGCTGAATGCCGGCCATACCACCACGCTGACGGTGAAAGAAGGCCATACGCTGGCGCTGGTGATGCTGCACGGTGCGATCCTGGTCAACGGCGAAGACGTGGTGCGCGAAACCCAAATGGTGCGTTTCGACCGGGCGGGGGATTCGATCACCATCGAAGCTAACAATGACGTCGCACTGCTGGTGCTGAGCGGCGAACCGATCGATGAGCCTATCGTCGGCTACGGCCCGTTCGTCATGAACAGCGACGCGGAAATCCAGCAGGCGTTCCGCGATTTCAACAGCGGTAAGTTCGGCAGCATGAACGCCGAAGCGAGCGCCGGTTGAACTTTGGCGCCTGGGGCGGGCCGTGTTCCCCGGCTCAGGCGCTACACTTAAACCTCAACGCCCCGCCGCCAGGCGGGGCGTTTCATCCGCAACATCAACCCCACAGGAGTAAAACCATGACTGCAAACTACAAGCGCCTCGACAAAGACCAGGCCGCCGTATTGCTGGTGGATCATCAGGCAGGGCTGCTTTCGCTGGTGCGTGATATCGATCCCGATCGGTTTAAAAACAACGTGCTGGCGCTGGGTGATTTAGCGAAATACTTCAACCTGCCGACCATTCTTACCACCAGTTTCGAAAACGGCCCCAACGGCCCGCTGGTGCCGGAACTGAAAGCCCAATTCCCCGATGCTCCCTTCATTCCTCGCCCTGGCCAGATCAACGCCTGGGACAACGACGACTTCGTCAAGGCGGTAAAAGCCACCGGCCGCAAGCAACTGATCATCGCCGGCGTAGTAACCGAAGTGTGCGTGGCATTCCCGGCGCTGTCGGCGCTCAATGAAGGTTTCGAGGTCTTTGTGGTGACCGACGCCTCCGGCACCTTCAATGAGTTGACGCGTCAGTCGGCCTGGAGCCGCATGGAGGCCGCCGGCGCGCAGTTGATGACCTGGTTCGGCGTCGCCTGCGAGCTGCACCGCGACTGGCGCAATGACATCGAAGGGCTGGGCGCGCTGTTCTCCAACCATATCCCGGACTACCGCAATCTGATGACCAGCTACAACACGCTGACGAACGGCAAGTAACGCGACGGCCCTTTACCCAACCTTTCGCCTTTCATCACGTTAGACGCGGGATGTAAGCAAAACGTAGCGGGGCGAAAAGGTAGCGAAAAGCGGCTTTCTCATGGGCCGGGGGCGGGGTAGCGTAATCCCGAACCCGGCAAATGAGGCTAATTCAATGAAACAAGCAATCAAGATCCTGGCGCTGCCCTGCATGGGCATGGCGCTGTTGTTCAGCGCGAGCGCGATGTCGGCCCCCGAGGCGCCTGCGGCCAAAGCGTTGCCGCCTGTGGCGGATGAACCGATGCGCATGCCGCCTTTCCCGGGCGGGCACCCGCCCAAGCCGGGGTTCTGCCACGGCGGCGAGCTGTTCTGCTCCACCTCGGCCAGCGACAATCCGGTGGAAACCATCAACAAACTGACGGCGGTGATCCCGGCGGGCAGCGCCAAACATTACGAAGTTCGCGTCGCGGTGGTGGCGGTGCCTGAGGCACCGCCCGCGCCTTAACACGCCCTGTCATCCCGCTCTGGCCTGGGCGCGCTAGGCGCGTTAGGCTAAGGCGAGCGTTTTTCGGGAGGCGGGATGACCCCTTTATCACATCTGCCTTATCTCCAGCCCGGCGATCGCGCGCTGTTGTTTGACGGCGAATGTAATCTGTGTCACGGGCTGGTGAGGTATCTTATTCGCGCCGATCGGCAGCGGCGCATTCTGTTGGCGACGGTGCAATCCGCCGAAGGGCAGGCGATCCTGCAGGCGCTGGGATTGCCTACCGATCGTTTCGATTCCGTGGTCTATGTTGAGCAGGGGCGCTGTTGGCTACGTTCGGCGGCGTTGTTTCAGGCGCTGCGTCAAGTGGGGTGGCCGTACCGCGTACTGGCGCTGGCGCGTTACCTGCCGCCGCGACTGGCGGACAAGGTCTATGATGCGGTCGCCGGCAATCGCTACCGGCTGTTTGGCCGCAACGACGGCACCGGCCTGCCGGGCACCGATCAGCCCGGGCGTTATCTGCCCCGGCGGCAGGAACCGCCGGCCTGAGCTTTACGCTTCTTTACCATCCAACCGCTTGAAATATCAACACTCCAGCTCCATATAATGGAACGTTCAGCCAACAAGGAGCGCGTATGGGAATCAGTGAAGAAGAGCACATCCGCCGTTTGACCCAGGAGAAGAACGACATGGGCAATACGGCGAAATGGGTGGCGATCGTTTCCGCCGTGTACTTTGCCTTGATGGTGTTTTACGGCCACCCGACCGGCGTGTTGGCGATGTCGGGCGCGGTGTTCATCGTGTCTACCACCACCTGGTTGAAAAAGCGTCAGAAGGTCAAATCTTACCGCATGGCGTTGGCCAAAATCAGCGACGATCAACCCTGATAGTCGCCGCGCTTTAGCGTATACACCAGGCTCGGCGCTGCGCCGGGCACGTCATCCAGCGTATCCACCCGCCGTAAACCGACCTTTTCCAATACTCGCCACGAGGCCTGATTCTCCGTACGTACAATGGCGGAAATCTCCTCCAGCGCCAATCCGACAAAACCGTATTGCAGCGAAGCCCGCGCCATCTCGGTGGCCAATCCCATGCCCCAGACGCGAGTATCGAAGCGATAGCCGAGGTTCACGGTGCGGTGCGCCCCGAGCGCTTTCCGGGACAATCCGCCAAAGCCGATAATCCAATCCGGCCGTTCGCGCAGAGCGATCGCCCAGGAACCGTAACCGTGTTGTTGCCACCCGGCAATCCTCTCGTGCAGCACCGATGCGGCCTGCGCTTCGCTGGTGAGTGGGCCGGCGGGATTGAAACGCTGCGTTTGCGGATCGCCAAAGATGGCGTAGAAACGTGCGAGGTCCGCCATTACCGGTGGGCGCATCTGCAGGCGTTCGCTGAAGAAAGGGGTGGCAGGATTAAAGCTTGTCATCGTTTCTCTCCGCTGGATAAATGAACAGTGTTCACTGTAGACCAGATTGGCGAAACGGGAAATCCCCCTCTGCGGGTGAGAGGGGGAGAGGGCATTACAGGAAGGAGTCGTCGTCGTCGCTGTAATCGTCGTCGGCGTAGTCCGTGTCGTCCTGATAGTTGGCGTTCTGGAAGCCGTTGTCCTGGTTCAGGAAGCTGCCACCGTCGCCGTTGTTGAAGGTATCAAGGTTGTTGGAGGCGTCGAAATTGCGCATCGTGCTGTCGTCCAGCGGCGCCGGGGTTTCTTCGATAATATTCACGATTTCCTGCGGCTGCGAATGGCGGAACATGCCGGTCAGCATGTCGGCCAATACCACGCCGCCGGCGACGCCCGCTGCCGTTTGCAAGGCGCCGCCCAGGAAGCCGCCGGCACGTGAAGGCGCCGCCTGCTGCGGTTGGGCATAGGCCGGTTGCTGAGGCTGTTGCTGCGCGTTGTTCCAGGCCGCCGTATTTTGCTGCTGCGCCTGATACTGTTCGCGCGGGCTTGGCGTGCGGCTGCCGCCGCCAAACAGACCGGCCAGGAAACCGCCGCTGCTTTGCTGGCCGTGGGCGGTTTGCTGCAGCTGCGCGACCTGGGCTTCCAGATCTTTGACCCGCTGGTCCATCTGCTTGAGCGCTGCTTCCTGAATGATCATCGCCTGCGCCATGTAATAAGGGGCGGAAGGCTGCTCGCGAATATGCTGGTTGATTTGCTGCTCTGCCTGGAGATCCCGTGGGCCCGTCTTGGTCTCGGCTTCTTTCAGGCGGCCAAACAGACCATCGATAAGGCGTTGTTCTTCGGATTGCATAGGCGTACCTCGGGAGATAAATAACGTTGCTGGATGATGACTATCATCGGTAACAATCACCCTAGCGCGTTTACATGAACCAATAAATAAATGGCGGGTAAACCTGCCTATGAATTTGTTACCAATTGCGGCAGCGGGATCAGCATCACCAGCTTCAGACCGGCGTGCTCCGCCGGATGGAAGGTGAGTTGGCGATAGCGCAGTGCGCCTTGCTGAGGATGTTCGAACGCTCTTTCGCCGCCTTCGCGCGCCATCACGTCATGTTGCTTCCACCAGTGATTAAAGTCCGCGCTGTTGTGCGTCATGTTGCGCACGAAGGCGCGCATCTCTTCGGTATTTTGATGATGGCTGGTCTCGGCGCGAAACTCGGCCACCACGCGGCGAGCGCGTTCCTCCCAATCGCTGACCAGCGTTTTCGCCAACGGGTGGAAGAACATGAAGTGCAGCAGGTTGGGGCTGTTGGCCACATCCAGCCAGCCGCGGAACAGCGCCGCCGCCTGCGGGTTCCAGGCGACGACGTTCCAGGTCACGTCCAGCAGATAGCAGGGCACCGTCATCTGATGCACGCTTTGCAGCACCGCGTCGTTGGCGGTTTCGCGGTGCGCTTCCTGTTCGGGATCGGCGATGCGCGCCAGGGTAAACAGGTAGTGGCGTTCGGCCGGGCCGAGCCGCAGCGCTTTGGCGATGCGTGCCAGCGTATAGGGGGAAATAGACACCTCGCGGCCCTGTTCGATCCAGGTATACCAGGTGGCGCTGATGCCGCTGATTTGCGCCAGTTCTTCGCGGCGCAGGCCGCTGGTGCGGCGGCGCGAAGAGCTAGGCAGGCCGATCATTTCCGGCGTGATGCGTTCGCGGTGCGCGCGCAGAAATGCGCCGAGGGCTTTTGGCCCGGATAAGGCTTCTGATGACATAGCGTGGTACCTATTTATACCAGGATAACTGCTCATATTGTACCCGTATAGTAGCCTGATTATAGTAGCCGAAAAGCCTTCAGGCACAGGCGCAAGCCGGATAATAACAGGAGCAAACATGAGCAACAGCAACAGCCACAAAAACGCGGTAGACCGGCAGTTCGGCGAGCAGGCCAACGCCTACTTAACCAGCGCGGTACATGCGCAGGGCAAGGATTTGCAACGCCTCGCGCAGTTACTGGCGCCGCATGCCGACGCGCGTCTGCTCGATTTGGGCTGCGGCGCCGGGCATGCCAGCTTCACCGCGGCGGCCAGGGTGGCGCAGGTGGTGGCCTACGATCTGTCGGCGCAAATGCTGGCGGTGGTGAAGCAGGCGGCGGCGGAAAAAGGCCTGGGTAACATTCAGCTGCAGCAAGGCGTGGCGGAGTCTTTGCCGTTTGAGGACGCCAGCTTCGATCTGGTCATCAGCCGCTATTCGGCGCACCACTGGCACGATGTCGGCCAGGCGCTGCGTGAGGTCAGGCGGGTGCTCAAACCGGGCGGCAGAGCGATCTTTATGGACGTGGTCTCACCGGGGCATCCGCTGCTGGATATCTACCTGCAAACCGTGGAAGTGCTGCGTGATACCTCGCATGTGCGCAACTATGCGCCAGGCGAGTGGCTGGCGTTATTGACCGAAGCCGGGCTGGTGGTGCGTGAGGTGACGTCGGATCGCTTGATGCTGGAGTTCGATAGCTGGGTGGCGCGCATGCGCACCCCGGCGCATTTCGTCACCGCGATCCGCGCGCTGCAGCAAAGCGTGTCGCAAGAGGTGGCGGAGCATTTCGCGATTCAGCTGGATGGCTCCTTTACCAGCGATATCATGATGTTTGAAGTGACGAAGGGCTGAAAGCAACGGGGCAGCCGATGAAGGCTGCCCCGTGAAACGCGATCGACTGCGATACGCTTATTTTTTGTCTTCCAGCAGGCAGCGGTAGATCAGGCCGCCGATAATGCCGCCGACCAGCGGCACCAGCCAGAACACCCACAGCTGCTGCAGCGCCCAGGTGCCCTGGAAGATCGCTACGCCGGTGCTGCGCGCCGGGTTAACGGAGGTGTTGGTCACCGGGATGCTGATCAGGTGGATCAGCGTCAGCGTCAGGCCGATCGCCAGCGGGGCAAAGCCTGCCGGCGCGCGCTTGTCGGTTACGCCATGAATAACGATCAGGAAGAAGGCCGTCAGCACCAGCTCAATCACGATGGCTGATTGCAGAGAATAACCGCCCGGTGAGTGTTCGCCGTAACCGTTGGAGGCGAAACCGCCCGCGGTGGCGTCGAAACCGGCTTTGCCGCTGGCGATCAGATACAGCACCGCCGCTGCGGCGATACCGCCGATCACCTGTGCGATCACGTAAGGGATCACGTCTTTCGCCGCGAAACGGCCGCCGGCGAATAAGCCGACGGTGATCGCCGGGTTAAAGTGCCCGCCGGAAATATGGCCGACGGCATAGGCCATCGTCACCACGGTCAGACCGAAAGCGAGCGCGACGCCGAGGAAACCAATACCCAGTTGTGGGAATGCCGCTGCTAATACTGCGCTACCACAACCACCAAACACCAACCAAAATGTGCCAAAAAATTCAGCAAAAAGTCGCTTTGACATAGATTCCATCCTGCGGAATTGACTAACGGGCGTTAGCACTAAAAACTATAGAACAGCTTTTTCAGTTCATGCAGATATTCTATAGAATTTTCTTAATGCACCTTGAATAACGGCGGTATTAAATCCCTGGTATTTTATTTTGTCTATGAGAAAAACACCGTTTTTCGCCGTGTTGACGCGCGTTTGCCGATTTTTTTATCTTTGTTATCAGAATTTACCCTAAGCAAAATGACGGGTTATTTCCGGGCGGTTTTTTCCAGCGGTTTTCTCCATTCAATACGCTCAGGTTAATTGCTAATTTCTATTTGCCAGCCAACCTTATTGCCTGATGTGCATTTGACGAATTGCCTATTGTCATCTAAGTGTCATGCTAAATTAATATCGTCTTCTGCCTGACAACGCTTCATTTAACCTCGGGTAACAAATATGAAAATAAAATCGCTCTCCCTGCTGTTGGCTTCACTGTTTCCTGTATTGGCCCACGCTGCCGACATTGAGGTGGCGCGTTATGTGGTCGGCTTCCCCGGTGGGGAACGCGTCGCCTATCAGGGGGCGTTCGCCAAGCATTTCCCGCAGGGGTTGCCGGTGGGGATCGGCTCCGGGTTGATGTTCAACAAGAAGCAGGGCGACGATTTGGTGCTGACGACGCTGACCGATCGCGGCCCGAATGCCGATGCCCCGGCGGTAGGCAAGCAAGAGGCCAAGATTTTCGCCAATCCGCAATTCATGCCTCTGTTGATGGACATTCGTATCGGCGGCGGCAAGGCCGTGGCCGAGAATGCGCGGCCCTTGCATGACGAAAAAGGGCCGATTAGCGGGCTGCCGCTGCCGAGTGAGCTGATTGGTTCCACGAACGAAGTGGCGTTGAACGACGCGCTGCAACCGCTGTCCGGCGATCGCCGCGGGTTGGATACCGAAGGCATCATCGGTGACGGTAACGGCGGTTATTGGCTGTGCGATGAGTACGGCCCGTTTCTGATCCATGTCGACGGCAAAGGTAAAATCCTCGCCAAATATGGCCCAACGCCGCAGGCCGGCGAGCAGGCGGTGGCGAGCGGGTTACCGAACATCTTGAAATGGCGCCAGCCTAACCGCGGTTTTGAGGGGCTGACCCGGATGCCGGATGGGCGCATTCTGGCGGCGGTGCAGAGCACGCTGGATGTCGATGGCAAAAGCAAAAACAAGGCGCAGTTTACCCGGCTGGTGAGTTTCGATCCGCGCAGTGGCAAAACCGCCATGTACGGCTATCCCATCGATATCGACAGCTATAAAAAAGCCAAAGACGCCAAGATTGGCGATGTGGTGGCGTTGGACAATCAGCGCATCCTGTTGATTGAACAGGGAACCGGTAAAGATAAGACAATGATCAACAAGATCTATCTGGTGGATCTCGCGCAGGCCAGCGATCTGGGCGCGTTTGACGGCCAGGGTAAAGCGCTGGAGTTCGACGACGCGAAAGATCTCGCTAAGCGCGGCGTGAAGCTGGCGCAGAAACGGGAAGTGGCGGATTTGCGCCAGTTGGGCTGGCGCCAGGAGAAAGCGGAAGGGTTGGCGCTGATCGACGATCGCACGCTGGCGGTGATCAATGACAACGATTTCGGCCTGCAGGCCAAACTGGTGGACGCATCGCCAAAGAGCAAGAAAATCGGCGACTACCAGCTGGAGAAAGAAGGACGGCTGAGCCTCGACGGCGACAAGACCGACGCCCGTATCGAGTTGCGCCCGCTGGAGCAGCCGGAATCGCTGAGCGAGCTGTGGGTGCTCACCTTGCCGCACCCCTTGAAGTGACCGAGATAGGGGGGGCGATAGCGCCCCCGTCAGACCGTTGACAAAGGAGGAAAAAACGTGGTTTTTCCTCCTTTGTGGCCATCAGCCGAAAATCAATAAATTGATTTTCCTTGTTTTTTATCCGCTGCTCTTTGCAAACCCGGCAATGGCATGAGGTTTGTCATCAATCTCACAGCGGGGGCGATAGCGCCCCCGTTTGTGTCAGGCTTCCGCATGCTGCTGCGGCGCTCTGCCGCGCGAGATGCTCTCCCACACCGCCACCATCACCATGATCAGCGTCGTCAGGCCATTGACCATCAGCAGATCGGTTAAATAGGCGATAGGGGCCAATACCGCCAGCGCCAGCAGCCCAACCAGGTGCGACAGCGGAAAACGGTGATACACCAGCCGTTTGTACAGCGCGTTGGCGAACAGGTAAATCGCCGGGCCGAGCAGCAGCACCGCCGCCGTGGCGTGTTGGATGCGGCCGTCGGGATGGGCGATCACCTGCTCGTTGGCCACGGCGCAGACGATGATCGCCCCCACCAGCGCGACGTGCACATAATGGAAATAAGCGCCCAGTTGGCCGGGGTTTTCCGCCTGGCTGATGGCGTGGCTGCCGGCTTTGCTGCTGGTGTCGAAGTAAACCCACCACATCGCCAGGCTGCCGAGAAAGGCCACCAGCGAGGCGATGAGCACCGGCAGACTCCAGCTTTCCATCTCGCTCAGGGTAGCGCCGGTGATCAGAATGGTTTCCCCCAGCGCCACGATCACGAACAGCTGGCAACGCTCTGCCAGATGGTGGCCTTCGATGGTCCATTCGCTGCTGCTGTCCGAGCGCCCCAGGACCGGTAAACGGAAGCCGAACATCGGCGAGACGTATTCGCACAAGACGGCGATCGCCCACAGCGCCAGGCGGGCATTGCCTTCTGCCAGCCCACCGACGATCCAGAAGACGGCGGAGATGCACAGCCAACCGAGAATGCGGCGAAAGTTTTGTTTTAACGGATGATCGGGCGCCAGCAGGCGTAGCACCGTGACGGAGCGGCCAACCTGAATGGCGACGTAGAACAGCGCGAAGATCAGACCGCGTTCGCCAAACGCCTGTGGCAGCGCGGCGGCGGCGAACAGCCCTAGCAGCATGATCGCGAACAGCAGCAGGCGGATCTGACGGGTATCGGGATTGAACCAGTTGGTGACCCAGGCGGTGTATTGCCAGGCCAGCCAGACGGCGAACCACAGCAGCAGGGTTTCCAGTGCGCCGGTCAGCGTCAGGTGATGCAACAGATAGTGGGAAAGTTGGGTCACGGCGAAAACGTAGATCAGATCGAACAGCAGTTCGGAGAATGAGACCGAAGCGCCCTGACCGTCACGCACGCGCAGCAGGTTTTGCGACATAAGCGTTCTTCCTTAAAAGGGTAAGCCACAAAATCAGCGTAGCTCAGCGCGCCTCGGCGGGTAAAAAATCTTAAATAGCGGCGGCGTGCGTTCTTTCTTTCGCCCTGTCTTTAATTGTTCATCAAATAGGGGTAAGGTGAACTCAATAAAGTCATTCCTGCCTGAAAATACACACTCGCACTCATATCCTCCTTATTCTCCTCACAATGATTGATGTTCTTTACGTTGCATGACGTCCGTTTTCATTGGCTAGCGGATAATTAACATCACTGACAACGAGCTAATAAACAAGAACACCTGGAGTCAATCATGAAACTTATCCCAAGCATCGCAGCCGTATTGATCGCCGCCGCTTCCTTCTCCACTTTCGCCGCGCCGCTGTCGTCGGTGAAACAGGTCAACAGCGAGCAGGCCGCCAATCTGCAAAGCATCGGCGTCGTGTCGGTTTCCGGCATTAGCGGCTCACCGCATGACGCCATCACCGCCCTGAAAGAAAAAGCCGCGGCGGACGGCGCCAGCCATTACCGCATTATCGGCCTGGACACCCCCGGGGACTCCAGTAACTGGCGCGGCAATGCGGAAATTTATCGCTAAGCGTTGATTGTTACTCTCTGGCCACGGCAACGTGGCCAATAAAATAAACGGTCGTAATAATTATCTGAACAGTCGGCGCATAAACGGCTTATTTTCAGGTCATTATTACGACCGTTTTTCTTTGTGCCGTCGTGGCTGAGGTCGCATTTTATTACAACTGTGTCTGCCGCTTTCGGAATCATGTTAATGATTACTTAAGAAATTCGGCTCACATTGGGGGCTTAACCCAAGGAGGCCTCAATGTTAAATGCGACCCGGCTGCAACTGATGAATCACTTCGCTTACTTGCAGCAATTTATGGCTTCACCGCGCACCGTCGGTACGCTGGCGCCTTCTTCCCCGTGGCTGTGCCAGGCGATGCTGAACCAGATTGAATGGACCCGTGCGCTGTCGATCGCGGAGCTGGGCGCGGCGGACGGCGTACTGACCAAACGCATCCTGGGGCGGATGCGCGCCGATGCGGCGCTGGAGGCTTTCGAAATTCAACCGCATTTCGTGCATCGGCTGCGGGGGATAGACGATCGGCGGCTGCAGGTGATGCCCCATTCGGCGACCCAAATGGCCACGGATTACGACGTGGTGTTTTCCTGCCTGCCGCTGCTGTCGATCCCGGTCAGGATCAGCGTGCGCATTCTTCAGCAGGCCCGGCAGCGGCTGCTGGCGCGCAACGGCACGCTGGTGTTGTTTCAATACAGCCACCTGTCGGAAAAATTGCTGTCCCGCTATTTTCACTGGAAGCGCCTGCGGGTGGTGCGCAACTTCCCGCCGGCGCTGGTGTATGTTTGTACGCCGCGTTAGCTACAGCGTTTTCGCCATTACTACCACTTCTTCGTCATGCTGCCGCCGGCGTTCCACGGGATGCCAACCCCAGCCGGCGTACAGCGCTTCCGATTTGTCGGTGATGAGATGCAAAACCGAGTGATGGCGTTGCCGCGCCGCCTCGACGATGGCCATCTCAAGACGGTGGGCGATGCCCTTGCGGCGGTGATCGGGATGCACGAAGACGCCGGCCAGCCATGGGGTGAGATCCTGGCGCTGATGATCGTCGCTGGGCCACAGGCTGGCCATGCCCACCGGACGATCGCCGTCGATCATCATCAGCGTCAGGTGATCGTCGCTTGGCCGGCTGCAGTGGGCGAAGCGCAACTGGGTGCGCTCCAGCGAACCGCCGCGCTGTGAGCCCCATTGGCCGAAGGCCCAGGCGGCGCACACATCGGCAAACTGCGGGCACTCCGACAGCGGAATAATGTGTTGAGTCATGGAGGTCTCCCGGTTTTTTGCTGTTTCCCCGTTCTATTTAACCGATTTCCCCGCCATTTTTTTAACTTTTTAAAGCCGTTATTTTAGCGGTTTCGCCATGTTTGCCGCGCGCCCGGCGCCGTTTCCCGGATTTCTTTTGGCAATCGCGGCGTGGGATTGCAAGTGTTAATGAGAGTGATTATCATGCGCACATTATTTCCCCCGTTTCGGCTCAATCATGCGCAATTCCCTCATTTTACTGCTGCTTTCCCTGTGGTTCGGCCTGTTCTCCGCCCAGGCGAAGACGGTGACCGATATCACCGGCCGTCAGGTTGTGGTGCCGGACAATCCGCAGCGCATCGTGGTGGGGGAGAGCCGCATGCTGTATACGCTGGCGCTGCTGGAGCCGGGCAACCCGGCGCAGCGCATCGTCGGCTGGCCGGCGGATCTGGCGCGTTTCGATGCGCAAAGCTGGCAACGCTATACGCAGAAGTTCCCGCAGATCGCCGCGATCCCCGTGATCAGCGGCAATAACTTCCGCCAGGTCAATATTGAAAGCCTGCTGCAGCTGAAGCCGGATCTGGTGATCCTGGCGCGCTACGCGCGTGAAGACGGCGACAACGATCTGCTGGTTTCCGCGCTGAACAAGGCCGGCGTGGCGGTGATCTACGTCGATCTGCGTATCGATTTGCTGAACAACACCGTGCCGAGCGTGCGGCTGCTGGGCGAAGTGCTCAATCGCCAGCAGCGCGCCGAGCAGTTCATCGCGTTTTATCAGCAGCATATGGCGGTGATTCAGCAACGCCTGGCGGGCTATCAGGGGGCGAAGCCCAAAGTGATGCTGCACCTGCATCTGGGGCGGCGCGATACCTGTTGCACCACCGCCGCACACGGCAACCTTGGCGATCTGCTGACCTTCGCCGGCGGCGACAACATCGCCAACGCCAGCGTCAAAGGGGTGTATGGCGAACTGAACCCGGAAACCATTCTGAGCGCCAATCCTGATGTGTACCTCGCCACCGGCATGGCCGGCCCGCAGGGCAAACGGCTGTCCGATCTGCGCCTCGGGCCGCAGGTCAGCCCACAGGAGGCCGCCGACAGCTTCCGCCGGCTGATCGCCAAACAGCCGATGCTGACCAACCTGCAGGCGGTGAAAAACCACCGTGCCTGGAGCGTCTGGCACAACTTTTACCTCAGCCCGTACCACGTGGTGCTGGTCGAGGTATTCGCCAAAGCGTTTTACCCGGATCTGTTCGCCGACATCAACCCGCAGCAGACCTTCCAACAGCTTTATCAGCAGTTTTTGCCGTTACCTTTTTCAGGGACCTATTGGAGTCAGTTAGATAATGAATAACAACAAGCGCGGCTGGTGGTGCGCATTGCCTTTGGCGGCCTGCGCAACATTGCCGACGTGGGCGGCGGAAAAAGTCGCGTCGAAAGAAGAAAGCCTGACGGTGATTGGCCGCAAAGACGCCGACGGTGTGCAGAGCTATCAGCCGTTGACCAGCGTCACCGGCACCCGCAGCGAAACCAACCTGTTGAATGTGCCGCAGGCGATCGACGTGGTGCCGCAGCAGGTGATTACCGATCAGGCGGTCAGCAGCCTGGACGAAGCGCTGTACAACGTCAGCGGCATTACCCAGGCCAACACGCTGGGCGGCACTCAGGACGCGGTCATGAAACGCGGCTTCGGCGATAACCGCGACGGCTCTATTCTGCGCGACGGCGTGCGCTCGGTGCAGGCACGCAACTTTACGCCGACCACCGAGCGGGTGGAGGTGCTCAAGGGGCCGGCCTCGATGCTGTATGGCATGGGCGAGCCGGGCGGGATGATCAATATGATCACCAAAAAGCCCCAGCTGCAGCAACATACCCACGTGGAAGGCTGGGGCAGCAGCTTCAACGGCGGCGGCGGCCAGCTCGACGTTACCGGGCCGCTCGGCACGTCGGGATTCGCCTATCGCATGATCGTCGATCACGATGAAACCGACTACTGGCGCAACTTCGGCCGCAACCGCCAGACGGTGATCGCGCCCTCGCTGATGTGGTATGGCGAGAACACCACCGTGCGCTTGGCCTACGAGCATATGGAATATCTGGTGCCGTTCGATCGCGGCACCATTATCGATTCGCGCACCGGCAAACCGGTGAATACGCCGCGCGATCGCCGTTTCGACGAAGCCTATAACGCTACCCGCGGCGATCAGGACAGCATTACCCTGCAGATCGATCAAACGCTCAACGAGCGCTGGAAAAGCTCGCTGACCTACGCCTACAGCCGCAACAGCTACAGCGACAACCAGGCGCGCGCCACGGCGCTGAACCCGGTGACCGGCGCATTGAGCCGCCAGGCCGACTCGACAGCCCATGCCGTCAGCCACGCCAACGCGGTGCAGCTGACGCTCAATGGCGATGTGGACTGGGGTAGCATCAACCACCAGATGCTGTTCGGCTTTGATTTTGAAGATAACCGTACCTACCGCGGCGACATGATCCGCGGTAAAAAGAACAGCGATTTCAATATCTATCATCCGGTATACGGCCTGATGCCGCCGTCGACCGCGGTCAGCGCCAAAGACAGCGACCAGCGGGAAAATCTCACCAGCTACGGCTGGTTTATGCAGGACTCCATCCAACTGACCGATAAATGGTTGGTGATGGGCGGGCTGCGTTACGACGCTTTCGACGTCTATGCCGGCAAGGGGCGGCCATTCCAGACCAACACCGACAGCTCGGACGGCAAGCTGGTGCCGCGCGCCGGTGTGGTCTACAAGCTGACGCCTTACGTGTCGCTGTACAGCAGCTATACCGAGTCGTTCAAGCCGAACTCTTCCATCGCCACCCAAATTGATTCGCTGCCGCCGGAACAGGGCAAGTCGTGGGAGGTCGGCGGCAAGCTGGCGCTGCCGAACGGCGTCACCGGTACGCTGGCGCTGTTCGACATCACCAAACGCAACGTGATGGTCAATGAGCTGGTGGAGGGCGAAACCGTGACGCGCACCGCCGGGCGCGTGCGTTCGCAGGGCGTGGAGCTGGACGTGGCCGGTAATCTTACCGACTCGCTGAGCCTGATCGGTTCCTATGCGTATACCGACGCCCGCGTGGTGGACGATCCGGACAACAAGGGCAAAGAGATGACCAACGTGGCGCGCCATACCGCCTCGCTGTTCCTGACCCAGAACCTCGGCAGCCTGGGCCTGTACAGCGGCGATGAGGTGCGTATCGGCGCCGGCGCGCGCTACGTGGGCCGCCGCCCGGGGGACGCCGCCAACAGTTTCTCCCTGGATAATTACACCGTTGCCGATGCGTTCGCCGCTTACACCATGCCGATCAACGGCTATCGGGTGAAATGGCAGCTGAACGTGAAGAACCTGTTCGATAAAACCTACTATCCGTCCAGCGGTGGCAATCTGCGCGTGGCGGTAGGAGAGCCGCGTGAGGTGGTGCTGCGCGGCAGTATCGATTTCTGAGCCACGGGCGGTGGAATTTGTTTAAATAACCGCCCCAACGTTAAGGAGAACTCATGAGCCTGCAGATCCGTTTGGCGCAGCAGCGAGATATCGCGCATCTGATGGCGGTTGAACGTTCGGCGGCGCAGCTGTTTCGCCAGCAGCCGGAATGGCGCTTTATCGCCGAAGGCGAGGTGATGGCCCCGAAACAGCACGCCGCGTTTATCGCCGAGCGCCGTGAATGGCTGGCGGAAAGCGACAACGGTGAGTGCGCCGGTTTTATCGCCGTGTTGGCTCAGGGGGAAGACTGGCATGTCGCCGAATTATCGGTCGCCGCTGCCTGGCAACGGCAGGGCGTCGGCCGCCGCCTGATCGGCGCGGTGGTGGAAGAAGCCAAACGGCAGGGCGCCACTCGCCTGACGCTCACCACCTTCATTGATGTGCCGTGGAATGCGCCCTACTACCGGCGGCTGGGATTCCGGCCGCTCGACGACGCGCGGCTCACGGTCGCCCTGCGGCGGCACCTGGATGAGGATCTGGCGCACGGCTTTGCCGTCGGCAGTCGCTGTGCCATGGAATTTACACTATCGTAAATATTGAAATACAGAGCGGGCAGGGTATGATGCAGCCACCACGCCATCGCACCCGCTCGGTATTTTGGTATGCAATGCACTCAAGTCACCGCATAAGGGACAACCCGTAATGACACAAACCCTGTTCATGATAGGCGCTCGCGGAGCCGGCAAGACCACGGTAGGCAGCGCATTGGCGCTGGCGTTGGGCTATCAGTTTGTCGATACCGATCTGTTTATGCAGCAAGCGGTACAGATGAGCGTGGCGGAAATGGTCGAGCGCGAGGGCTGGCTGGGGTTCCGTCGCCGCGAAACCATCGCGTTGCAAACCGTGACCAAACCGTCAACTGTAGTTGCCACCGGTGGCGGCGCGATCCTGGCGGAAGAGAACCGTCAGTTTATGCGCCAGCATGGCACCGTTATCTATCTGCGCGCGCCGGCCAGCGTGTTGGCGCAGCGGTTGGAAGAGTACCCGGAAGATGCGCAGCGCCCGACGCTCACCGGCAGGCCGATCGCCGAAGAGATGCTCGAGGTGCTGGCGGCGCGTGAAGCGCTGTATCAGGACGCCGCGCATTACGTGATGGACGGCGCCGCCGATCCGCAGCGGGTGGTGGAGCAAATCCTCGCGGTGCTGCCGCGTGAGACGGTGAAATAACCCTTTCTTCTCTTCGGGCGCTGGGCGCCCGTTTTCCTATTCCGTTTGCCGAGCGGCCGCAAAGTACGCCCCGGGCGTGACGCCGAAGCGGCGGCGAAAGGCGGCGATGTAGGCGCTGACGTTGTCGTAGCCGCAGGCGTCGGCCACCTCGGCGACCGCTGCGCCGCGTGATAATCCCTCCAGTGAACGCAATACCCGCGCCTGCTGGCGCCACAGCGCGAAGCTGATGCCGGTTTCCTGCACAAAGTGGCGGCTCAGGGTGCGCGGGCTGAGCCCGGCCCAGTCGGCCCAGTCGCGCTGGCTGCGCAGGCTGGCGGGATCGTTCAGCAGCGCCCGGGCGATGTTCAGCAACCGGGCGTCCTGCGGCAGCGGCAATTGCAACGGCGCGCGGCTTGCCGCGTGCATTTCATCCAGCAGCACCTGCAGCAGCCGCCGTTGCGGCGCACTCAGTGGGCCGGCGGGGAACTGCGCGATACGCTCCACCAGGGCCTGCAACAGCGCAGAGGCCGTGAACAGCTGCGGCTGCGGCGGCATCTCCGGCACGCTTTCCCCCGGCAGATACAGACTCCAGCCCGCCACGTCGCCGCAGGCCAGCGCCTGATGGGCGCATCCCGGCGGCAGCCAGCCCAGCGTACCGCCGGTGATCGCCCATTGCCGGCCCGGGAGTTCCATTGCCAGCATGCCACGCGTCAAGAGATAGATCTGGCCGCCTTCGTGCCGGTGCCAGGGCGTCAGGTGCTTTTTTTCATGCTGAAGGCGTTGGCTGCGGATCTGCGTCATGTTGGCCGTTTAACGTTATTGAAAGTCTTGATGTGGTTATTATGCCATCGCCTGGCCGGGATAGGATCGCCGTTCACCCTATTTCGGAGAAACGTGATGACTCAAGTTACCCCACTGAACCTGGTGCTCGATACGCTGCAGCAGGTCGTCGCCAGCCCGGAGCATCGGCCGACGCAGCTCGCTGCCCGTTTCAGCGCAGACTACCGCCAGCAGGTGGATGGCAAGGTGCTGAACTTCGAGCAGTTTGAGCAACATATGGCGCTGCTGAAACGGCAAACCCGCCGCATGACGCTGAGCGTGATCGCGGCGGCGGAGCAGGGCGAGGCAGTGCTGACCCACCATCTGGTCGAGGTGGAAAAGCGCGACGGTACCCGCAGCCGCGTGCGGGTGCTGGCGCACTTCACCGTGCGTGAAGGCCGCATTTGCGCCTGCGACGAACTGACCGAGCTGTTGGCGGGCGCCCCCGGCGATCGCGATCTTGGCTCGCGCGTGCCGGAATGAGGGCGGCTGCTATACTTGCTACTGTGTGAAACACACGGGAGAACGGCATGCGCGAAAATGATCAACCTGCTTATCCACGGAGCGCCCGCGTCGTTGAGGTGTTTCGGGGCGACCCGAACCTGCATCTGCGCCGTTTTGAAGTGCGCACCGACGACATTGAGCCGAATACGCTGCTCAGTGAACATGAAACCGAGCAGGAAGCGCTCGACGCCAAGCACCGCTATGAAGACGAGGCGCTAGAGCTCTGACCTGCTGCACAGCGGAAACCGGCGCCAGGCCGGTTTCCTGTTTATCCCCCCGCGTTAGCATATATTTCCCAGAACAATATTGATAATGATAATCATTTATGTGATTTTTATCGCCCCTATTGGGTGTTTCACTTCTGGGAAAAGAGATGTCCAATTCCGAGTTGCAGGCGCTGTTTCTGCGCCATATGCGGCCGCTGCAAGCCTATTTGAACGCCAAACTGCGCGACCCTCAGCTGGCCGCGGATTTGGCGCAGGAAAGTTTTACCCGCCTTACCGAGCAATATCCGCAGGGTAACATTCTCGATATCGAAGCCTACCTGTACAAAACCGCCAAAAACCTGATGCTCGACCATGTGCGCCAGCAGCAGCGGCGGCAGACCGAAGCGGTCGAAGACGACATTCTGGCGCAGTATCCCTCCAGTGAACCGGCGCTTGAACAACGGGCGATCGATAGCCAATTGCTGCAGCTGTTGCAGCAGGCGCTAGCGGACATGCCGCCGCGCACGCAGCAAATTTTCCGCCTTAACCGGCTCGATGGCCTGACCCAGGCGCAGGTGGCGGCGCAGCTGGGCGTGTCGCTCAGTACGGTGGAAAAACACCTGGCCAGCGCGCTCGAGCGGCTGATGGCGCGGATGGAAGAACAATAATGGCAATTTTTTTACGGGTTTATCCGCGCTCAGACGTCTTAACCTATAACCAGAAAAAACAGAGGTCTATGCCATTATGAAACCGCTAACCGCACAGGCGCGACAGCAGGCGGCCGCCTGGGCCGTGAGTCTGGCCGAAGGGGCGCTGCCGGCCGATCGGCGGCGAGCGTTGGACGCCTGGCTGGCCGCCGATCCGCAGCATCCGGCGGCGCTGCGTCAGGCTCGCCTGCTGTGGACGACGCTTGGGCAACTGCCGCCTGAGCAGCGGCAGGCGTTACAACCGCAGGTGGCGGCGCTGAAAACGCCCTCTCGCCATCGATGGCCCCGCTGGGCGGTGGCAGCGGCGGTGGCGCTCGCCGTTTCGTTCGGCGTTTATCGCGGGCCGGATCTGTGGATCGGCCTGCAGGCCGATTATCAAACCGTTCGCGGTGAGGTGCGCGAAGTTGCTTTGCCGGACGGCAGCCGGGTGGCGCTGGACAGCGGCAGCGCGATCGCGCTGGCGTATTCCGCAGATGAGCGCAAGGTGCGGCTGCTGAGCGGCGCCGCCTATTTTATCGTCGCGCCGTTGGGCGGGGCGGAAAGCCGTCCGTTCAGGGTGGAAGCGAAAAACGGCGTCACCCAGGCGCTGGGCACCGAGTTCAGCGTGGCGCGCACTGAACAGGGCGTCGACGTCAGCGTGCATCAGCACAGCGTGCGGGTGACGCTTGAGCGCGGCGAGCGCTCGCTGGTGGTCGCGCAACGCCAGGCGGCGCATTACCGCAACGGGCAGCTGCAGCTGACGCGGCAAACGGCCGGCGATGACGCTTGGCGACGCGGCTGGCTGGTGATCGACCGCCAACCGCTGACGCAGGCGCTCGCGCAGCTCAACCGCTATCGCGGGACCCGCATCGTGGCGGTCAATCCCGCGCTAAGAACGCGCACCGTGAGCGGTGTGTTCGCGCTCAATAAACTCGACGACGGCGTCGGCGCCATTCGTCAGGAACTCTCCGCCCGCCAGCTGAATCTCCCCGGCATCACGCTGCTTTACTGAGCGGCCAAGGCGGGCCGGGATGCCCGCTTCGCCGTTATTTTCACTTTCTGTAAAAAATCTTTACGGGTTTTTGCCTCCCGGAACGTCCTTATGTTTAAACGAGATTGATTTCCATTATCACTTAGTTTGGCATTCTTTCGGGTGGAACACACACGCATGCTTATTCACAAGGGAACCACGCCGGCCGGCCGATTGGCCACGGCGGTACGCGCCGCGCTGGCGGCGATGATGTTGACTCAGCCGGCTGTGGCGCTCGCCGTCCAGGCTGAGGCGAACGGCGCGCAGGCCGCACAGCAAAAGAATTTCAACATTGCGGCGCAGCCGCTGCAGAGCGCCATGTTGCGCTTCGCCGAGCAGGCCGGCATGCAGGTGTTTTTTGACGAGGTGAAACTCGACGGCATGCAGGCGGCGGCGCTGAACGGCAGCATGAGCGTTGAACAGGGCCTGCGGCGCTTGATCGGCGGCAATCCGGTGGCTTTCCGCCTGCAGCCGCAGGGGCAAATCGTATTGAGCCGGCTGCCGACGGCGAACGGCGACGGTGGCGCGCTGGCGTTGGACAGCCTGACGGTGCTGGGTGCCAGCGGCATCAACGCCAACGATTGGGTTTACGACGAACCGCGCTCGGTCAGCGTCATCAGCCGCGAACAGATGGACAACCGCCCGGCGCGACACGCGGCCGATATTCTGGAGCAGACTACGGGAGCCTATTCCAGCGTCAGCCAGCAAGATCCTGCGCTGTCGGTCAACATCCGCGGCATACAAGACTATGGCCGGGTGAACATGAATATCGACGGCATGCGGCAGAATTTTCAAAAGAGCGGCCATGGCCAGCGTAATGGCACCATGTACATCGATTCCGAACTGCTGTCCGGCGTGACTATCGACAAGGGCACCACCGGCGGCATGGGCAGCGCCGGCACGCTCGGCGGCATTGCCACCTTCAATACCGTCAGCGCGAGCGATTTCCTGGCGCCGGGCAAAGAGCTGGGCGGCAAGCTGCACGCCAGCACCGGCGATAACGGCACCCACTTCATCGGCAGCGGCGTACTGGCATTGGGCAACGAAACCGGCGATATCCTGCTGGCCGCCAGCGAACGCCACCTCGGCGACTATTGGCCCGGCAACAAGGGCGATATCGGTAACATTCGCATCAATAACGACACCGGCAATTACGATCGCTACGCCGAGAGCATCAAGAACAACAAAATCCCCGACACAAATTACCGTATGCACTCGCGGCTGGCCAAGGTGGGCTGGAATCTGCCCGCCAACCAACGCCTGCAGCTGAGCTATTTGCAGACCCAGACCGCGTCGCCGATCGCCGGCACGTTGACCAACCTGGGCACCCGCCCGCCCTATGAACTGGGCTGGAAGCGCACCGGTTACAGCGACGTGATGGCGCGCAACGCGGCGTTTGATTACAGCCTGGCGCCGGAAGACGTCGACTGGCTCGATTTTCAGGCCAAGCTGTATTACGTCGATACTCAGGATGACAGCGACACCTACAGCACCAGCTCGCTGCTGGACAACGGCTACGCGACGCGTACCCGCCTGCGTACCTACGGCGCGCAGGCGCAAAATACCTCGCGCTTCAGCCTGGCGCCGGGGCATGACTTCCGCGCCAACTACGGGCTGGAGTTTTATTACGACAAGGCAACCAGCGACTCTTCCCGCCAAGGCATGGAAGGGGTGACGCCGGCCGGCAACCGTTCGGTCGCCAGCTTGTTCGCCAACCTGACCTACGACTACGACGGCTGGCTGACGTTGGAGGGAGGGCTGCGTTACGACCGCTATCGCCTGCGCGGCCAGACCGGCCTGAGCTATCCGGATTTGGCCAAGGATGGGCAACGCTACACGATTGACAATCCTTGCAAAGCGTTGCGTCTGACCGGCTGTTCAACCACGACCCGCGAAGATTGGGACGTGGATCGCGATCAGGGCAAGCTGTCGCCAACGCTGGCGGTGGCGGTGCGTCCCGGCGTGGAGTGGCTGGAGCTGTATTCCACCTACGGCAAATCCTGGCGGCCGCCGGCGATCACCGAAACGCTGACCAACGGCAGCGCGCACAGTTCATCCACGCAATACCCCAACCCGTTCCTGCAGCCCGAGCGCTCGCGCGCCTGGGAAGTCGGGTTCAATGTGCAGCAGCCGGATCTGTGGTTTGAGGGCGATCGGTTGGTGGCGAAGGTGGCCTACTTCGATACCAAAGTGGATAACTACATCAACCTGGCGATAGACCGCAATAAACCGGGGCTGGTGCAGCCGAGCATCGGCAATGCTGCTTACGTCAACAACCTGTCGAAAACCCGCTTCCGCGGGCTGGAGTACCAGCTCAACTATGACGCCGGGGTGTTCTACGCCGACCTGACCTATACCCACATGATCGGCAAAAACGAGTTCTGCTCGAACAAGGCCTGGTTGGGAGGGCGTCTGCGCTACGGCGATGGATCGCGCCGCGGCAACTTCTATGTTGAGCCGGATGCCGCTTCCAATGACTTCGTCACGTGTGACGGGGGGACGCAGTTCGGCTCCGCCGCCTACCTGCCAGGCGATCGCGGTTCGGTGACGCTGGGCGGCCGCGCCTTCGATCGCAAGCTGGACGCCGGGGTGACCGTGCGCTTTGCGCCGGGCTATCAGGACAGTTCGGTGCCGTCCAATTACCCGTACCTGGCCGACTGGCCGAAGTACACCCTGTTCGATCTGTACGCCAGCTACAAGCTGACCGACAGCCTGACGCTGCGCGGCTCGGTGGAGAACCTGACTAACCGCGCCTATGTCGTTAGCTACGGCGAGACGCTGGCCAATACCCTCGGGCGCGGCCGCACCGTGCAGGGCGGGGTGGAATACCGTTTTTAAGCAGTAAAAGGGCGTTGCTCATCCTTGAGCACAAGGGCCGCCTCGCAAGGGGCGCCGTTCATCAATGGAGATAGAGAAATGGCATTTTCAGTCAATTATGACAGCAGCTTCGGCGGTTACAGCATTCATGACTATCTGGGCCAGTGGGCTTCGACATTCGGTGATGTCAATCACACCAACGGCAATGTCACCGACGCCAACAGCGGCGGCTTCTATGGCGGCAGCCTGTCCGGCAGTCAGTATGCCATCAGCAGCACGGCAAACCAGGTGACCGCCTTCGTGGCGGGCGGCAATCTGACCTACACGCTGTTCGAAGAACCAGCACACACCCTGTACGGTCAGTTGGATTCGCTGTCGTTCGGCGACGGTTTGAGCGGCGGCGATACATCGCCGTACAGCATTCAGGTGCCTGACGTCAGCTTCGGCGGCCTGGATCTCAGCAGCCTGCGCGGCGAAGGCCACGATGGCGTGGTGCACCAGGTGGTGTACGGCCTGATGTCCGGCGATACCGGCGCGCTGGAGACCGCGCTGAACGGCATCCTCGACGACTACGGCCTGAGCGTCAATTCCACCTTCGATCAGGTGGCGGCGGCGACGGCGGTGGGCGTGCAGCACGCCGACAGCCCGGAACTGCTGGCGGCCTGATTGCGGCTGTTTGCCCGCCGGCGCCGTGCGCCCCGGCGGGCATTTTCTCGTTTTTAGCCGATGGAAAACGCCATGAAAAACGCCGTCAGGCGCGGAGAAGTGATGAGCGTGCTGGCCGCATACCGGCGCGGATTTTGGGGCATCGCGCTGTTTACCGCGGTGATCAACCTGTTGATGCTGGCCCCGGCGCTGTACATGCTGCAGGTCTACGATCGCGTGTTGCCGTCGGGCAACCGCATGACGCTGGCGATGCTGACCCTGATGGTGGTCGGCCTTTACCTGTTTATGGGGCTGCTGGAGTGGGTGCGCAGCCAGGTGGTGATCCGCCTCGGCGCCCAGATGGATATGCGCCTGAATCAGCGGGTCTACGACGCCGCCTTCGAAACCAATCTGAAAACCGGCAACCCGCTGGCGGGGCAGGCGCTGAACGATCTGACCAACCTGCGCCAATTTGCCACCGGCAATGCGCTGTTCGCCTTTTTCGATGCCCCCTGGTTCCCGGTTTATCTGCTGGTGGTGTTTCTGCTCCACCCCTGGCTTGGCGCGTTGGCCAGCGCCGGGGTAATCGTGCTGGTGCTGCTGGCCTGGCTCAACCAGCGAGTGTCGCAAGCGCCGCTCGCGGAGGCTGGCCGGGTCGCGCTGAGCGCCACGCAGCAGGCCAACGGCAACCTGCGCAACGCCGAAGCCATTGCCGCCATGGGGATGCTGACCGACTTGCGCCTGCGTTGGTTGCGGCAGCATCAGCAGTTCCTGCTGTTGCAGAACCGCGCCAGCGAGAAAATCGCCGCCGTCACCGCCTGGTCGAAAACCGTGCGGCTGGCGCTGCAGTCGCTGATGTTGGGCTGCGGCGCGCTGCTGGCGGTCAACGGCGACATTACGCCGGGCATGATGATCGCCGGATCGATCCTGATCGGCAGGGTGCTGGGGCCGATCGATCAGCTGATCGGCGCCTGGAAGCAGTGGTCGTCGGCGCGCCAGTCTCTGCAGCGGCTGGAGGTGATGCTGGCCGCCAACCCGCCGCAGGCGGCGAGCCTGCCGCTGCCGGCCCCCAATGGCACCTTGACCGTGAATCAGCTGGCCGCCAGCGCGCCCGGCGGGAGCGCACCGGTATTGCACGGCGTCAGTTTTCGTCTGGAGGCCGGTGAGGTGCTGGGCGTCATTGGCGCATCCGGCTCGGGCAAAACGCTGCTGATGCGCCAACTGGTCGGCGCGCTGACGCCGCTCAGCGGCGACGTGCGGCTGGACGGCGCGGATATCCGGCAGTGGGATAAACAGCAGCTGGGGCCGCATATCGGCTACTTGCCACAGGATATCCAGCTGTTCGCCGGTACCCTAACGGAAAACATCGCCCGCTTTGGCCAGGTTGACGCCGAGAAGGTGGTGGCCGCGGCCGCGCTGGCCGGCGTGCACCAATTGATACTGCATTTGCCCAAAGGGTATGAAACTGAGCTGGGTGAGGGCGGCAGCGGCCTGTCCGGCGGCCAGCGTCAGCGGGTGGCGCTGGCGCGCGCGCTGTACGGTTCTCCGGCGTTGGTAGTGCTGGATGAACCGAATGCCAACCTCGATCGTGAAGGGGAAGAGGCGCTGCAGCGGGCGATCGAAGCGTTGAAGGCGCGCGGTACCACCATCGTGTTGGTGACCCACAAACCGGCGATCCTGGCGACCACCGACAAATTGCTGGTGCTGGCCGCCGGCCAGGTGCAGCACTTCGGCCCCAGCGACGCCATCCTGAAGAAACTGCCTGGTTTTGCGCCTGCAGCCGTACCGGCCAACGTCGGCCGCAGCAGCGGCGGCTTCAACGTCAACTACGCCAACTTTGCCAAAACGGCCAGCGGTGAACGAAAAGTATGAGCAATCAGAGTGTGATCCCCGGCGATATCGACGCCCTTTCCCGACAGTTCGACGAAGGGCGCCATCTGCGGCTCGGCGGCTGGCTGGTGCTGTTGGGGTTTGGCGGCTTCCTGCTGTGGGGGCTGTTGGCGCCGCTGGACAAAGGCGTGCCGGTTTCCGGCAGCGTGGTGGTGGCCGGCAACCGTAAGGCGGTGCAGCACCCGAGCGGCGGCGTAGTGTCGCAAATTCAAGTGCATGAAGGCGACCGGGTTCGCGCCGGGCAGGTGCTGTTGCTGATGGATACCGTCGACAGCCGCACCCAGCGCGATGCGCTGCGCAGCCAGCAGTTGAGCAACGCCGCGCAGCGGGCGCGGCTGCAGGCCGAACGCGACGGCCTGCAGGCGATCGCTTTCCCGGCATTGCTGCAGGCGCGGCGGGAGGAGCCAGAGGTGATGTCGTTGATGCTGCTGCAGCAGCAGCTGTTCACCAGCCGCCGAGCGGCGCTGCAGAGTGAGCTGGCGGCGATCGCGGAGAGCATTGCCGGATCGCAGGCGATGCTGGAAGGGATCCGTCAGTCTTACGCCAGCAAGCAACGGCAAAAGGCCATGTTGCAGGAGCAGCTGAGCGGTATGCGCAAACTGGCTGCGCAGGGGTATGTGGCGCGCAATCGGCTGCTGGATCTGGAAGGGCAGCATGCGCAGATCGACGGCCAGGCGTCCGAGGACACCGGGAATATCGGCCGCCTGGGCCGCCAAATACTGGAGCTGAAGCTGCGGGCGATCCAGCGGCGGGAAGAGTATCAGAAAGAGGTCAGTAGCCAGCTGGCCGAGGTGCGGATGAAGCTGGACGAACTGGATAACCGCCTGGCCAAGGCGGAGGCCGATCTGGGTCATACGCAGGTGAAAGCGCCGGTGGCGGGCACCGTGGTGGGGCTGAGCGTGTTCACCGAAGGCGGCGTGATCGGCGCCGGTCAGCAACTGATGGAGATCGTGCCCAGCGAGCGGGGGCTGCAGGTGGAGGCGCGTATCCCGGTCGAACTGATCGACAAGGTGCAGGTAGGGCTGCCGGTCGAACTGTTGTTCTCGGCGTTCAACCAAAGCACCACGCCGCGCGTCGAGGGCGAGGTGACGCTGGTCGGGGCCGATCGCCTGACCGACGAGAAAAGCGGCGCGCCCTATTACAGCGTGCGCGTCAAGGTCAGCGAAGCGGGGCTGCAACGCCTGAACGGGTTGGAGATCCGCCCGGGGATGCCGGTCGAAGGCTTCATCCGCACCGGCGAGCGTTCGATGATGAACTACCTGTTCAAACCGCTGACCGATCGCCTTCATCTGGCGCTGACGGAAGAGTGAGCATGTCGGTTTCGCCGCTGCCTTTCGCCGCACCCGGTGCCGTCATGCCCTGGCGCCGTTGCCTGGTGCTGGTGCTGGCAATGCACCTGCTGGTTGTGGCGCTGTTCTGGCCCTGGCGGGACCAGGCCGCGCCGGCGTGGGTGCCGCCGCCGGCGGTTATGGTGGTGATGGCCGCCGCACCGCAGGCCCCGGCTGAGGTAAAACAACCGCCGGGGCAAATGACGCCGCCGCCTCAGGTTGAACCGCCGTCGCCGCCGGAACCCTTGCCGACGGTGAAGGTGCCTGAAGCCGTGCGGCCGAACATCGCCGTACCGCCGAAGCAGAAAAAACCGCCCAAGCCGGTGAAGACTCCCCCCCTGCCGCGCACACCGCCGCAGGAGAAAACGATCGCGCCGCCGAAGGTTCAGGAGCAAAGCGTCGGTGCGCCACCGCCGGGCCGGGCGGATAAAACGGCCGCGCCGCAAACTCGCCTGACGCCCTATGCTCAGGCGGGAGTGGACAACTGGCGCAGCCGCATCAGCGGCCGCCTGAATCGTTTTAAACGTTACCCCAAAGACGCATTGCGGCTAAAGCGCCAGGGCGTCGGGCAGGTGCGTTTCACGTTGGACAGGCAGGGCCATGTGCTGGCGGTGACGCTGGTCAGCAGCGCCGGGTTGCCGTCGCTGGATCGCGAAATCCAGGCGCTGGTCAAACGCGCTTCGCCGCTGCCCACGCCGCCGGCGGACGCCTACGTCAACGGCACGGTGGAATTGACGTTGCCGATCGATTTCAGTTTGCGCGGCGCGGGTTTCTGAGCCGCGGCAATATCTCCTCCTGAGAAAATCATTTTTCAGCAGCTTGTCCTGCTGTTCATTATTTTCAGAGCGTATCGTTATTTTATTCGGCGAGGATAAGTCGGCGTTCTACGCAATATTTTCATTTGAAAAGCACGAATGCCTTTTATTTTGCGGCTGACAAAAAATAAACAGCTTGACGCTGCGGAGTTCGGGTTTTAGTTTTTAATTATAAAACAGGAACTGAGTTCCATATAGTGGAACAAGGCGAATCATGACAACGCTGGAAAATGCCGCTGCGGTATTAAAACTCTTTTCTCAACAACGTGTGATGCATGGCCAACCGGGTATTGCATTCAGCGACGTGGTTGAGCAATTGGCGCTGCCGAAAAGCACGGTATCGCGCCTGCTGCAGACCATGGAAAATCAGGGCATGCTGGAGCGCGATCCCGATAGCCGGCGTTATCACATCGGCGCGCTGTTGCTGGCGGCATCCAGCCACTATCTGTCGATGCCGCTGGTGGACAACCTGGCGGCCAGTATGGCGCAGCTGTGCCGCCAGACAGCGTGTACCGGCTACCTTTCGATATTGGAAGGGCAGGAGATCATGGTGATGCGCATGTTTCCCGGCCGCCACTTTTTGCAGGTGGTCACCCCGGCGGGTTACCGTTCGCCAGCGGCGGAAACCTCGGTCGGCCGGGCGATACTGGCGCGTGAAAGCGACGAGCAGGTTCGGGCGCGTTACGCCGGCGGTTACCGGGCGACTTCGCCCAATGCGCCGCAAACGTTGGATGCGCTGTTGCAGACGTTGCAGCAGGTGAGGCGTCAAGGATGGTCGCTGGCGCGCAATGAAACCTTGAACAGCATCAGTTCGCTGGCGACCGCGCTGGTGAACAAGCACGGCAGCGAGACGGTGGGGTTGTGCCTGTCCTTCCCCTCGCAGGGCGAGGAGCAGCCGTTTGTACCGGAAGTCTTGGCCGAATTAACCGCAGTCAGCCGCCAACTGGCGGAAAAATATGGCGATGATTATTGGCAGCAGATCAAATAACGCGCCTGAGCTATTGTGTTGCATCATAATTAACGAGCGCCGACACCAGGGAACTCATTAATTATATTTCACCGTATTTTATTGGTAAGAAATAGACAGGCTGAATAAGAAAATAATCACGTTGTGACACCGGTAGTTCCAAATAATGGAACTGCCGCGGCGAGCTATCGTTTGGCGTTATTTCCGCCACGCAGCAGGAAATATTCAGGGAAACCAAGCATGAAATCAAATAATCCGCTAAAAGAGGCCGGCACGCTGTTGGTCATGGCGCTACTTTCGGTGGTGGGGGCGATCATCGGCGTTCAGCTGATCACCACGCTGGGCGTGACGCCCAACACCTCGATCATCGGTGCGCTGATTGCCATGCTGTTGGCACGCATTCCGCTGAAAATGTTCCAACGCTACCGCTCGGTGCACACTCAGAACCTGGCGCAGACGGTGATCTCCTCTGCCACCTTCGGCGCGGCCAATTGTCTGCTGATGCCGATTGCGGTGCCTTACGTGATGGGGCAACCGCAGCTTATTTTACCGATGTTCTGCGGCGTGGCGGCGGCGATGTTGCTTGACGCCTATCTGCTTTATCGCCTGTTCGATACCAAAGTGTTCCCCGCCGCCAATGCCTGGCCGCCCGGCGTCGCCGCCGCGGAAGCGATTAAAGCCGGCGATCGCGGCGGCAAGCAGGCCTGGCTTTTGGTGGTGGGCGTAGGGGTAGGTATCGCCGGATCAATGCTCAAGATCCCCATGGCGGCCTTCGGCACCGCCTTTATCGGCAATATCTGGGCGCTGAGCATGTTTGGCGTCGGGTTATTGTTGCGGGCTTACGCCGATCCGGTGGCCGGTTTCGATATCAATGCCCATTTTATTCCGCACGGCGTGATGGTCGGCGCCGGCCTGGTGGCGCTGATCCAGGTTGCGCAGGTGATCCGCAGCCGCCGCGCCGATAGCGCCGGTTATACCCAACCGGACAGTGCGGTAAGCAAAGCGCTCGGCCTGGGCGCGGTCGGCTACATCGCCATCGCCGCGTTTTTGGCTCTGATCGGCGGGCTGTTCAGCGAGATGTCGCTGCCGATGTTGGCGCTGTTCGTGATATACGCGGCGTTCGCCGCTTTCGTTCATGAGCTGATCGTCGGTATCGCCGCCATGCACTCCGGCTGGTTTCCTGCGTTCGCGGTGGCGTTGATCACCCTGATCGTCGGTATCCTGATCGGTTTCCCACCGCTGGCGCTGTGCATCCTGACCGGTTTTACCGCCGCCACCGGGCCGGCCTTCGCAGACATGGGCTTTGATTTGAAAGCCGGCTTCATCCTGCGTGGCTACGGCGAGGATCTGCGGCAGGAGCTGCTGGGGCGCCGCATTCAGCTGTTTGCGGCGCTGATTGCCTTCCTCATCGCCATTCCGGTGGTTTACCTCTCTTATCACAGCTATTTCCTGCAGGACCTGATCCCGCCGGTCGCGCGCGTTTACGCGAAGACCATCGAGGCCGGTGCGCAGCCGGGTATCGCCTGGAGCCTTTTGATCTGGGCGATCCCCGGCGCCGTGGTACAGCTGATCGGCGGCCCTAAGCGCCAGCTCGGTGTGTTGCTGGCAACCGGTCTGCTGATCAATAACGCCTTGGCCGGGTGGGCGGTGCTGGTGGGTATCGCGCTGCGCGTGGCGATCCTGCGCCGTTGGGGCGATCGTGGCCGCACACCGATGGAGATCATGGCGGCCGGGTTTATCGCCGGCGACGCGCTCTACAACTTCTTCAGCTCGATTTTTTCCAGCAAGGGCAAATAGCCCCTGCCGATGACATTGGTGAGGTAAAACGACCATGAGTTTGCAACAAACGCTGCAGGTTTTTGAATTGATTGATAGCGCATTCGTCAGCGGCCAGGACGTCGTCGATCTGTTTGCGCCTTACCCGGCGATCCGGGCCAGCACCTTGCGCGCCGACGGGCCGAAGGGCGGTACCGATTTCGTGCGCATCGAGATCCCCGGTAGCGCAGGCCAATTCGCTGGCGGTGCGGCGCCGACGCTGGGCATTATCGGCCGCCTGGGCGGCATCGGCGCGCGGCCGACGCGTATCGGGCTGGTGTCTGACGGCGACGGCGCGATCGCCGCCATTGCCGCCGCGCTGAAGCTGGCAGAGATGCAGCGTAAGGGCGACACGCTGCCGGGCGATGTGATCGTCACCACTCATATTTGCCCGAACGCGCCGACCCGGCCGCACGATCCGGTCGATTTTATGGATTCGCCGATCGATGACGTGACGATGAACGATAATGAAGTGGTGCCGGAGGCTGACGCCATCCTGTCGATCGATACCACCAAGGGCAATCGCATCATCAACCACAAAGGCTATGCGCTGTCGCCGACGGTGAAAGAGGGCTACATCCTGCGGGTGGCGGAAGATCTGCTGCGCATCATGGAGATGACCAGCGGCCGCCCGGCGGTGACCTTCCCGATCACCACGCAGGATATCACCCCTTATGGCAACGGTGTGCATCACCTCAACAGCATCCTGCAGCCCTCGACCGCTACTGCGGCGCCGGTGGTCGGCGTGGCGATTTGCAGCGAATCGGTGGTGCCGGGCTGCGGCACCGGCGCCAGCCATGAAACGGACATCGCGCTGGTGGTCAAATTCGCGGTGGAGGTCGCCAAAGAATTTGGCCGCGGCACTTGCCGGTTCTACGATGCTGCCGAATTCGGCCAGCTGCTGGCGCTGTACGGCAGTCTGAGCCACCTGCAAAAAAGGAGATAGACCCATGACGGCTTCATTCGCCACGCTGACCCTCGGTCAGGCGCCGCGCAGCGATATCATGCCGCTGCTGTCTGCTTATCTGCCGGCGGAGCGGGTGAGGCACGTCGGTTTGCTGGACGGCCTGGATGCCGGGCAGATCGCCGAGCGTTATGCGCCGCAACAGGGCGATAAGCTGCTGGTGTCGCGCCTGTTGGACGGCACGCAGGTGACGCTCTGTGCCGCTCGCGTTGAAAGCGGGTTGCAGCAGAAGATCCGCGAGTTGGAAGCGGCGGGGTGCCAGGTGATCCTGCTGCTGTGCACCGGCGAATTCGGCGAATTGCAGGCGGAACAGGCGCTGTTGCTGGAGCCGGATCGCATTATTCCGCCGTTGATCTCCGCGATCGTCGGCGCACACCGCGTCGGCATCGTGGTGCCGATGGCGGAACAGGTTGAGCAGCAGGCGCGTAAATGGCGGCAGCTGGCGACGCCGCCGAGCTATGCCGTCGCCAGCCCCTATCTGGCAGATGATGCCGCGCTGGAGCAGGCGGCTTGCGCACTGCTGCGGCAGGGGGCGGAGGTGGTGGTGCTAGACTGCATCGGTTATCACCAGCGTCACC
Organism: Serratia sp. CY47444; assembly: GCF_052168635.1. Classification (NCBI taxonomy): domain Bacteria; kingdom Pseudomonadati; phylum Pseudomonadota; class Gammaproteobacteria; order Enterobacterales; family Yersiniaceae; genus Serratia; species Serratia sp. CY47444. Next base: position 67,233 of record NZ_JBJNMH010000011.1, read on the forward strand.
GCGCCTTTTTGCAGGCGCGTCTGTCGGTGCCAGTGTTGTTGTCGAACGTACTGGTCGCCAAGCTGGCTGCAGAGTTAGTCGACTGATTCAAATAGCGAAAAGTTACCGCTCGACGCGGTCTCAGGCGCTTTGCGCCCGTGGATCTCCCCGGGGTTCAGCAGCCCTGACTGCCGGTGAGAAGCCCGGCAGCGTTTTACTCTGCGCCGCGATCGCATTTCGCGCGAAAAACCAGTGACAGATCAACCGCAATCCCCCAATATGGATTTTCCATCAAGATGATTACGCGGGTGCCAGTCTATGCTGAAAGTGAATGAGTATTTTGCCGGAAAAGTGAAGTCTATCGGTTTTGACAGTAGCAGCATCGGTCTTACCAGCGTGGGCGTGATGGAAGAGGGCGAATACACCTTCTCCACCGCGCAACCGGAAGAAATGACGGTGATCACCGGGGCGCTGAAAGTGCTGCTGCCAGGGGCGCCGGACTGGCAGGTGTTTACGCCGGGTGAGAAGTTCTTCGTGCCGGGGCACAGCGAGTTCAACCTGCAGGTGGCCGACGCGACCGCCTATCTGTGCCGCTATCTGAGCAAATAAACGTTGCTCGTTAGGGGAACGCAGGGCTCAGCGGATGCTGGGCCCTGGTCGTTTCTGCGGCGGGATTAACGCTGGGCTTCGCCGCCGAGCGCTTCGATGGTGTTTTTGATCAACGCCGCCAGCTCGCTGGTCATCAGGATAAAGTCGGCGTCAAAGCGCTGGGCGAAGTCGTCGCGATCGATGTCGTCGTTCTGCTCGCGCAGCGTGTCGGCGAACTTCAGGCGCTTGAGCGAGCCGTCGTCCGACAGCATCAGCTGAATGCGCTCCTGCCAATCCACCGCCAGCTTGGTCACCAGCTTGCCGGCTTCGATATGCACCGCGATTTCGTCACTGATCAGATTCTGTTTCTTGCAGCGGATCACGCCGCCTTCTTCCAGAATCGCTTTCAATTCCGCTTCATCCTGAATGGCGAAGCCGGCCGGCATCTCGCCGGAACGCACCCATTCGGTCAGCGTCAGTTCGATCGGGCTTTCCATCGTCAGCGGCACCACCGGCAGCGAGCCGAGGCTCTTGCGCAGCAGCGCCAGCGTATCTTCGGCGCGTTTGGCGCTGGCGGCATCGACCATGATCAGATCGTTGACGGTGTCGATCCACATGAAGGTCTGGTTGAAGCGGCTGAACGCGCGCGGCAGCAGGCTGTGCAGCACTTCGTCCTTCAGCGCGTCTTTCTCGGTTTTCTTCAGTTTGCGGTGTTGTTCCGCCTCCAGGCGCTCAATCTTGGCCTGCAGCTCTTGCTTGATGACCGGCGACGGCAGGATTTTCTCTTCCTTGCGCGCGCAGATGACGATCTGGCCGTTGACCGCGTGCGTCAGCGCATCGCTGTGCGAGCCCATCGGGGAGACCCAGCCAGTCTTCGCCATGTCCTGGCTGCCGCACGGCGTGAAGGCGAACGCGCTGAGTTGTTTTTCCATTTCATCCGCGTTTAACGCCACTTCGCGGCTCAAACGGTAAACCATCAAATTCTTAAACCACAGCATAATGTTATCCCTGGCAGGGCGTGCGCTCGGCACGCTGATTCGTCAAAAGCAGGGCGGCATGATAACGAATTGACGCTGAAAAATCGCCCCATTCTCTCCGAATTGCGTTGCTTTACGCACCGAGAAAGGGCGGGGTGGAGGGTGGGAAACAGGTGATTCATCTGCGCGCTTACATTAGGCTGTGGCAACGCTACGTGGCATCGAGGAGAAAAATACGTGCGCATTGGCATCGACTTGGGTGGGACGAAAATTGAAGTGATTGCGTTGGCGGACGACGGGCGGGAGCTGTTTCGCCATCGCATCGCCACGCCGCGCCATGACTATGGGCAAACCCTGGCGGCGATCGCCGGGCTGGTGAAGCTGGCGGAAGATCATACCGGCGAATTGGGATCGGTCGGGATCGGCATTCCCGGCACGCTGTCGCCGTTTACCGGGCGGGTGAAGAACGCCAACTCGGTATGGCTCAACGGCCAACCGCTGGACAAGGATCTGTCGGCGCTGCTGGCGCGCGAGGTGCGTATCGCCAACGACGCCAACTGCCTGGCGGTGTCGGAAGCTACCGACGGCGCAGGCGCTGGCGCGAAAACGGTGTTCGCGGTCATTATCGGCACCGGCTGCGGCGCCGGCGTGGCGCTGAGCGGCCAGGCGCATTCTGGCGGCAATGGCATCGCCGGCGAGTGGGGCCACAACCCGCTGCCGTGGCAGGATGACGATGAGCTGCGTTACGCTCGCGACGTGCCGTGTTACTGCGGCAAGCCGGGCTGCATCGAAACCTTTATTTCCGGCACCGGTTTCGCTACCGACTATGCGCGCCTGAGCGGCAACGCGCTGCAAGGGCATGAGATCATGGCGCTGAGCGAGCGGGGCGATGCGCTGGCGGAGCAGGCGATCGTTCGCTACGAAATGCGGTTGGCGAAATCGCTGGCGCACGTGATCAACATGCTGGATCCGGACGTGGTGGTGCTCGGCGGCGGCATGAGCAACGTGGATCGCCTGTACCGCACGGTGCCGCAGCGGGTGAAAAGTTGGGTATTTGGCGGCGAGTGTGAAACGCCGATCCGCAAGGCGGTTCACGGCGACTCCAGCGGCGTACGCGGTGCGGCCTGGCTGTGGCCGCAACAGCAGCGCTAAACGTTGCAGCAAAGCGCGAGGCTGCTCGCGCTTTAAACCCTTCCCTGTACAAAAACTGGACGGCGTTTTATGATTTAGCTAACTTAGCTAAGGAGGACGCGTATGCCGATTCAGGCCAATATGCACGAAGCCAAATCCAATCTGAGCCAGTTGGCGGACAGAGCCGCGGAGGGAGAAACCGTGATTATTGCAAAAGCAGGGAAGCCGTACGTACAGCTGGTCGCCATCAAGGGGGAAGCGCGCCGCCCTGGCGCCGCCAAGGGCAAGTTCACCGTGCCGGCGGATTTCAACGCCGAGGATGCGGCCATTGCGGCGTTGTTTGAGGGCGATGCATGAAGCGCCTGTTGCTGGATACCCACGCGTTGCTGTGGTGGCTGATCGATGACGCCTGCCTGGGCGCGAACGCCAAAAGGCAGATCGCCGATCCGGGCAATGCGGTGTACGTCAGCGCGGCCAGCATTTGGGAGATCTCGATCAAGCAGGCGCTGGGCAAACTGGCGCTGCCGGAAGATATCTTTGCGATCATCGAGGCCGAAGATTTTCTGTCGCTGCCGATGGACGCCTTTCACTGCCAACAGGCCGGGCAGTTGCCGCCCTATCATCAGGATCCTTTCGATCGCATGCTGATCGCACAGGCGCAGGCTGAAGGGCTGACGCTGGTCTCCGCCGACGCGGTGTTTCCGCAGTACGGCGTGCGGGTAGCCGACGCTCGCCGTTAAGCCGGCTTTTCCTCGCTTTCGCTGCGCACCCGTTCGATATGAATGGTCAGAAACATCATCTCTTCCGTGGTGAGCTGATGCTGATAGTGCTTTTCGATGTGGCGGTTGATCTTACCGGCGCAGGCGAATGACTCACGGTACTTCTCTTTCACCACCTGATAGAGCGAGTCGTCGTCGCTGTCGACGTAGTTTTTCCCCAGCAGGCGCTGGGCGAAGAATTTCAAATGGGTGACGAAACGGTGGTAGCTCAGGGATTCCTCGTTGTAATCAAAGCGGAAATGGTATTTGACCAGGTTGAGGATCTCTTGCATCACGCGGGTAATATGCAGCGTGTTGTGCATCTCGTCGTTAAGCTGGGCGTTGACCAGGTGTAGGGCGATAAATCCGGCTTCGTCCTCCGGCAACGCGGTGTCCAGCCGTTGGGCGATCAGGGCCAGCGCCTCCAGCCCGACGGCGAACTCGGCCGGATAGAGCTTTTTAATCTCCCACAGCAACGCATTTTTGATATCCAGCCCTTGCGCATGGCGCTGCAGGGCGAAGTGGATGTGATCGGTCAGCGTGATGTAGACGATGTTATGCAACTTGCCCGGCAGGCGTTCGCGGGCGAGAGTAATGATCTTGTCGGCGGTGGTGACGCAGGCTAATGGGATCTCGGCGAGCAGCTCTTTATAGCGCTCGGCGGTTTCTCCGCCGTTATGGGTGAATACCTTTTCGATCAGGCTTTCGTCCAGCGTATCGCCGGGCTTCTTTTTAAAGCCGATTCCTTTTCCCATCACCACCGTCTCTTCCTGACGGTCGTCCAGCGTAATCACCACGTTATTATTGAGTATTTTAGCGATTTTCATGGTTTTTCCCGGTGTTTCAGCATCCTGAAAACGAAAAAACCTGACGCCCGGGAGCGATCCCGGGTGTCAGGTTTTGCCTGTATTTTATGTTTCTTCCCTGCGGCCCTGAGCGGCGGAGGGGATACAGTAACAATCCTATTATGTTGGCATAATAACCCGTGCCCGCCGCGGCTCAACGCTTTTCACTGCGGAGTGCCGCCGCGGTCACACTTCTGCGCCGCGCGCCGCGGGATCATTCCAGCCTGAAATGCGCCTCCAGCCGGCTGACGCCGAGCCCGTTGACCTTTTTCACCTTGATCTGCACCGGAATACGTTCTTTCATCGCCTCGACGTGGCTGATCACGCCGATGGTTTTGCCGGAGGCATTCAGGCTGTCCAGCGCATCCAGCGCGGTATCGAGGGTTTCGGCGTCTAGCGTGCCGAAGCCTTCGTCGAGGAACAGCGAGTCGATGCTGGTTTTGTGGCTGACCAGATCGGACAACGCCAGCGCCAGCGCCAGGCTGACCAGGAAGCTCTCACCGCCGGACAGGGTGCGGGTATCGCGCAGCGCGTCCGCCTGCCAGGTGTCCACCACTTGCAGCTCCAGCGCATCGCTGGTTTTGCGCTGCAGCAGGTAACGCCCATGCAGCCGGCCGAGTTGCTGGTTAGCCAGATAGACCAGATGATCGAGCGTTAACCCCTGAGCGAAGCGGCGGAACTTGTCGCCTTCTTTCGAGCCGATCAGCTGGTTGAGGTAGCTCCAGTCGTCGTAGTCTTGCTGACTGCGGGCGATCTGCTCGAACAGCGCCTGCTGATTAAGGCGACGGGCGGCGTCGCTTTCCAACTGGTTGCGCAGTTCCCCCTGGCGCAGCTGCAACGTTTTCAACTGCTGTGCCAACTCGGCCAGCGATTGGGTGAGCGCGTCGAGATCCGTGTTGGCTTCATCCACCCCCTCAGGGCGGCTCAGCCGATGCTGCTCCAGCGTTTGCGTCGCCTGCGTCAGCAGGGCCGCGGCCTCTACCTGCCGCTGTTGCAGTTGCTCTCTACGCTGCTGCAATTCGCGGCGCAGTGTGTCGTCCAGCAGCGCGGCGGTGAAGGCGGTTTCATCAGCGAATTCGCTGTCGGCCAGCGCCTGCTGCCACTGCTGCTGCGCCTGCTGCAGCCGCTCCTGCATCTGGGTGTGCTGTTGTTGTAACCCGGCCTGCTGGCCGGTCAGGCGCTCGCGCAGTTCCTGCGCCTTTTGCCACTGCTCGGCGGCCTGTAAGCTGGCCTGTTCACAGGCGGTTTGTTTGGCGCGCAGCTGTTCCCGCACCTCGGCGACCCGCTGTTCGCCGAACAGCGCCAGCCGCTGCGCGCGCCGCTCTGCGAGAGTTTTCTCGCCTTCCTGCCAGCGTTGTTGCAGGTCTTGCTGCTGTTGCAGGCTGTCGGCATAGGTTTTCTGCAGCAGCGTAAAGCGCTCTTCGAGCAGCGCCAGCTGTTGCTGCGCCTGCTGCTGCTGCGTTTGCAGAGCGGCGAGCGCGTCTTTTGCCTGTTGTACTGCCTGCGCCGCCTGTTCATGCTGCTGCAGCGCGTGCTGCCCGCGCCGCTCTTCATCGTCGCAACCGCTCAGCCAGGCGCTGAGTCGCTCGCTCTCCGCCAGCGTAAAGTCGAACGCCAGCGGTGCGCTGAGCTGCTGCCACTGCTGCTGTTGGGCAGCCAACTGCTGTTCATCCTGCGCGATGGTTTGCTGCTGGCGTTGTTGCTGTTCCTGCAGGCCTTCGCAGCGGGTACGCAACTCGGTGCCCTGGGTTTGCAGTTTCTCGGCGAGAGTACGCATCTCAACCAAACGCTGTTCCGTGGCCGAAGGCTGTACAGCCTGATACTGCTCTACTGCTGGATGGCTGGTGGAACCGCACAGTGGGCAGGGGGCACCGCTTTGCAGCAGGGCGCGCTCCGCTTCCAGACTGACGATGCGTTTTTCCAGTTCGTGGATCTGCTCCACTTCCTGCAGCTGCGCCTTGTGCTGTTTGAATTGCTGACGCGCGCTCTCCAACTGCTGTTGCAGCCCGGCGAGCTGCGTTTGCCGCTCGGCGTGCTCCGCCTGTTGCCTAGCCAGACGCTCGCGGGTCTGACGGTTAAGGGACGCCAGAGTAAACAGCTGCTGGCGTGTTGGGCGCAGATCCGCCAGGGCGCTCAGGCGTTGGCGCAGCGGGGCCAACGGCGTTTGCGCCTCCAGCGCCTGTTGCTGCTGTTGTTGAACGGCCAGCGCTTCGTTCAGCGCGTTCAACTGCTGCTGATGTAGTGCGCCCTGTGCCGTCAGCTGGCTGCGCTGAGCGGTGAGCTGCTCCAGCGTAGTTTGCTGCTGGGCGCACTGCTGCGTGGTGGCATCGGCGGCCTGTCGTCGCTCGGCCTGTGTCGACTGCAGTTGGGCTATTTGGTGGTCGAGCGGAGCGACTTGCTCATCGATCAGCTGTTGCTGCTGCTGCATATACTCGGCATGGGTTTGCTGCGCCAGGCGGGCTTTTTCCACCGCCTGCTGCAGCGGCGCCAGCTGCGCCGAGTGCTGTTCCTGTTGCTGCGTCAGCTGGGCTGCCTGCTGTTGTATCGTCTGCAGTTCGGCGCGGCAGCGATCGCGTTCGCCGCGCAGCGGCCGCAATTTCTCGGCCGGTTCGCTGAGCGCCAGCTGCTGCAGCTGCGGGGCGGCCTCTGCCTGCTCGCGCTGGGCGGTTTCCAGCCGCCGTTGACCCTCGCCTTGCTGTTGCCGGAGGCGTTGCCATTGCTGCAGCCAGCTCAGCGCCTGTTGCTGTCGCTGGGTTTGCTCGCCGAGGGCGATTTCCTGCGCGCTCAGCGCCGTCAGCTGTTCGGTCAGAGACTGGCGCTGCTCGTCGTTCAGCAGTTCGATGCCGCTGGCGCGTTGGTGTAACCCATCCAGGTCGGTTTTGGCCTGCTTGTGCGACTCGAACACCTGTTCGGACAGTCGCCCATAGATTTCGGTGCCGGTCAGCTCTTCCAGCAGTTCGGCGCGATCGTTGGCATCGGCATTGAGGAAGGCGGCGAACTGCCCCTGAGACAGCATCATCGATTTGGTGAAGCGGCCAAAGTCCAGCCCGGTGATGGTTGCGGTAAGCTCCAGCTTGTCGCGCACCTTGTCCGCCAGGATCTTGCCGTCCTCGCGGCGCGCCAATTCGACCTTCGGCGCCTGCAGATTGCCGTCCGGCGCATTCTTGGCGCGGCGCTGGCTCCAGAAGGCGCGATAGCCGACGCCCTTGACCTCGAATTCGACCTCCGCCAGCGATTCGGCGGTGTGGCGGGTCATCAGTTCATTCTGGCTCGGCGTGACGTTGAGGCGCGGCGTCTGGTGGTACAGCGCCAGGCAAATGGCGTCCAGCAGGGTGGTTTTGCCCGCGCCGGTCGGGCCGGTAATGGCGAACAGGCCGTTGCTGGCGAACGGCTCGGCGGTGAAGTCAATTTTCCATTCGCCCTGCAGCGAGTTGAGGTTTTTTAACCGCAGGCTGAGGATCTTCATGGGTTGGTCTCCTCAGGATTGTGCTGCACCGCATCGACCACCTGGCGGAACAGTTGGTGCATCCGCCGTTGGCGTGCTTCGGGCATGTCGGCCTCCTGCGCCAGGCGCCGTTCGAACACCTCGTTGACGCTCAGTTCGTTCAGCGTTTCCTTATCCTGCTGCGCGATTGCCTGGCGGCGCTGCTCTTTGCTGCGCCGCAACAGCACCACTTCCACCGGCAGCTCATCCGCCATCAGTTGGATGCGGCGCTGAATATCGCTGAGGTAGTCCTGCGTCGCCACTTCGATATCCAGCCACACCGGCAGCTCGCCGGCATAGTCGGCAAATTGCTGCAGTTGCCGTTCGATCTCGGCCAGATCCCCTTTGATCAGCTGCATGGGCTGGAACTGCGGGATCGTTAACGCATCTACCTGCTGGAGGGCTCCGTCGGCGAAATCGACCAGGAAGACGCTTTTGGCTTTGCCCAGCTCATCGAAGCTGAGCGGGATCGGTGAGCCGCTATAGCGAATATGCTCTGACTTGGCGACGTTCTGCGCGCGGTGAATGTGGCCGAGCGCGATGTAATCGGCGGGCGGGAAGGCCTGCGCCGGGAAGGCGTCCAGAGTGCCGATATAGATGTCGCGCACCGAGTCGGAGGTGGTGACGCCGACGGTGGTCAGGTGGCCGGTGGCGACGATCGGCAGCGGCAAGCCCAGCTGGTCGCGGCGCTCGCAGGCCGCCTGATACAGCGTCTGATAATGTTCGGCGATGGCTTCCTGCAGCGCCTGCTGTTTCTGCGCGCCGGATTCGCCGGCGCGGCTGGTAAGCAGATCGCGCGGCCGTAGGAACGGGATGGCGCACAGCACCGCGCCCGGCTGGCCGTCGCGCTGGTTAAGCACCACGATCTGCTGTTCGGCCGCGCCTTGCGCGCTCGCGATCACCGTGGTGTTCAGGCAGGAGAGCAGTTCCCGCGATTCGTTCAGCGTCGCCACCGAATCGTGGTTGCCGCCCAACACGACCAACTGGCAGCCGGTGCGCTGTAGTTCCACCACGAAGCGGTTGTACAGCTCGCGGGCATAGCTGGGCGGTGAGCCGGTATCGAACAGATCCCCGGCGACGATCAGCGCATCCACCTGTTGCTGTTCGATCTGTTCGATCAGCCAGTTCAGAAAAGCCTGGTGCTCGGCGGCGCGGCTTTTGGTGAAAAAGTACTGGCCAAGGTGCCAGTCAGAGGTGTGGATCAGGCGCATGACACTCCCGGATGCAAAGATAATGGCGATGATTATAAAGGCCGCGGCGGCGGCTGTCCCGGCGCAATGATGATGACAACCGGATGATTTTTCTTTACTGCGGGAAATAATCGCTATGCTTACTGCCTATAACAGCCGGTTTTTTTCATAAAAGTGTCACAAAACTGACGCATAATGGCGCCCGAAAAGTCGCTAACACATTGGCAGGATTGACGATGGCAAGACGCATACTGGTGGTGGAAGACGAAGCGCCGATCCGTGAGATGGTGTGCTTTGTGTTGGAACAAAATGGTTACCAACCGTTGGAAGCCGAGGATTATGACAGCGCCGTGACGCGTCTGTCTGAGCCGTTCCCTGATTTGGTGTTGCTTGACTGGATGTTGCCCGGCGGTTCCGGCATTCAGTTTATCAAACATATGAAGCGCGAAGCGCTGACCCGCGATATTCCGGTCATGATGCTGACCGCGCGCGGGGAAGAGGAAGACCGCGTGCGCGGCCTGGAAGTGGGGGCGGATGATTACATTACCAAGCCGTTCTCGCCCAAGGAGCTGGTGGCGCGCATCAAGGCGGTCATGCGCCGCATTTCACCGATGGCGGTGGAAGAAGTGATTGAAATGCAAGGCCTGAGCCTGGACCCGTCCTCCCACCGCGTGATGGCGAACGATCAGGCGTTGGACATGGGGCCGACCGAGTTCAAGCTGCTGCACTTCTTTATGACCCACCCGGAGCGGGTTTATAGCCGTGAGCAGTTGCTTAATCACGTCTGGGGCACTAACGTTTATGTGGAAGACCGTACCGTTGACGTGCATATCCGTCGGCTCCGCAAAGCGTTAGAAACCAGTGGGCATGATAAAATGGTTCAAACCGTTCGGGGCACCGGCTACCGGTTCTCAACGCGCTACTGATCGCGCTGCGCTGGAGAATATGCCGTGTTAGAACGTCTGTCGTGGAAGAGGCTGGCTCTGGAGCTGGCTCTTTTTTGTTTGCCCGCCTTGCTGCTGGGGCTGATTTTCGGTTATCTGCCCTGGTTTCTGCTGGCCTCCGCGCTGGCTGCGCTGGTGTGGAATTTCTACAACCAGCTCAAACTCTCCCATTGGCTGTGGATTGACCGCAGCATGACGCCGCCGCCCGGCCGCTGGAGCTGGGAGCCGTTGTTCTATGGCCTGTATCAGATGCAGCAGCGCAATCGCCGCCGCCGGCGCGAGCTGGCGCTGCTGATCAAGCGCTTTCGCAGCGGGGCCGAATCGTTGCCTGACGCGGTGGTGATGACCACCGTCGAGGGCAATATCTTCTGGTGCAACGGGCTGGCGCAGCATCTGCTCGGCTTCCGCTGGCCGGAAGACAACGGCCAGCACATCCTCAACCTGCTGCGCTATCCGGAATTCAGCCACTATCTGCAACAGCAGGAGTTTTCACGCCCGCTGACGCTGCAGCTGAACAACGAACACTACGTCGAATTCCGCGTGATGCCGTATTCCGAAGGGCAACTGCTGATGGTGGCGCGCGACGTCACCCAGATGCGCCAGCTGGAGGGCGCGCGGCGCAACTTCTTCGCCAACGTCAGCCATGAGCTGCGCACGCCGCTGACGGTGCTGCAGGGCTACCTGGAGATGATGGGTGACGAAGAGCAGGATGGTTCGCTGCGCAGCAAGGCGCTCGGCACCATGCAAGAGCAGACCCGCCGGATGGACGGGCTGGTCAAGCAACTGCTGACACTGTCGCGCATCGAGGCGGCACCCAATGTCGACATGAACGAGCGCGTGGATATCCCGCTGATGCTGCGGGTGTTACAGCGCGAGGCGCAGTCGCTGAGCGGCGGCAATCACGAGATCACCTTCCGGGTTAACGAGCAGCTCAACGTGTTCGGTAATGAAGATCAGTTGCGCAGCGCGGTGTCTAACCTGGTGTACAACGCGGTCAACCACACGCCGAAGGGTACCCACATCGAAGTGAGCTGGCAGCAGACGGCGCACGGCGCGCAGTTCCAGGTCAGCGACAACGGGCCGGGCATCGCCGCCGAGCACCTGCCGCGCCTGACCGAGCGTTTTTACCGCGTCGACAAGGCCCGTTCGCGCCAGACCGGCGGCAGCGGGCTGGGGCTGGCGATTGTCAAACACGCGCTCAGCCATCACGATGCGCGGCTGGAGATCCTCAGCGAACCGGGGATCGGCACCCGCTTTATCTTTACCTTACCCAATCGGTTGATTGTTCCCGCCGCTTTATCAGAGAATGCGGTGAAAAATTAACGCGAGACACCGGTATGACCCGAATAACCCGAGGGCTGTTGCTTTGCCTGGCGCTGCTGGCCGGGCGCGGCGCGCTGGCGCAGCCCGACGGCATGCTGGCGGGCAACCTGTCCAGCGTCGGTTCCGACACCCTGGCGAATCTGATGGCGCTATGGGCGCAGGATTTCAGCCAGCATTATCCCAACGTTAACCTGCAGATCCAGGCCGCCGGATCGTCGACCGCGCCGACCGCGTTGGCGGCGGGCGCCGCGCAGCTGGGCCCGATGAGCCGGCCGATGAAGGCCGCCGAGGTTTCGGCGTTCGAACACCGTTACGGCTATGCGCCGCTGGCGGTGCCGGTAGCAGTGGATGCGCTGGTGGTGTTAGTGCATCAGGACAACCCGCTGCGCGGCCTCAATCTGCAGCAGCTCGATCGCATTTTCTCCGCCACCCGGCGCTGCGGCGAAAGCAAACCGTTGACGCGCTGGGGCGAGCTGGGGCTGAGTGGCGACTGGGCGACGCGTTCGCTGCAGCGTTTCGGCCGCAACTCGGCGTCCGGCACCTACGGCTATTTCAAACTGCGTGCGCTGTGCGGCGGCGATTTTATGCCGCGCGTCAATGAGTTGCCCGGTTCAGCCTCGGTGGTGCAGGCGGTGGCCGGTTCGCTCAACGGCATCGGCTACGCCAGCATCGGTTTTCGCGCCAGCGGCGTGCGGCTGCTGCCGTTGGCGGAGTCGGGAGAGGACTATGTTGCCCCTACCGCCGCCAACGTGCGCAACGATCGCTACCCGCTGTCGCGCTATCTGTATATCTACATCAACAAAGCCCCCAATCAACCGCTGGAGCCGCTGACCGCCGCGTTCCTCGACCGCGTGCTGTCGACTGCCGGGCAGAGCCTGGTCAATCACGACGGCTATCTGCCGCTGCCGCCGGGCGCCCTGCAGAGGACCCGTCAGGCGCTTGGGTTGCCACCGCTCGCGCCGGCCGTGATGAAATAACCGACAAAATGCGACGTAATTTTCGCCTTTTTTCACGGCCAAACGAAGCTCGTGCCACGCGAAAATCGGGCTTATATTGGCGTTTTCGCGCGGTAAAGTGATATATGCTTCACGTTTCGTGAATCTGCTGTTCAAAAATGATACAAATCATGTAGTGTATATTTATTGATAGCCAATATGATCGACTGGTGGCTAAAGTTTATATGGTCGATAGCTCTGCTTTTCGCCGTGCGTCTTGCCTTGAAGCGCTATAAACGTTTACCTTAGCCCTCGTTGTCGGATTAAACCTCCATTTTTATAACTCCTAAAATTTTGCCCATCTTCATGAGCGGCCACTTTCGAATAGGGACATAAACGCCGGATCGACTGCGTTTAGGGTGCTTATTTGGCGCTGCAACGTTAGGGCATGCCGGCAACCGGGTGGGGCGTTACGCCACCACGCTATCGGACCATTTTTTTCATTTGAACAGGCAACACGACATCGTATGAGTCATCGTTTAACGTCAAAAGATATCCTGGCACTGGGTTTCATGACCTTTGCCTTATTCGTTGGGGCCGGGAACATCATCTTCCCGCCGATGGTCGGCTTGCAGTCCGGTGAACACGTCTGGACCGCAGCGCTGGGCTTCCTGATCACCGCCGTGGGTCTGCCGGTCATCACCGTCATCGCGTTGGCGCGCGTCGGCGGCGGCATCGACGCCCTCAGTTCGCCGATCGGCCGCGGCGCCGGCCTGCTGCTGGCGACCGTCTGCTACCTGGCCGTCGGCCCGCTGTTCGCCACGCCGCGCACCGCCACCGTATCCTTTGAAGTGGGCATTGCCCCGCTGACCGGCGACGGCACCATGCCGCTGTTTATCTATAGCCTGGTGTACTTCGCGCTAGTGATCGGCATCTCCCTGTATCCGGGCCGTCTGCTCGATACCGTCGGCCACGTGCTGGCGCCGCTGAAGATCGTGGCGCTGGCCGTACTGGGCATCGCCGCGCTGCTGTGGCCTGCCGGCGCGCCGATCCCGGCGACGGCGGCTTACCAGAGCGTGCCTTTCTCCTCCGGCTTCGTTAACGGCTATCTGACCATGGATACGCTGGGGGCGCTGGTATTCGGTATCGTTATCGTCAACGCGGCGCGTTCACGCGGCGTGAAAGACGCCGGTCTGTTGACTCGTTACACCATTCTGGCCGGTTTGATCGCCGGCGTGGGCCTGACGCTGGTTTACCTGAGCCTGTTCAAGCTGGGCTCCGGCAGCGGCGCGCTGGTGCCTGACGCCACCAACGGCGCGGTGATCCTGCACGCTTACGTTCAGAACACCTTCGGCGGTTTGGGCAGCTTCTTCCTGGCGGCGCTGATCTTCATCGCCTGCATGGTGACCGCGGTAGGCCTGACCTGCGCCTGCGCCGAGTTCTTCGCGCAATATCTGCCGTTCTCGTACAAGACGCTGGTGTTTATCCTGGGCCTGTTCTCGATGGTGGTGTCCAACCTCGGCCTGAGCCACCTGATCCAGATCTCCATTCCGGTGCTGACCGCGATTTACCCGCCGTGCATCGTGCTGGTGGTGCTGAGCTTCACCCTGCGTTGGTGGCACAGCGCGCCGCGCATCATCGCGCCGGTGATGCTTGTCAGCCTGTTGTTTGGTATCCTTGACGCGGTGAAAGCGTCCAGCTTCCAGCAGCTGCTGCCGGCCTGGACCACTCACCTGCCGCTGGCGGAGCAGGGGTTGGCATGGTTGCCGCCTTCGCTGCTGATGCTGGCGCTGGTCGCGATTTATGATCGGGTGTGCACGCGTTCCCAAGTGACCGCGCACTGATAATCCCCCGGCTTAATCTAGGGCCACGGACATGTCCGTGGCTTTTTTACGTTTAAAACTATGGGTCATTTTCATGCAACAACAGTCACCCACCACTGTCCCCGACAATAAGCTGAAACGCGGCCTCAGCACGCGTCATATCCGCTTTATGGCGTTGGGGTCAGCCATCGGCACCGGGTTGTTCTACGGCTCGGCGGACGCCATCAAAATGGCCGGCCCGAGCGTGCTGCTGGCTTACCTGATCGGCGGCATCGTGGCCTTCATCATCATGCGCGCATTGGGGGAGATGTCGGTCAACAACCCGCAGGCCAGCTCATTTTCCCGCTACGCGCAGGACTACCTCGGCCCGATGGCGGGTTACATCACCGGCTGGACTTACTGCTTTGAAATCCTGATTGTCGCCATCGCCGACGTGACCGCCTTCGGCATCTATATGGGGGTCTGGTTCCCGGAAGTGCCGCACTGGATCTGGGTGCTGAGCGTGGTGCTGATCATTGGCGCCATCAACCTGATGAGCGTCAAGGTATTCGGCGAACTGGAATTCTGGTTCTCGTTCTTCAAGGTCGCCACCATCATCATCATGATCGCGGCCGGTATCGGCATCATCATCTGGGGTATCGGCAACGGCGGGCAACCGACCGGTATTCATAACCTGTGGTCGAACGGCGGCTTCTTCAGCAACGGCTTTATCGGCATGATCCTGTCGCTGCAGCTGGTGATGTTCGCTTACGGCGGCATTGAAATCATCGGTATTACCGCCGGCGAAGCCAAAGATCCGAAAAAATCGATTCCGAAGGCCATCAACTCGGTGCCGTGGCGCATTCTGGTGTTCTACGTCGGTACGCTGTTCGTCATCATGTCTATCTACCCGTGGAACCAGGTGGGTACCAACGGCAGCCCGTTCGTGCTGACTTTCCAGCATATGGGCATCACCGTGGCGGCAGGCATCCTCAACTTCGTGGTGATTACCGCGTCGCTGTCGGCGATCAACAGCGACGTGTTCGGCGTCGGCCGCATGCTGCACGGCATGGCCGAGCAGGGCCATGCGCCGAAGATGTTCAGCAAGGTGTCGAAACGCGGCATTCCCTGGGTGACGGTGGTGGTAATGATGCTGGCGCTGCTGCTGGCGGTATACCTCAACTACATCATGCCGGAGAGCGTGTTCCTGGTGATCGCCTCCCTGGCGACCTTCGCCACCGTGTGGGTGTGGATCATGATCCTGTTCTCGCAAATTGCCTTCCGCCGCAGCCTGAGCAAAGAGCAGGTGAAACAGCTGGCGTTCCCACTGCGCGGTGGGGTGTTTACCTCGGTGGTGGCGATCGTGTTCCTGGTGTTCATCATCGGTTTGATCGGCTACTTCCCAACCACGCGCGTCTCGCTGTACGCCGGCCTGGTCTGGGTGGTATTGCTGCTGGCGGGATACTGGTTCAAGGTCAACCATCAGAAAAAACGCGCGCCGTTGGCGACGCAGCAAGACTAAATGGAAAAACACCGGCTAAGGCCGGTGTTTTTTTAGCGTTGGTCTTCCACTTCATCCTCTCCGGCGGCGCGCGCTTCGATGCGTACGCCGCCGTCGTTCAGCCGTTCCTCTTCTTCCTCGCCGGCGCAGCGCGCCAGCACTTCGCGAATGTCCTGCAGGTTGCTGCTGAGCGCACTTAGCGAAGGTTGCAGATTGCGGGGCATGCGGCTTTCATCCAGCGACGCGCTGTGCAGGCAGCCGATAAACAGCAGGGTGGCCAGCAGGGTAAACAGCCGGTGACGTAACCGTTTCAGCAAGGGCTTTCCCTCTCGGTAGTGAAGGTGATGGCGCATTAACGCCGTTTTCGCCGGGGAAAAGAAGGGGATGGAGATATCTGCTGGCAATTGAAAGAGAATAATTACCAGCAGACACAGTTACGTCAGCCGACGTCAGGAAGCGTTCGCGCTTTGTTGCAGCATGCCGCGCAGGTCATTGCCGGTTGGCGTTTGATGCACGCGCAGGCCGAACTCGTCGATCACCGCCAGGATATGGTCGAAAATATCCGCCTGAATGCTTTCGTACTCCGCCCAGACCGTGGTGTTGGTAAAGGTGTAGATTTCCAGCGGCAGGCCCTCCGGCGTTGGCGCCAGCTGGCGCACCATCAGCGTCATATTCTGGTGAATGCGCGGGTGAGCGCGCAGGTAGGCTTCCAGATAGGCGCGCAGCGTGCCGAGGTTGGTCAGGCGGCGGCCGTTGAGCGGCGAGGCCAGATCGACGGCGATCTCCTGATTATGCTGGCTCAGCTCCTGGGTCTTGACGTTCAGGTAGCTGTGCAGCAGCGGGTTGCGCTGCAGGCGGCGCTGTTCCTCTTCCGACAGGAAGTGCACGCTGCCGGTGTCGATATTCAGGCTGCGCTTGATGCGGCGCCCGCCGGATTCCGACATCGACCGCCAGTTCTTGAACGAGTCGGAGATCAGCGCGTAGGTAGGAATAGTGGTGACGGTGTTGTCCCAGTTACGCACTTTGACCGTGGTCAGGCCGATGTCGGTGACCGCGCCGTCGGCGCCGTATTTCGGCATTTCCAGCCAGTCGCCGATCTTCAGCATATCGTTGGCGGAGAGCTGAATGCCGGCCACCAGCCCGAGGATCGGATCCTTGAACACCAACATCAAGACCGCGGTCATGGCACCCAGGCCGCTGAGCAGCAGCAGCGGCGATTTGCCCATCAGCAACGAAACGATCATGATGCCGATCAGGATCGCCGCCACCAGTTTCAGGCCCTGGAAAATGCCGCGCAGCGGCAGCTGATTGGCGATCGGACTTTGGCGCAGCAGCGCCAGCAGCGTATCCAGCAGCGAGAACAGCGACAGCAGGGTGAAGGCGAGGATCCACACCTGCGCGGCGGTGACGATCACCGCCTGGGTTTGGCTGCCGCTCTGCAACCACAGCGTCGCCTGGATGCTGATGATCACCCCTTGCAGCAGCAGCGCCACGCGCTGGAACAGTTTGTATTGGGTGATGGCCTGTTGCCAGACGCGCTGCGATTGCTGGCCGCGGCGCTGAAGGGCGGCCAACACCACCCGGTGCAGCACCAGGTGGATCACCACCGAGATCAGAACAATCAACCCCAATACCATCAACAGCGACATCACTCCGCCGAATTCCAAACCAAACTGTTCCAGCCAGCGCGTTATCTGTTGTTGCATTACCGCTCCTTAAAAAATGCGCAAAAAATATCCTGTAAGCTCAAAACGCGTTAGCCTAAGGGGTAACGTGAAGGATTTGTGCCTGTTTACCTTTTTTTACATCGAGTTAGCGTTATTTTTCGGTCTCCGCCCCCCGGCTCATCCCTGGGTTTTGCGGCCAGAGAGGAGGGGGAGTTGCACTTAACGTGGCATTGTTCGCTTCTTGAAGAACGCCGTCGATTTCGTTTGGTACAGCAGGAGAAACAGTATGCTTAACGCCTGGCATCAACCGGTCCCGCCTTTTGTGGTGAAGCAAGGGCAACGTTTGGATATCACGCTGTGGTTACAGGGGGATGAACTGCCGGAACGGGTGTTTTTGCGCGCCGAACCGGACAACGAAGAGTGGCTGCTGGTGATGAAAGCGCAGCGCCACGAGGGGATGCGGCGCTACCAGGCCAGCCTTACGCTGAATGAGGGCGAGCCGACGCGGCGTTACTGCTTCAAGCTGCTGTGGGCCGATCGCCAGCAGTGGTTCGGCCCACAGGGCTGGTCGCCAACGCCGCCGGGCCAGCTGGCGCAGTTCGCCGTCGACGAGCCCGACCATGGCCCCGAGTGGGTGGCGGATCAGCTGTTCTACCAGATTTTCCCCGATCGCTTCGCCAGCAGCGGCGGCGAGCACGGCATCCAAAGCGGCAGCTACCGCCATCACGCGGCCGGTGCCGAGGTGATTCGGCGCGACTGGCAGCATCCGCTGGAGGATCGTCACGCCGCCTCGACCTTTTACGGCGGCGATCTGGACGGCATCTGCGCCAAACTGCCGTATTTGCAGCAGCTGGGCGTGACCGCGCTGTATCTGAACCCGATTTTTACCGCGCCGAGCGTGCATAAGTACGATACCGAGGACTATTACCAGGTCGATCCGCACTTTGGCGGCAACGCGGCGCTGCAGCGTTTGCGAGTGAGCACTCACAAGGTGGGCATGAAACTGGTGCTGGACGGGGTATTCAACCACACCGGTGACTCGCATCCGTGGTTCGACCGCCATCGCCAGGGCGAAAACGGCGCCTGTCACCACCCCGATTCACCGTATCGCGGCTGGTTCAACTTTTACCCGGACGGCCGCGCGCTCGACTGGAAGGGCAACGCCAGCCTGCCGAAGCTCAACTTCGCCGAGCCGCAGGTGGCGGAAGCGATCTATCGCGGGGAAGGCAGCGTGGTGCGCCACTGGCTGCGCCCGCCGTACAGCATCGACGGTTGGCGGCTGGACGTGGTGCACATGCTGGGGGAGAACGGCGGTGCCACCGGCAACCTGCACCACCTGGCTGGCATCTATCAGGCGGTGAAGCAGGAGAATCCGCAGGCCTACGTATTGGGCGAACACTTCGGCGACGCGCGCCGCTGGCTGCACGCCGGCGTGGAGGATGCGGCGATGAACTACATGGGCTTTGCGCTGCCAGTGCGGGCGTTCTTGGCGGGGCTGGACGTGGCCTATCACCCGGTGCGGCTGGACGCCGCCGGGTGCGCGCAGTGGATGGACGGCTACCGCGCGGGGCTGCCGCACGGCCGCCAGCTGATCCAGTTCAATCAACTGGACAGCCACGATACCGCGCGTTTCCTCACGCTGTTGCAGGGGAACGCGGCGCGCATGCAGATGGCGGCGGTGTGGTTGCTGAGCTGGATCGGCGTGCCTTGTCTCTATTACGGCGATGAGATTGGCCTGGACGGCGGCAACGATCCGTTCTGCCGCAAGCCGTTCCCGTGGGACGTCGGTGACTGGGATCGGCCGCTGCTGGCGCTGTTCCAGCGCATGGCGGCGCTGCGTAAACAGAGCCTGGCGCTGCGTCGCGGCGGCTGTCAGGTGCTGTACGCCAGCGGAGAAACGCTGGTGTTCGTGCGTCTGTATCAGCAGGAGCAGGTGTTGGTGGCGCTGCAGCGCGACGGCAGCGGCCAGGCGCAGCTGCCGCACAACCCGCTGTTGGCCCGCGGCCCGTGGCGGCGTGTGGAAGGGCGGGGAGAGTTGAGCGAAACGGCCGGCGGGCTGCGCCTGCAGCTGGCGGAAGAGTCGGCCACCGTGTGGCGGTATGAAGGCTAAGGGAACTGGGGGGGCCGTAAGGCCCCCGCGATCAAGGTGAGTAGGCGTTTACATCAGTAACCGACCGCGGAGCCTGCCGGGCGACGCACGTCGTTGGCGCCGTACAGGTAACCTTCGCGCACTTTGCCGGAAACCGCCGAATCGTTGCCGGAGTTGGCCGGGCTGACGCCCGCCGCGCCCGGCAAACCGACCAGAATCAGTTCGGCGGCGCCCCATGGCGTTTGCTCGACCATCTTATAGCCCATGCCGCTCAGCAGCTTCAGCGTATCGGCGGAAACGCCGCGCTGTTCGTAGTACACCTCATCCGGCAACCATTGGTGATGGATGCGCGGTGCGTCCACCGCTTCCTGCGGCGCCATACCGTGGTCGATCACGTTCAACGCGGTCTGCAGGGTAATGGTGATGATGCGTGAGCCGCCCGGCGAGCCCAGCACCATAAAGATCTTGTTGTCCTTGGTCACCAGCGTCGGGCTCATCGACGATAGTGGGCGCTTACCGGGGGCAATGCTGTTGGCGGTGCCTTGCACCAGCCCGTACAGGTTTTTCTCGCCCACTTTCACCGTGAAGTCGTCCATCTCGTCGTTGAGGAAGAAGCCGGTGCCCGGTGCGATCACCACGGCGCCGAAGCGGCCGTTGACGGTATAGGTGGTGGAGACCGCGTTGCCGTCGTGGTCGACGATCGAATAATGGGTGGTTTCCGGCTTCTCATGCGGTTCCATGCCGGGCTGTACGTTTTCCGACGGCGTGGCCTTGTCCGCGACGATTTTCTTGCGGATCTGCTCGGCGTAGCTCTTGCTCACCAGCCGGTCGATCGGGTTCTTGATGAATTCCGGGTCGCCGAGGTAGGTGTTGCGATCCATGTAGGCATGGCGCATCGCTTCGGTCATGGTGTGAATGGCCGCCGCCGAGTTGAAGCCCATGCTTTTCAGGTCATAGCCTTCCACCACGTTGAGGATTTCGCACAGCGTGACGCCACCGGAGCTGGGAGGCGGCGCCGACACGAACTTGTAGCCGCGATAGCTGCAGGTGATCGGCGGCGTTTCGGTGACCTTGTAGTCGGCGAAGTCGGCGGCGGTCAAAATGCCGCCGCCCTGTTTGGCCGCCGCCTCCACCGCCTGTGGGATCTTGCCTTTGTAGAAGGCGTCGGTTCCCCCTTTGGCGATGGCTTCCAGCGTATTGGCCAGATCGGTTTGCACCAGTTTGTCCCCCGGCTGCAGCGGGCTGCCGTCCGGGCGCAGGAAGATTTTGGCCGACTCGGGATCCTGTTTGAAGCGTGCGACGGTGGTGTCGAGAATATCGGTATCGGCGCGGGTCAGCACAAAGCCTTCGCGCGCCAGCTTGATCGCCGGCGCAAGCACCTGTTCGCGGCTCAGTTTGCCGTACTTCTCACGCGCGGTTTCCATTCCCAGCACGGTGCCCGGCACGCCCGCCGCCAGATAGCCGTACAGGCTGGCGTCTTTCTTCACCTTGCCGTCGGCATCCAGATACATGTTGGCGCTGGCCGCCGCCGGCGCAGTTTCGCGGAAGTTGATGAAGGTATCGGTACCGTCCGCCAGGTGGACGGTCATAAAGCCGCCGCCGCCGATGTTGCCGCAGCAGGGGTTCACCACCGCTTGCGCATAGCCGACCGCCACGGCGGCGTCGATGGCGTTGCCGCCCATTTTCAGGATATCCACCCCGACCTGCGAAGCCAGATGCTGCGAGGTGACCACCATGCCGTTTTTGGCTTCCACCGCTGGGTTGGATGCCGCATACAGGCTGCCGCTGACCAGCAGCGCCGCCATGGTCAGGGGTTTGCTCCATTTCTGTAAAAACATAGTTATTCCTACCCTGTCAGTTTTTTATTGTGTTGTGTTTGCTTGCTGCTGTTCGCTTGCAAAGCGCGAGCCAGCGTTATTGATAGTAGCCGCAGATGGGCATTCACGCGGCGAACTGGGCGGGAAATGTGAGCGGAAACAGGGAAATAAAGCACTGAAGGCGGGCGGTCTGCCCCAAAAAGGGGCATAAAAAAACCGGCCGCGTGGGCCGGTTGATTCACTATCAGGCTGAAATTACAGCTTGGCAGCGTTTTCAGACAGGTATTTTGCCACGCCGTCTGGGGAAGCGCCCATACCTGCTTTGCCTTTTTCCCACTGAGCCGGGCACACTTCACCGTGCTCTTCGTGGAATTGCAGCGCGTCAACGGTACGGATCATTTCGTCGATGTTACGGCCGATTGGCAGGTCGTTAACAACCTGAGCACGCACGATGCCGTCTTTGTCGATCAGGAAGGAGCCGCGCAGCGCAACGCCAGCTTCCGGGTGTTCGATGCCGTAAGCTTTCTGGATTTCACGCTTAACGTCAGCAACCATTGCGTATTTCACTTCACCGATGCCGCCTTTGTCGACAGGGGTTTTACGCCATGCGTTGTGGACGAATTCTGAGTCGAAGGAAACGCCAACCACTTCAACGCCACGCTTCTGGAACTCTTCATAGCGGTGATCGAAAGCGATCAGCTCGGAAGGGCATACGAAGGTGAAGTCCATTGGCCAGAAGAACAGCACGGCTGGTTTACCGTTCAGGTGCTTCTTCAGGTTGAAGTTTTCAACGATTTCGCCGCTACCCAGTACGGCAGCTGCAGTGAAGTCAGGGGCTTGACGAGTTACCAGGACCATAATTACTCCTGTAATAGGTGTTAAAGGGTGGATGTAAAAACAAGGGCCAGTATAGGGGCCACGACTTGGCGAATAAAGGGCAAAAGACCAATCGATGAGATAGCTTTTACCTATTAAATTCATTAATTAAATTTGACAGGCTTTAAAAATAACCTTTTCCCACAAAAGGGCAAGCGGCAAAGCGTAAATTCTTGCAAGGCGCTGCAATTTCAAACGCTTGAGCTTGACCTCAGAGCGTTTTTTCCTTCGCCTGCCGCATCATTTGTGGATAAAACTGCCAGAATTGTGTTTCAAGCTGATGATAGTGTCGCTCGACGTCGGCGAACGAGCCTGCCAGGGCATCGAGGCGCGGACGGCGGCTGGCCATGCCCTGCAATACCCGGGCGATGAACGGCAATTCGGCGTAGCGTTCCAGCCAGCGTTCCGGCCACAGATAGCCGTTCAGGTTCTGAAAGCGTGGCGGCGTGAGCGGCAGGTAAGGTTCGATCTGGCTGCGGGCTTCCTGGGTAAACTGGTGCAGGTCGCGTGAGGGCTCCAACTGCTGCCAGTGGCGCGCCAAAAAATGGTCCCACACCACGTCGAGGGTGATCGGCGCCACGCGGCGGTAGGGGGCGCTGAAATAGTCGCGGCAGGCTTTGACCTGCGGCAGGCTGTCGGTCAGCACGTCGACGCGACGGTGCATCATGATGCCGGCCACCACGTCGGGCTGGTAGTCGGCGGCTGGGTTGCCGCGCACGAAATCGGCCAGCAGGTTGCCCAGCAGCGAGCTGTCCGCCAGCATGGCCAGGTGAAGATGAGCGAGAAAATTCATCCCTCAACTATACCCGAAGTCAGGCAAATCCTCCTTATTTCTTGCCGCTGACCGCCCCCGGCTTTAGACTAGGCCGCCTGTTTTTTACCAACCAGCCATAAATTGAAGAAGTGAATACCCATGCGCGTCGCTGATTTTTCGTTTGAACTTCCCGAATCCCTGATTGCCCACTATCCCCAGGCCGAGCGCAGCGCATGCCGCCTGCTGCAGCTGGACGGGCCGAGCGGGGCGCTGACGCACGGCGTATTCACCGATCTGCTGGATAAGCTGGAAGCCGGCGACCTGCTGGTGTTCAACAATACCCGCGTGATCCCGGCGCGCATGTTCGGCCGCAAGGTCAGCGGTGGCAAGATAGAAGTGCTGGTGGAGCGCGTGCTGGACGACCATCGCGTGCTGGCGCACGTGCGCGCGTCGAAAGCGCCCAAGCCGGGCGCCGAGCTGCTGTTGGGGGATGATGAGAGCATCGCCGCTACCATGGTGGCGCGCCACGAGACGCTGTTCGAGCTGCGCTTCAACGACGAACGCGATGTATTCACCATTCTCAACGCGGCCGGCCACATGCCGCTGCCGCCTTATATCGCTCGCCCGGATGAAGACGCCGACCGTGAGCTGTATCAGACGGTCTACAGCGAGAAACCGGGCGCGGTCGCCGCGCCGACCGCCGGCCTGCACTTCGACGAACCGCTGCTGGCGGCGCTGCGCGCCAAAGGCGTGGAAATGGCGTTCGTGACGCTGCACGTCGGCGCCGGCACCTTCCAGCCGGTGCGCGTGGAAACCATCGAAGATCACGTGATGCACGCCGAATACGCCGAAGTGCCGCAGGACGTGGTCGATGCGGTGCTGGCCTGCAAAGCGCGCGGCAAGCGCGTCGTGGCGGTGGGCACCACCTCGGTGCGCTCGCTGGAAAGCGCCGCTGCGGCCAGCAAAGAGGCGCTGATTGCGCCGTTCTTCGGCGACACCAGCATCTTTATCTATCCGGGCTATCACTACCAGGTGATCGACGCGCTGGTGACCAATTTCCACCTGCCGGAGTCCACCCTGATCATGCTGGTGTCGGCCTTCGCCGGCTACAAAAATACCATGAACGCCTATCAGCAGGCGGTGGCCGAGCAGTACCGCTTTTTCAGCTACGGCGATGCGATGTTCATCAGCCGTAATCCGCAGGCGGAAAACGAGTCCGTCGGCGGTTAATTTCCCGGGCTGCGCCCACGGCGCGGCCCCGTTTCAACGACATCAGACTGTTTCTCTGATGCTGGAGGCTTTGTGAAGTACGAACTACAAACTACCGATGGCCGCGCACGCCGCGGCCGCCTGATTTTCGACCGCGGCGTGGTGGAAACCCCGGCCTTTATGCCGGTCGGCACCTACGGCACGGTCAAGGGCATGACGCCGGAAGAAGTGAAAGAGACCGGCGCGCAGATCCTGCTGGGCAACACCTTCCACCTGTGGCTGCGCCCGGGCCAGGAGATCATGAAGCTGCACGGCGATCTGCACGATTTCATGCAGTGGCCGGGCCCGATCCTCACCGACTCCGGCGGTTTCCAGGTGTTCAGCCTGGGGGCGATGCGCAAGATCAAAGAGGAAGGCGTGTACTTCCGCAACCCGATCAACGGCGACAAGGTGTTCCTGAGCCCGGAAAAATCGATGGAAATCCAGTATGACTTGGGTTCCGACATCGTGATGATCTTCGACGAATGCACGCCGTACCCGGCCGACTGGGACTACGCCAAGCGTTCGATGGAAATGTCGCTGCGCTGGGCGCAGCGCAGCCGCAAGCGTTTCGACGAGCTGGAAAATAAAAATGCGCTGTTCGGCATCATTCAGGGCGGCGTTTACGAAGATTTACGTGATGTTTCCGTCAAAGGGCTGGTGGATATCGGCTTTGACGGGTACGCTGTGGGCGGCTTGGCTGTAGGCGAGCCGAAAGAGGATATGCATCGCATTCTTGAACACGTTTGCCCGCAAATTCCGGAAGATAAGCCACGCTATTTGATGGGCGTCGGCAAGCCGGAAGATTTGGTGGAAGGCGTGCGCCGCGGCATCGACATGTTCGACTGCGTTATGCCGACCCGCAACGCCCGCAACGGCCATTTGTTCGTGACTGACGGTGTGGTAAAAATCCGTAATGCCAAGCACAAGGATGATACTTCTCCGCTGGATAAGGACTGTGATTGCTACACGTGTCGCCATTACAGCCGCGCCTACTTGCACCATCTCGACCGTTGCAACGAAATATTGGGTGCTCGACTGAACACAATTCATAACCTGCGTCACTACCAGCGCCTGATGGCGGGTTTACGCCAGGCTATCGAAGAGGGTAAATTAGAGCAGTTTGTTGCGGATTTCTATGGTCGGATCGGCAAGCCGATTCCGCCTTTAAACGCTTGATCTAATAATTGATAACTTAATGAGGGAATTTCAATGAGCTTTTTCATTTCTGACGCCGTCGCATCCGCAGGGGCTCCGGCTCAGGGAAGCCCGTACTCTCTGATCATTATGCTGGTGGTGTTCGGCCTGATCTTCTACTTCATGATCCTGCGCCCACAGCAGAAACGCGCGAAAGATCACAAGAAGCTGATGGACTCCATCGGTAAAGGCGACGAAGTGCTGACCACCGGCGGCCTGATCGGTCGTGTGACCAAAGTGGCCGACACCGGCATCATCGCCATCGCGCTGAACGACACCACGGAAGTGATGATCAAGCGTGACTTCGTGGCGGCCGTTCTGCCGAAAGGTACCATGAAGGCCCTGTAATCTTTTTTCCCGAAGGGAATTGCCGTGCTAAACCGTTATCCTTTGTGGAAGTATCTGATGTTGATCGTCGTGATCCTCGTCGGTCTGCTTTATGCGCTTCCCAACATCTACGGTGAGGATCCGGCCGTACAAATCACTGGCGCGCGCGGCGTCGCCGCCAGTGAAACTACGCTGGACCAGGTCCGTACCGTATTAGAAAAAGACAACATCGCGAGCAAGTCGATTGCGCTGGAAAATGGCGCTATCCTGGCTCGCTTTAAAGATCCTGACGTTCAGCTGCGCGCCCGCGAAGCGCTGGTGACCGAGCTGGGTGACAAATTCGTCGTGGCGCTGAACCTGGCGCCGGCCACGCCGACCTGGCTGGCCATGCTGGGCGCAGAACCGATGAAACTCGGCCTGGACCTGCGCGGCGGCGTGCACTTCCTGATGGAAGTGGACATGGACACCGCGTTGAGCAAGCTGCAGGAACAGACCATGGATACCCTGCGCAGCGAGCTGCGCGAGAAGGGCATTCCTTACGCGTCTATCCGCAAGCTGGACAACAACGGCGTGGAAGTTCGCTTCCGTGACGATGCGGCTCGCGACCAGGCCATCAGCTACATCGGCCCGCGTCAGCGCGATCTGGTGCTGTCCGCCAACGGCGCCAACACCATGAAAGCGAACCTGACGGACGCCCGTCTGAGCGAAGCGCGTGAATACGCCGTCCAGCAGAACATCACTATCCTGCGTAACCGCGTCAACCAGCTCGGCGTCGCCGAACCGCTGGTGCAGCGCCAGGGCGCCGACCGCATCGTGGTCGAGCTGCCGGGCATTCAGGACACCGCGCGCGCCAAAGAAATTCTGGGCGCCACCGCGACCCTCGAATTCCGTCTGGTGAACACCAATGCGGACGCCACCGCGGCGGCCAATGGCCGCGTGCCGGGCGATTCCGAGGTGAAATATACCCGCGACGGCCAGCCGATCGTGCTGTACAAGCGCGTGATCCTGACCGGTGACCACATCACCGACTCCACCTCGAGCACCGACGAATACAACCAGCCGCAGGTTAACATCTCGCTGGATAGCGCCGGCGGCACGTCCATGTCCAACTTCACCAAGGACAACATCGGCAAGCCGATGGCGACCCTGTTCGTGGAGTATAAGGACAGCGGTAAGAAAGACGCCAACGGCCGTGCGGTGCTGGTGAAACAGGAAGAAGTGATCAACGTGGCGAACATTCAGTCGCGTCTGGGCAACAGCTTCCGCATCACCGGTATCGGCAACCCGAACGAAGCGCGTCAGCTTTCGCTGCTGTTGCGTGCGGGTGCGCTGATCGCGCCGATTCAGATCGTTGAAGAGCGCACCATCGGTCCAACCCTGGGTCAGCAGAACATTACCCAAGGTCTGGAAGCCTGTCTGTGGGGCCTGGTGGCGTCCATCGTCTTCATGGTGGTCTGGTACCGTAAGTTCGGCGTGATCGCCACCACGGCGCTGGTCGCTAACCTGGTGCTGATCGTCGGCGTGATGTCCCTGTTGCCGGGGGCGACGCTGACCATGCCGGGCATTGCCGGGATCGTGTTGACGCTGGCGGTGGCGGTCGACGCCAACGTACTGATTAACGAACGTATCAAGGAAGAGCTGAAGAATGGCCGGTCCGTTCAGCAGGCAATCCATGAGGGCTATAAAGGCGCGTTCTCCAGTATCGTCGACGCCAACATCACCACGCTGATCACCGCGGTCATCCTGTACGCAGTGGGCACCGGTTCGATCAAAGGCTTTGCGATCACCACCGCGATCGGTGTGGCGACGTCCATGTTCACCGCGATTGTCGGTACCCGTGCCATCGTCAACCTGCTTTACGGCGGCAAACGCATTAACAAGCTGTCTATCTGAGGAGTGCGTTGTGGCACAGGATTATACTGTTGAGCAACTCAACTACGGCCGTAAAGTCTACGACTTTATGCGCTGGGACTATTTGGCCTTCGGCATCTCGTTGCTGCTGTTGGTCGCGTCGATCGTCACCATGTCGGTGCGCGGGTTTAACTGGGGTCTGGATTTCACCGGCGGTACGGTGATTGAAATCAACCTGGAGAAGCCGGCTAACCTTGACCTGATGCGCGACACGCTGGAGAAGGCCGGGTTCCAGGATCCGATCATCCAGAACTTCGGCAGCAGCCGCGACGTGATGGTGCGCATGCCACCGGCGACCGGCACCGCAGGCCAGGAACTGGGCAACAAGGTGATCGGCGTGATCAACGACTCGGTGGATAAAAACGCCACCGTGAAGCGCATCGAGTTCGTCGGCCCGAGCGTGGGCAGCGAGCTGGCGCAAACCGGCGGCATGGCGCTGCTGGTGGCGTTGATCTGTATCCTGATCTACGTCGGTTTCCGCTTCGAATGGCGCCTGGCGCTGGGGGCGGTTATCGCGCTGGCGCACGACGTGATCATCACGCTGGGCGTGCTGTCGCTGTTCCACATCGAGATTGACCTGACCATCGTCGCTTCCCTGATGTCGGTTATCGGTTACTCGCTGAACGACAGCATCGTGGTCTCCGACCGTATTCGTGAGAACTTCCGCAAGATCCGCCGCGGTACGCCTTACGAGATCATGAACGTGTCGTTGACCCAGACGCTGAGCCGTACGCTGATGACTTCCGGTACTACCCTGATGGTGGTGCTGATGCTGTACATCTTCGGTGGCGCGATGCTGCAAGGCTTCTCGCTGGCGATGCTGATCGGCGTGTCGATCGGTACCGTTTCCTCCATCTACGTCGCGTCCGCGCTGGCGTTGAAGCTGGGGATGAAACGCGAGCACATGCTGCAGCAAAAAGTGGAAAAAGAGGGCGCGGATCAGCCTTCGATTCTGCCTTAACCGCCGCAGTATTCAGCGAAATGAGAAGGAGCGCCAATGGCGCTCCTTTTTTTTGCTTTGGGTTTCAGCGTTGCTGCACCACCGCCGGTTGGGCGGTGGCCACCAGACTGTGCAGACGGATATAGCCGAGCTGTTCCGGCGTCAGGCCGCTGAAGCGTAGCTCGAAGTCCTGACCGGGTTTCGGCAGCAGCGAGTCGGCGCTGGCGATCGGTTGCGACAGCGCTTCGGCGGTCAACGGCCGGCCGGTGGCTTCATCCAGCTGGCCCCATTCCACCACGGCTTTGAACGGCGGCAGCGTAGCCTGTGAGAGGATGCGCACATGCAGCTGCGCCTGCGTGCCGTTGGCTTCGCTCTTGATGTGGCTCAGCGAAACGCTCAGTTCGCCGATGCTGCTCTGCAAACGGGCAGCGCTTCGAGCCGCCGGCAGCAGGTAGACGCCATTGTCGGAGTGCTGATTGAGCAAATTCTGCCGCTCCAGTGCGGTGGTTTGGTCGGTCAGTACGCTCACTTTCTGGTTCAGCGCGGCGACCTGATGGCGCAGCTGAGGCACGGCGGTGTTGTGCGCGCAGCCCGCCAGCAAAATGGCGGCGGCGAGCAGGGCGATTTTAGGGTAACAGGTTGTCATGACGGCGATTTCCTATGCTGAGTCTCCTGCTATCAAGCTTAGTCCGCATAGTGGTGAAAGTCATATCGCTGCCACCTTCCCGCCGCCTGTCGCAACAAATGGCCGCCGCCCTTTGTTGTGGCTGCACTTCGGGTTAAACTGCATTTATCTATAAAAAACGTTTATCAGGACGTGTTATGCATTGCCCTTTCTGCGCCGCCGTTGATACCAAAGTCATCGATTCCCGCCTGGTGGGGGACGGTTCGCAAGTGCGCCGCCGCCGCCAGTGTCTGGTATGCAATGAACGCTTCACCACCTTCGAGGTGGCCGAGCTGGTGATGCCGCGAGTGATTAAAAGCGATGAGGTGCGCGAGCCGTTCAACGAAGACAAACTGCGTCGCGGCATGCTGAAAGCGCTGGAAAAGCGCCCGGTCAGCTCGGACGATGTGGAAAACGCCCTTAATCATATCAAATCCCAACTGCGCGCCACCGGCGAACGCGAAGTGCCGACCAAGTTAGTCGGCAATCTGGTGATGGACGCGCTGAAAAAGCTGGATAAGGTGGCCTACATTCGCTTCGCGTCGGTGTATCGCAGCTTCGAAGACGTGCGCGAGTTCGGTGAAGAGATTGCCCGCCTGCAAGACTAAAGGATCTTTCATGCATCACGACGAATTTTACATGGCGCGCGCCTTCGAACTGGCGCGGCTGGGGCGTTTCACCACCGCGCCCAATCCGAACGTCGGCTGCGTTATCGTGCGCGACGGCGAAATTGTCGGTGAAGGCTATCATCTGCGCGCCGGCGAGCCGCATGCGGAAGTGCACGCGCTGCGCATGGCGGGCGACAAGGCGCGCGGCGCCACTGCCTATGTCACGCTCGAACCGTGCAGTCACCACGGCCGCACGCCGCCCTGCGCCGATGCGCTGGTGGCCGCCGGCGTGACGCGGGTGGTCGCGGCGATGCAAGATCCCAATCCTCAGGTGGCGGGGCGCGGCTTGTACAAGCTGCAGCAAGCCGGCGTCGAAGTCCGTCATGGCCTGATGCTGGCCGAGGCCGAAGCGGTCAACCTGGGCTTCCTCAAACGCATGCGCACCGGTTTCCCCTATGTGCAGCTGAAGCTGGGCGCGTCGCTGGACGGCCGCACGGCGATGGCCTCCGGCGAAAGCCAGTGGATCACCTCACCCGAAGCGCGTCAGGACGTGCAGCGCCTGCGCGCGCAGAGCGCCGCCATTCTCAGCACCAGCGCCACCGTGCTGGCGGACGATCCGTCGCTGACGGTGCGTTGGGATGAGCTGGACGCCGAGACGCAGCGCCTCTATCCGCGCGAAAATCTGCGCCAGCCGCTGCGCATCCTGCTCGACAGCCAAAATCGCATTACCCCGCAGCACCGCGTGGTGCAGCAGCCGGGCGCTACCTGGCTGGCGCGCCTGCAGGCGGATGAACAGGCCTGGCCGCAAGAGGTCGAACAGTTTATCTGCCCGGCGCACGGCGGCGGCATCGATCTGGTGGTGATGATGATGCTGTTGGCCAAGCGCCAGGTGAATTCAATCTGGGTAGAGGCGGGCGCAACGCTGGCCGGCGCGCTGCTGCAGGCTGGCCTGGTGGATGAGCTCATTTTGTACATCGCGCCGAAACTGTTGGGCGATAATGGCCGTGGCCTGTGTCATCTGCCGGGCCTGGAACGGCTGGCCGACGCGCCGGAATTCGTCTTTAGTGACGTGCGTCAGGTTGGCCCCGATCTGCGTTTGCGCCTGCGGGCGAAACACTGAATCTCGCGCCCGCGCGCCGGTTTTACAAAAGCGCCGCGCAGGCGGTGAAAGAATATGATAGAATCCGCCCCCCTGCGGGGTATTGAACCCATTTTTAAGGAAAGCCCATGAAAGTTATCGAAGGTGTTGTTGCTACTCCAAATGCCCGTGTGGCGATCGCAATTGCACGTTTTAACAATTTCATCAACGACAGCCTGCTGGAAGGTGCTATCGACGCGCTGAAACGCATTGGTCAGGTTGCTGACGACAACATCACCGTTGTCTGGGTCCCGGGCGCTTACGAGCTGCCGCTGACGGCGAGCGTATTGGCCAAAACCGGCAAATACGACGCGGTTATCGCGCTGGGCACCGTTATCCGTGGGGGCACCGCGCACTTCGAATATGTAGCGGGCGAAGCCAGCTCCGGCATCGGCAACGTTGCGATGAATGCCGAAATCCCGGTTGCCTTTGGCGTGCTGACCACCGAAAGCATCGAACAGGCGATCGAACGCGCCGGCACCAAAGCGGGCAACAAGGGCGCTGAAGCCGCGCTGACCGCACTTGAAATGATTAATGTTATCAAAGCTATTAAAGCCTGAATTTAGTTAAGGGGAATTCCGTGAAACCTGCTGCTCGTCGCCGCGCTCGTGAGTGCGCTGTTCAAGCGCTTTACTCTTGGCAGTTGTCTAAAAACGACCTTGCCGATGTTGAACACCAGTTCCTGACGGAGCAGGATGTCAAAGATGTTGACGTCGCCTATTTTCGCGAGTTGCTGTCCGGCGCGGCAGTGAATGCAGGTATGCTGGACGAACTGATGGCGCCTTACCTGTCGCGTCAGCTCGAAGAGCTGGGCCAGGTGGAGCGCGCGGTGCTGCGCGTCGCGCTGTTTGAACTGAAAATGCGCGAGGATGTCCCTTATAAGGTGGCGATTAACGAAGCGATCGAGCTGGCGAAAACCTTCGGCGCGGAAGACAGCCACAAGTTTGTGAACGGGGTGCTGGATAAAGTGGCGCCAACCCTTCGCAAGAAAAAGTAAAACATTAAGGCCGGCATTCCCGGCCTTAATTTCTTCTAGTGGAATATCGATATGGCATGCGGCGAATTTGACCTCATTGCCCGCTATTTTGACCGGTTTAAGCGCGTGCGCCGGGATGTACAGTTGGGCATTGGAGATGACTGCGCACTGCTGGCAGTGCCGGAAAAACAGCTGGTGGCCGTCAGTACCGATACGCTGGTGGCGGGCATTCACTTCCTGCCGGACATCGATCCGGCCGATCTCGGTTACAAGGCGCTGGCGGTCAATCTGAGCGATCTGGCGGCGATGGGCGCCGATCCTGCGTGGCTCTCGCTGGCCCTGACCCTGCCGGAGGTGAACGAGCCGTGGCTGAAGGCCTTCAGCGACAGCCTGTTCGATCAGCTCAACTATTACGGCATGCAGCTGATTGGCGGCGATACCACGCGCGGCCCGCTGAGCATGACGTTGACCATTCAGGGGCTGATCCCGGCCGGCCGGGCGCTGACCCGCAGCGGCGCGCGCATCGGCGACTGGATCTATGTGACCGGCACGCTGGGCGACAGCGCCGCCGGTCTGGCGATCCTGCAGGATCGCCTGGCGGTGACGGATGCGGCGGCGCGCGATTATCTGGTCGCGCGTCATCTGCGGCCGCAGCCGCGGGTGTTGCAGGGGCAGGCGCTGCGCGATCTGGCCAGCTCGGCGATCGACATCTCCGATGGCCTGATTTCCGATCTGAAGCATATCCTGAAGGCCAGCGACTGTGGCGCACGCATCGTACTGGACGAGCTGCCGATGTCGCAGGCGCTGAGCAGCCACGCCGATGCCGAGCAGGCGCTGCGTTGGGCGCTGGCGGGCGGCGAAGATTATGAGCTGTGCTTCACCGTGCCGGAGATCAACCGCGGTGCGCTGGAAGTGGCGCTGAGCCACCTCGGAGCCGACTACACCTGTATCGGCCAAATTGGCCCGCTGTCTGAAGGTATTCGCTATTATCGCGACGATGAGGCGGTAGAGCTGGACTGGGCCGGTTTCGATCATTTCAACGCGGAGCCGGGCACCGATGGATGAAGCCAAGCGCCGGCTGCGGATGAGCAATCCGTGGCACCTGCTGGCCACCGGTTTTGGCAGCGGTTTGTCGCCGGTGATGCCGGGCACCATGGGATCGCTGGCGGCGATCCCGTTCTGGCTGCTGCTGATCCAACTGCCGTGGCAGCTTTACTCGCTGGCGGTGATGTTCAGCATTTGCATCGGTGTCTATATTTGCCATCGCACGGCAAAAGACATGAAGGTGCACGATCACGGCAGCATCGTCTGGGACGAGTTCGTCGGCATGTGGATCACGCTGATGGCGTTGCCGGTCAACGATTGGCGCTGGGTCGCCGCCGGTTTCGTCATCTTCCGTATTCTGGATATGTGGAAACCGTGGCCGATCCGCTGGTTCGACCGCAACGTGCATGGCGGCATGGGTATTATGGTCGACGATATCATCGCCGGCGTGCTGTCCGCCGGCATCATCTACCTGATTGGGCACCACTGGCCGATCGGGCTGTTCTGACAGACGGGCGCGCTTCTTCGCGCCCGCTTCTCTTTATTCAAACCCTGTCACCCGGTGCGGCACGTAAGCCGTCTCCAGTTCCGCCACCTCTTGCGGCGACAAACTCAAATCGACTGCGGCGATGGCGTCGTCCAGCTGTTCGCTGCGCGAAGCGCCGACGATCGGTGCGCTGACCGCCGGCTTGTTCAGCAGCCAGGCCAGCGCGATCTGCGCGCGTGACACGCCGCGTTCGTCGGCGAGGCTGGCGACGCGCTCGGCGATAATGGCGTCAATGCCTTCGGTTTCCTCGTACAGGCTCTTGCCGAACTGGTCGGAAACCAGCCGCGCGGTGGTTTCGCCCCAGGGGCGGGTCAGGCGGCCGCGCGCCAGCGGGCTCCACGGCAGCACGGCGATGCCTTCGGCGGCGCACAGCGGGTGCATCTCGCGCTCTTCTTCGCGCTGGATCAGGTTGTATTGATCCTGCATGCTGACGAAGCGCGTCCAGCCGTGCAGATCGGCGGTATACAGCGCTTTGGCGAACTGCCAGGCGTACATCGAGGAGGCGCCGATGTATCGCGCCTTACCGGCTTTCACCACGTCGTGCAGCGCTTCCAGCGTCTCTTCCAGCGGCGTTTCGTAATCCCAGCGATGGATTTGCAGCAAATCGACATAGTCGGTGCCCAGACGCCGCAGGCTGTCGTCGATGGATTGCATGATCTTGGCGCGCGACAAACCGCGCTCCAGGTTGCTCAGCGGGAAATACACCTTGGTGGCGATCACCACCTCCTCGCGGCGCGCATAGTCGCGCAGTGCCCGGCCGAGGATCTCCTCGCTGCTGCCGTCGGAATAGCTGTTGGCGGTGTCGAAAAAGTTGATGCCGGCTTCCAGCGCCTGTTTCAGCAGCGGACGGCTACTCTCTTCAGGCAGCGTCCAGGCGTGATTGCCGCGGTTCGGTTCGCCGTAGGTCATGCAACCCAGGCAGATGCGCGAGACGTTCAGATCGGTGTTGCCCAGTTTCAGGTACTTCATGCTTGCCTCCCATTCACAGCTCAGACAGTAACTGTAGCGCGGATCCCGAAGGGCGGAAACGAAAACGCCCCCGCAGGCGGGGGCGTTTGTCAGGTGTAGGCGGTGATTACTGCGCCTGCCAGGTTTCGATTTGGCGCTGAATACCGGCGGCGTCCAGCCCCAGATCGGCACGCAGCTCTTCCTGGCTGCCCTGCGAGACGAAGCTGTCCGGCAGGCCGAGGTTCAGCACAGGCACCGGGCGGCGTTTGGCCATCAGCAGTTCGTTAACGCCGCTACCGGCGCCGCCCATGATCGCGTTCTCTTCCAGCGTGACCAGCGTTTCATGGCTGGCGGCCAGTTCGAGCACCAACTGCTCGTCCAGCGGTTTGACGAAGCGCATGTCGACCAGCGTGGCGTTGAGCGCTTCCGCCGCTTGCGCGGCCTCCGGCAGCAGGGTGCCGAAGTTGAGAATGGCGATCTTTTCCCCCTGACGGCGCACCACGCCTTTGCCGATCGGCAGCAGGCTGAGCGGCTCCAGCGCAGCGCCGGTGCCGGTGCCGCGCGGATAGCGCACGGCGCTCGGGCCATCGTTATAGTGATAGCCGGTATACAGCATCTGCCGGCATTCGTTCTCGTCGCTTGGCGTCATGATCACCATGGTCGGGATGCAGCGCATGAACGACAGATCGAACGCCCCCTGATGGGTCTGGCCGTCGGCGCCGACGATGCCGCCGCGATCGATGGCGAACATCACCGGCAGGTTTTGGATCGCCACATCGTGGATCAACTGGTCGTAGGCGCGTTGCAGGAAGGTGGAATAGATCGCCACCACCGGCTTGTAGCCGCCGATCGCCAGCCCGGCGGCGAAAGTGACCGCGTGCTGCTCGGCGATCGCCACGTCGAAATATTGCTGCGGGTAGTCGCGAGAGAACTGCACCATGCCGGAGCCTTCGCGCATCGCCGGCGTGATCGCCATCAGCGAGCTGTCTTTGGCGGCGGTTTCACACAGCCAGTCGCCGAAGATTTTCGAATAGGTCGGCAGACCTCCGGCGCTTTTCGGCAGCGTGCCGCTGGCGGGATCGAACTTCGGCACCGCGTGGAAGCTGATCGGATCCTTCTCCGCCGGCGCGTAACCACGGCCTTTCTTGGTCATGATGTGCAACAGCTGTGGGCCTTTCAGATCGCGCATGTTTTTCAACGTGGCGACCAGGCCCTGTACGTCGTGCCCGTCTACCGGGCCGATGTAGTTGAAGCCCAGCTCTTCGAACAGCGTACCCGGCACCACCATGCCTTTCAGGTGCTCTTCGGTGCGTTTCACTAGCTCCTTGATCGGCGGCACGCCGGCCAGCACTTTCTTGCCGCCTTCGCGCAGGGTGGAGTAAAGCTTGCCGGACAGCAGCTGCGCCAGGTGATTGTTCAGCGCGCCGACGTTTTCCGAGATCGACATCTCGTTGTCGTTCAGCACCACCAGCATGTCCGGATTGATGTCGCCGGCGTGGTTCATCGCTTCGAACGCCATGCCGGCGGTAATGGCGCCGTCGCCGATCACACACACCGTGCGGCGGCCTTTGCCTTCACGCTCTGCCGCCACCGCCATGCCGAGGCCGGCGCTGATCGAGGTCGATGAGTGGCCGACCGACAGCACGTCGTATTCGCTTTCGGCGCGCCACGGGAAGGGGTGCAAGCCGTTCTTTTGCCGAATGGTGGCGATGCGGTCGCGACGGCCGGTCAGAATTTTGTGCGGGTAGGCCTGGTGGCCGACGTCCCACACCAGATGATCGAACGGCGTGTTGTAGACGAAATGCAACGCCACCGTCAGTTCGACGGTACCCAGCCCGGAGGCAAAGTGGCCGCTGGAACGACTGACGCTGTTCAGCAGGTATTGCCGCAGCTCATCGCACAGCTTCGGCAAGCTCTCTTTGGGCAGCGAGCGGAGTTCCTCGGGGTTTTCCGCTAGCGCCAGGGTTGGGTATTTGGCTATATCAAGACTCATTCGATACTCATATCAGAGGAGTTAACGTCACACGTTAATTGTCGCGTTCAATAATGAAGCTGGCTAACGCTCGCAATGGCGCTGTGTTATAAGATTGCGCTGCCAAAGTGTCCAATGCAGCTAATGCTTCCTGATAGAGATCCCACGCTTTTGCTTTCGCGCTGTCAAGCCCGAGTAACGCCGGGTAGGTACTCTTTCCGTGTTGTTGGTCCGCTCCCTGGCGCTTGCCGATTTTCTCAGTCTCGCCGACAACGTCCAAAATGTCATCCTGAACCTGGAACGCCAGACCAACCGCGGCGGCATAACGATCCAGCTCCGGCAGCGCCGCTCGCCCGGCTTCGCCGGCGCTCAGCGCGCCCAAGCGCACCGCCGCGCGGATCAGTGCGCCGGTTTTGTGGCGGTGGATCTGCTCTAGCGCCTGCAGATCGACGCGCTTGCCTTCGGCTTCCAGATCCAGTGATTGGCCGCCGCACATGCCGGCTACGCCGCTGGCGGTCGCCAGTTCGGAGACCATCGCCAGCCGATCGCGCAACGCCACGTCAGGCATTTCGGCATCGGCCAGGATCGAAAACGCCAGCGTTTGCAGCGCATCGCCGGCCAGGATCGCGTTGGCTTCGCCGAATTTAATGTGGCAGGTCGGCTGGCCGCGGCGCAGATCGTCGTCGTCCATCGCCGGCAGATCGTCGTGGATCAGCGAGTAGGCATGAATGCATTCCACCGCTGCCGCCGGCGCATCCAGGCTGCTCAGCGACACGCCGAACATCTGGCCGGTGGTGTAGACCAGGAACGGCCGTAGGCGCTTGCCGCCCAGTAAGGCGCCATGACGCATCGCCGCCACCATGTTGCCGTCGTTGAACGGCAGCGGGGCGATGAAGTCCAACAGCGCGCGATCGGCACGCTGGCGGAAAATCTGCATTTGATCGGCAAAAGCGGCCGATGGGGCGATCTCAGACATGTCGGTTACTCGGTATCCGGTGTGAAAGGCGTCAGCGCCGCATCGTCGGCGCTGTCGTTAAGGAGTATCTGCACACGCTGTTCCGCCTGTTGCAGTTTCTGCTGGCCTTGACGCGCCAGCTGTACGCCACGTTCGAACTCGTTCAGCGCGTCTTCCAGCGGCAATTCGCCTGACTCCAGACGCGTCACGATGCTTTCCAGCTCGCCGAGGGCGCTTTCAAAGCTGGCAGTTTGCTCTGTACTGGCTGATTGTGCTGGTTTTTTCGGCATAATTTTCTTTTTACGTCATCATGTGAACCGTGGCGCCAGAGCCTATCCTAGCGGATCTTGATTAGCAAATCATGGCGCTCATGTGTGGTTTTGTGCGCAGAGCACGGCGATATGGTGATATACTCCGCGCCGTAATTCTTATCTGACAACAAAGACCGCCATGAAGTTTATCATTAAATTGTTCCCGGAAATCACCATCAAGAGCCAATCTGTGCGCTTGCGCTTTATCAAGATTCTCTCGACCAATATTCGCAACGTCCTGAAGCAGTATGATGAAACGCTGGCGGTCGTCCGTCACTGGGATCATATCGAAGTTCGCGCCAAAGATGAAAACCAGCGGCCGATCATCGCCGACGCCCTGACGCGCATTCCCGGCATCCACCATATTTTGGAAGTGGAAGACCGCGCTTATACCGACATCCACCACATCTTCGAGCAGACGCTGGAAGCCTACCGCGCCCAGTTGGAAGGCAAAACCTTCTGCGTGCGCGTCAAACGCCGCGGCAAGCAGGCGTTCAATTCGCAGGACGTGGAGCGCTACGTCGGCGGCGGCCTGAACCAGCATATCGAGAGCGCGCGCGTTAACCTGACCCGCCCGCAGGTCACGGTAAACCTGGAGATTGAAGACGACAAGCTGATGCTGGTCAAACGCCGCCTCGAAGGCATCGGTGGTTACCCGGTCGGCACCCAGGAAGACGTACTGTCGCTGATTTCCGGCGGTTTCGACTCGGGCGTCTCCAGCTATATGTTGATGCGTCGCGGTTGCCGCGTGCACTTCTGCTTCTTCAACCTGGGCGGCGCTGCGCACGAGATCGGCGTGAAGCAGGTGGCACATTATCTCTGGAATCGCTTCGCCAGTTCGCACAAGGTGCGCTTCGTCGCTATCGACTTCGAGCCGGTGGTGGGCGAGATCCTGGAGAAGGTCGACGACGGCCAGATGGGCGTGGTGCTCAAGCGCATGATGGTGCGCGCCGCTTCGCAAGTGGCCGAACGCTACGGCGTGCAGGCGCTGGTGACCGGTGAGGCGCTGGGGCAGGTCTCCAGCCAGACGCTGACCAACCTGCGCTTGATCGACAATGCATCCGATACCTTGATCCTGCGTCCGCTGATCTCGCACGATAAAGAGCACATCATCAAGCTGGCGCGCGAAATCGGCACTGAAGACTTCGCCAAAACCATGCCGGAATATTGCGGTGTGATTTCGAAGAGCCCGACGGTAAAAGCCGTCAAGGCCAAGATCGAAGAGGAAGAGAGCCACTTCGATTTCAGCATTCTTGACCGCGTGGTGAGCGAGGCGAAGAACGTTGATATCCGCTCTATCGCCGAACAGACGCAGGAACAGGTGACCGAGGTGGAAACCGTCGCGGCCTTCGGCGCCGACGAGGTGATCCTGGATATCCGCTCCAACGACGAGCAGGAAGAGAAACCGCTGCAGCTGGAACAGGTTGAAGTGAAAGCGCTGCCGTTCTACAAGCTGAGCACCCAGTTTGGTAATCTGGACCAGAGCAAAACCTACCTGCTGTACTGCGAGCGCGGCGTGATGAGCCGCCTGCAGGCGCTGTACCTGTTGGAGCAGGGCTTCAACAACGTGAAGGTTTATCGCCCGTAACGCACGGAGCGGCATCAACGAAAAGGGCTGAACCGATGTTCAGCCCTTTTTTTATCGGCAAGCCGCTCAGTCGCGGAAGTCGTACATCCCCGGGATCAGCACCAGCTGCGCGGCGATCTCCGCCGCCTTGGCTTTACCAAGCAGCAGGTCTATCAGCTTCAGCGCGAACTCCATCGCGGTGCCCGGCCCCTGGCTGGTGAGCAGGTTGACGCGGGCATCGTACACCACGCGGCGCTCCATCCATTTATCCGCCGGTATCTGGTCTTTCAGGCCCGGGAAGCCGGTCATGTTGCCGATCGGGAACAGATCGTGGTGTTGCAGCACCAGCGCCGGCGCCGCGCAGATGGCGGCGACGATGTTGCCCTGCAGATGCATTTGCCGCACCTTCTCCACCAGCAGCGGGCTGTCGCGGAAGCATTCCGCGCCTTTCAGGCCGCCGGGCAGCACGATGGCGTCGAACGGCTCATCGACGATCGCCACCAGCGGCGCGTCGGCCAGCAGCTTGACGCCGCGCGAACAGACGATAGTCAGCTCGCCGTCGCCGGCAACGCTGGCGGTAGTGACTTTTACGCCCGCCCGCACCAGCAGGTCGATGGTGGTGACGGCTTCGGTTTCTTCGCTACCAGGTGCCAGGCAGACCAGCGCCGATACGCTCATATTCATTTTCCTTTCGTTTAATCAATTCAAACAGCCGCGCATTCTCCGGCAGCGTGAGGCCGTGGCTGCGCGCGCGGCGCAGCAGGTAACCGGTGATGTAGTCGATCTCGGTGTGCCGCTGGCTGCGGATGTCCTGCAGCATCGACGAAATGTTGTCGGCGGTGCTGTGGATCACGTCCATCACGTATTGCATCAGGCCTTCACAGGAGGTGTGGTAGCCCTCCATCGCCATCACGCTGGCGACTTCACGGCACAGCGTTTCGATCTGTTCCGGGTAACGCTGCAGGTCGCCGTTGCGGCAGCCGTACAGCGCCGTCAGTGGGTTGATCACGCAGTTGACCGCCAGCTTGCGCCAGTTGGCCGAGGCGATATTGTTGTGCCAGGCGACGTCAGGCAGTGCCTGATGCAGCACTTCCGCCAGGTGGCTGAGGTGTTGGGCGGCCGGCGAGGTTGGGCCGATGTGGGTGATGCCGGTGGCGACGTGGATAATGGTGCTGCCTTCGTGGCGCGCAGCGTGGGTGGTGGTGCCCTGCAGGATGGGCTGGCCGTTCGGCGGCAGCTCTTCCTGGGTGCCCATGCCGTTGTGCAGCAGCAAAATAGCGCACTGGGGGTCCAGCTTCGGCAGCAGCGCGCTGACCGCGCTGGACACCTGCCAGGCTTTTAGCGTCACCAGCAGCAGCTCGCTTTGCGCAAGATGCTCCGGATCGTTGGTGGGCAAATTGCGATTGAACGAGACGCCTTCCGGCTCTATCACGTTCACTGCGCAAAAAGGCTGTGGCACTCTTAGCCATCCCTGTACATCGTGGCCCTGCTGATACAGCCGGGAGAGCCACAGTTGTCCGAGCGCGCCGCAACCAAGAATGGTTATTTTCATTCAGTCTCCTTGGAAACACGGGAATACCGCTCAATTACCGTGAATTAACTATAGGCTTTATGGCAGCCCGAAGCGCTATCCCTGCGTGCGTTCAGCAGATTTTGTCTGAGGCGGCAAAGCGGTTATCATGCTCGGCATCAAAATCGCCTAAGCTATTAGGCACTCATTCAGGAGGAAGAAGTATGCCATCTTTCGACATCGTTTCCGAAATTGATATGCAGGAAGTGCGTAACGCCGTTGAGAACGCTACCCGCGATCTCGGTACCCGCTGGGATTTTCGCAACGTGCCGGCCAGCTTTGAGCTAAACGAGAAAGACCAAAGCATCAAGGTTGCCACCGAGTCTGATTTCCAGGTGCAACAGCTGCTCGACATTCTGCGCGAAAAGCTGAGCAAGCGCAGCATCGACGGCGCTGCGCTGGAGATCCCGGAAGAGTTTACCCACAGCGGCAAAACCTACAGCGTGGAAGCCAAGCTGAAGCAGGGGATTGAAACCTCTGTGGCGAAGAAAATCGTCAAGCTGATCAAAGACAGCAAGCTGAAGGTGCAGGCGCAGATCCAGGGTGAAGAAGTACGGGTGACCGGCAAGTCACGCGACGATTTGCAGAGCGTGATGGCGCTGGTGCGCGGCGGCGATCTGGGGCAGCCGTTCCAGTTCAAGAACTTCCGCGATTAATCTCTACGGGGCCGGCATTGCCGGCCCTGATTCTTTACAGCGAATTGACCAGCGCTTCCAGCTGACCGCGATTAGTCTGCTTAGTATCCACCTTGACGTAGGCGCTGCGCTCTTCCGGCACGACTATCGCCTCGGCCACACCGGGCTGTGCCTTCAGGCGGCTTTCCAGCGCCGAATCCTTCACCGCCAGTTCCGACAGCGTAATGCGCAGGCTGCTGACATACGGCGGCTCTTTCATGGTGCTGCTGACCAGGAACCAGACTGCGGCCAGCACGGCGCCGGCGATAAACACCAAGCCCGCCCCCTGCAAACCGTACAGCCAGCCTCCGAGGCTGCCGCCGATCGCCACGCCGATAAACTGGCTGGTGGAGTAGACCCCCATCGCGGTGCCCTTGTAGCCGGCCGGTGATTCTTTGCTGATCAGTGAAGGCAGAATGGCTTCCATCACGTTGAAGGCCATGAAGAACAGCTGCACGCCGGCGATGATGCCCCATAGATGAGCGCCGGAGAGCCACAGCAGCACTTCGGCGCAAAACAGCACCGCCACGCAGCCCATAAACACCTGCTTCATGCGGCGATATTTTTCGGCATAGATGATGAACGGCACCACGGCGGCGAACGACACCAGCATGGTCACCAGGTAGACGATCCAGTGTTCGCTGGCCGCCAGCCCGGCTTTCTCCATCGCTAGCGGCAGCGCCACGAAGCTCGACATCAGCAGGATATGCAGGCACATGATGCCGAAGTTGAGCTTCAGCAGGCGCGAGTTGCTCAGCACTTTGCGGAAGCTGCCGCGCACGATGCTGGACTCGCGGTTCAGCAGATGGGTATCGGCGGAAGGTACTACTGCCAGAGTGATGACGATGCCGGCCAGCGCCAGCACGGCGATCATCCAGAACAACGCATGCAGGCCCAAGGCATGGGTGATGATGGGGCCCAGAACCATGGCGATGGCGAAGGTGATACCGAAGCTGACGCCGATGAACGCCATCGCTTTGGTGCGGTTCTGCTCGCGGGTCAGATCGGAGAGCAGCGCCATTACCGCGGCGGCGATGGCGCCGGAGCCTTGCAACGCGCGGCCGAGGATCACGCCCCAGATAGAGTCAGTGACGGCGGCGATCACGCTGCCGAGGGCAAAGATCAGTAGGCCGCCGACGATCAGCGGCTTGCGGCCTATGCGATCGGACACCAGGCCGAACGGGATCTGAAATACCGCCTGTGCCAGGCCGTAAATGCCGATGGCGATACCGATCAGCGCTTCGCTGGCGCCGTTGAGCGCCATGCCGTAGGTGGTCAGCACCGGCAGTACCATAAACATGCCGAGCATGCGCAGGGAGAATACGGTGCCCAATCCCCAGGTGGCGCGGCGCTCCTGCGGGGTCATTGAATTATCGTTCACATCAAACCTCTGTAAAAACCATGCCATCAGACGTTGCGACAGCGCCTGATGGCATGATTTCTGTAAAGCTGCGTCATTTTAGTGTGCAGGGCAGGGGGGGTAAATCGAATGTTGTTTAACAGATATTACAGTTTGGCCGCTTTTCGGCGTGACAAATAAAATGGGCCGCAAAAGCGGCCCATTCACAGATGATTTGGCTTACCAAACGTAGGTCACCAGCGCTTCAGGCGCCGCCGTGGCGCTGAAGTCGATCGACATCATCACGCTCAGCGAGGTGATGGCGACGATGGAGAACACGAACAGTTTACGCGCCCAGACGCTGTCGTTTTCGGTCTTGTAACCGCGCAGCGCCATGCCCAGCCACCATACGCTCACCGCCGCAGCGACGATCAGGTACTTGTAGCCGGCATAACCAACCAGGGTCAGCATCAGCGTGGCGATCATAAATGCCAGGATGTAGACCGTGATGTGGTTCTTGGCGACGGAAATGCCTTTCACCACCGGCAGCACCGGAATGTTGGCCGCCTGGTAATCTTTAAAGCGGAAGATAGCGATCGCATAAGAATGCGGCATCTGCCACAGGCTAAAGATAGCCAGCAGGATCAACGCGCCGGCGTCGAACTCGTTGGTCACCGCGCAGTAGCCGATAACCGGCGGCGCGGCGCCCGACAGGCTGCCGATCAGCGTGCCGTAGACCGAGTGGCGTTTCATGTACAGGCTGTAAACGCCGACATAAACCACGAAGCCCATCACCGCCAGCCACATGGCCAGCGGGTTGGCTGCGATATACAGCAACGCAAAGCCCACAATACCCAAAGCGGTCGCATAAACCAGGGTGACACTCGGCGCGATCAGGCCTTTTACCAGCACCCGATTCTTCGTTCTCTCCATTTTCTTGTCGATGTCGCGGTCGATGTAGTTGTTAAACACACAGCCCGACGCGACCACCAACGAGACACCCACCAGGGTGGCGAGAAACAGGGGATAGTCGATGCTCCCTTTGGAAGCGAGCAGGAATCCCCCGACGACAGAAATTAAATTGCCGAAAATAATTCCTGGTTTAGTGACTTGCAGGTATTGCTTAATCATCACGTGCAGCTCAGCTCTTAATCGACCATCATATTGATGTTGAGGTTGTACATAATCCAGAGTGAACCTACAACAACGATACCGATGATCATAGCGGTGAACAGCAATGCC
Organism: Serratia sp. CY47444; assembly: GCF_052168635.1. Taxonomy (NCBI): domain Bacteria; kingdom Pseudomonadati; phylum Pseudomonadota; class Gammaproteobacteria; order Enterobacterales; family Yersiniaceae; genus Serratia; species Serratia sp. CY47444. The sequence goes on from NZ_JBJNMH010000011.1 coordinate 111,071, forward strand.
ACCAGGTTCCAGCGCTCTTCCGATGAGGTGTTCATGTGCAGGAAGTAAACCAGGTGAACAATCACCTGGATAACCGCCATACCGACAACAACCGCCAGGATGGTGGAATGAGAGGCGGAGCCGTTCATTACCATCGCAAATGGAATTACCGTCAGGATGATCGACAGGATAAAGCCGATCAGGTATGACTTCACGCTGCCGTGGCTTGCGCCGCCGTGAGAGGTTTCATGGGATGAATGGCTCATTACATAACCCCCAGCAGGTAGACAACGGTAAATACGCAGATCCAGACCACGTCCAGGAAGTGCCAGAACAGGCTCAGGCACATCAGGCGGGTTTTGTTGGTCGCGGTCAGGCCGAACTTGCTCACCTGAATCATCAGCACGATGATCCAAATCAGGCCAGAAGTCACGTGCAGACCGTGGGTGCCGACCAGCGCGAAGAAGCTGGACAGGAACGCGCTGCGATCCGGACCGAAGCCTTCGGCGATCAGGTGATGGAATTCATAGATTTCCATCGCCACGAAGCCCAGACCAAACAGGAAGGTCAGGAACAACCAGGTGTTTACACCGCCAACTTTACCTTTGTTCATGGCGATCATCGCCATGCCGTAGGTGATGGAGCTGAACAACAGCAGGAAAGTTTCGACCAGGACAAACTTCAGGTCGAAGATGTCTTTGCCTGAGGGACCGCCAGCGGTCCCGTTCACCAGGACTGCATAAGTCGCGAACAAGCTCGCAAACAAAATACAGTCGCTCATCAGGTAGATCCAGAATCCGAAGACTTTGGTCTCTCCTGCGTCGTGGTGCCCATGCTCTGCATGGGCTGCGTTATGATTGGTCAGAGTTTCAGTTGACATGGTTCACGCCTGCTTTACGGATTTGTTCGTAGTGTTGGTTCTCAATGCGCTCGATTTCATCAACCTGCACATAGTAGTCAACATCGTGATCGAAGCTCTTGCCGATCCAGACAACGATCATACCGATGAAGCCGGCCAGAGCCATCCACCAGATTTCCCAAATCATTGCGAAACCGAATACCAGGCTGAAGAAGGCGATGATAACGCCGGCGCCGGTGTTCTTAGGCATATGAATCGGTTCGTATTTAGCCGGTTTCTTATACGCTTCGCCTTTTTCTTTCATGTCCCAGAACTCATCACGGTCATGGATCTGTGGCACTACGGCAAAGTTATAGAATGGCGGTGGAGACGAGGTTGACCACTCCAGAGTACGAGCACCCCATGGGTCACCGGTCAGATCGCGGTTCTGTTCGCGGTCACGGATACTGACGAAGATCTGGGTCAGCTGGCACAGGATGCCGCAGGCGATCAGCGCCGCACCGCCGGCTGCAACCAGCAGCAGAGGGTGGAACTCAGGGTTGATGTTCTGGCTGATACGACGGGTCATGCCCATAAAGCCCAATGCGTACAGCGGCATGAAGGCGGTGAAGAAGCCGATGATCCAGAACCAGAACGCGCGGATGCCCCATTTTTCGTTCAGCGTGAAGCCGAAGGATTTCGGGAACCAGTAGGTCAGGCCCGCGAAGCAACCGAACACCACGCCGCCGATGATGACGTTGTGGAAGTGAGCGATCAGGAACAGGCTGTTGTGCAGCACGAAGTTCGCGCCCGGTACCGCCAGCAGAACGCCGGTCATACCACCCACGGAGAAGGTGATGATGAAGCCAACGGTCCACAGCATCGCGGAGTTGAGCTTGATACGGCCCTGATACATGGTGAACAGCCAGTTGAAGATTTTCACCCCGGTCGGGATGGAAATGATCATGGTGGCGATACCGAAGAAGGCGTTAACGTTCGCACCGGACCCCATGGTGAAGAAGTGGTGCAGCCAGACGATGAACGACAGAACGGTAATCGCGATGGTTGCCCATACCAGTGAGGTATAGCCGAACAGGCGTTTTCTGGAGAAGGTTGCGGTGACTTCGGAGAACACGCCGAACACCGGCAGAACCAGGATATACACCTCTGGGTGACCCCAGGCCCAAATCAGGTTGATGTACATCATCATGTTGCCGCCCATATCATTGGTGAAGAAATGGGTGCCCAGATAGCGATCCAGGGTCAGCAGCGCGATGGTGACGGTCAGAATTGGGAAAGAAACGATGATCAGGACGTTAGTACACAGTGCCGCCCAGGTGAACACCGGCATCTTCATCAGAGGCATGCCAGGGGCGCGCATCTTCAGAATGGTGGCGAAGAAGTTCACGCCGGTCAGCAGGGTACCCAGACCGGAAATCTGCAGACTCCAGATCCAGTAATCGACCCCGACGCCAGGACTGTACTCTTTACCCGACAGCGGCGGATACGCCAGCCAACCGGTCTGAGCGAACTCACCGACCCCCAGGGAGATGTTGATCAGCACAACGCCCACCACGAAGAACCAGAAGCTCAGGGAGTTCAGGAACGGGAAGGCAACGTCGCGCGCACCGATTTGCAGCGGTACCACGACGTTCATCAGGCCGACTACGAAAGGCATCGCCATGAAGAAGATCATGATAACGCCGTGCGCGGTGAAGATCTGGTCGTAGTGGTGCGGCGGCAGGAACCCGGCTTCGCCGGCGGACGCCAACGCCTGCTGGCTACGCATCATGATGGCGTCGGCGAAGCCGCGCAGCAGCATGACCATCGCCACGACGATGTACATGATACCAATTTTTTTATGGTCGACCGAAGTCAGCCATTCGCTCCACAGCCACTTCCATTTGCCGAAATAGGTCAGCAGCGCCAGCACTGCCAGGCCCCCGACAATAATTGCGGCTACGGTGACCATGATGATCGGTTCGTGGTACGGAACCGCATCAAGTGTTAATTTTCCCAACATCAGTTATTCCTCGGCTCCGGCGTGAGCAGCATGTTCACCCATGTCCATACCTTGGCTCATGTCCATGCCTTCGTGCGCGCCAGCGCCCTTGTGCATATCCATGTCGCCCATGAATTTGGCAATTGTTTCTTTGAACAAATTCGGTTTGACAGCGGCAAAGTACTCAACCGGGTTGTTTTCACTCGGCTCTGCCAGTTTGTTAAAGTCGTCGGTGGTGTTCAGGTTTTTAGACGATGCCTTCACCTTGGCCACCCACTGATCGAAGTCGCCTTCGGTCGGGGTAACGATCGCGGTGAATTTCATACCGGAGAAGCCTGCGCCGCTGTAGCTGCTGGAGATGCCCTTGTAGGCACCGGCTTCGTTGCCGATCAGGTGCAGTTTGGTCTGCATGCCGGCCATCGCATAAATCTGTCCACCCAACTGCGGGATAAAGAACGAGTTCATTACCGAGTTAGAGGTGATCTTGAATTCGACTGGAACATCTTTCGGGAAAGCCAGCTCATTAACCGTCGCAATGCCTTGTTCCGGGTAGATGAACAGCCATTTCCAGTCGAGCGACACCACTTCGATCGTCATCGGCTTCTTGTCGGTGACAATCGGCTTGAACGGGTCGAGTTCGTGGGTAGTCTTCCAGGTAATGGTGCCAAGGATGGCGATGATAATGATAGGAATGGTCCAGACGACCGCTTCGATCTTGTTGGAGTGGGCCCAGTTCGGACTGTACTTGGCGTCTTTGTTGGAAGCGCGATACTTCCAGGCAAAGGCGAACGCCATGAAGATAACTGGCACCACCACGATCAACATCAACGCGATTGCAGTGATAATCAGTGTCCGTTGCTCAACACCAATTGCTCCTTTGGGATTCATCAAAACCATATCGCAACCACTGAGCAATACAGTGGCTGCGATTAATGACAGCATCCCAATACTTTTATTGTATTTCTTAAGTCTCATCTAACGACCTCAATAACAAAGGCTCAATTGTCGTTTCATGTGTGCGGGCATTTTACGGGAAGGTTGCAGTACTGTAAACATGCTTAAGGGAGTGTCAGCGGCTTGTTGACACTTTCTGTTAAGGGGGTCACAGATGTAACCCTGCGTGACAATTTACTAATGACAACAACGCGTTGGCACGCTGAATCGTGACGAGCAGCCCGTATGTTAAGGAAAACTAAAGGTATGATGAATTTGGCGAAGAAATGCGCGGCGGGGAAATACGCAGAAAAGGTTTGTTTAATGTAAAATAATTGTGTCTTAAAGGTGAATTTAATTTTATTTCCGAGCGCCGCAGTCGGATAAAAAAATAATTTCCGCGCCGATTATCTTTTTTTAGCGAAATAAATATACCCTCGGATCGCTTTTTTTTCGGCCGGCGAAATCGCCGGCCGGTCAGGTTATGCCAAACGGGTGCGGCGCAACGCCAGGTAATCCAGCGTGCTACCCATTGCGACGCCGAGCAGGCTCAGCGCGGCGCCGACTTGCAGCAGCCGATCGGCCAACAGCGGTGCCTGTGCCCAGTCCAGCGCATTGGCGATCAGCAACAGCAACCACAGACCCAGCAACGAACAGCCTAGCGTCAGCAAGCGCAGAGCCCAACGGTAAGATTCTGAAAACTCGGTGCGCGGCATAAAGTCGCCATGCTGCTGGGTGTGTTCCAGCGTCTGGCGGCAGATGCCGAGCAACAGCAAGCCCGGCAGGGCGGCGGCGATCGAGAACAGATAGAACAGCGGCCAACCATGGGCTTCGACGAACCAGCCGGCGATCGGGCCGACATAGACGCGTCCTACGGCGGACAACGCCGACAGCAGCGCGAACTGAGTGGCGGAGAACGAGCGGTTGCACAGCGTCATCAGCAGTGCCACGAAGGCCGCGGTGCCCATGCCGCCACACAGGTTTTCGAGGAAGATGGCGCTGCCCATGGTGAGCAGACTCTTGTCGGTCACCGCCAGGATCCAATACCCGAGGTTGGAGACTGCCTGCAGGACGCCGAACAGCATCAGCGCACGGAACAGGCTGAGACGCTGCATCAGCACACCGCCGAACAGGGCGCCGACGATGGTAGCGAACAGGCCGAGGGTTTTGTTCACCAACCCGACTTCACCGGCGTCGAACCCCACACCGCGGATCAGGAACGTGGTGCTTAGGCTGCCGGCGAAGGCGTCGCCCATTTTGTACATCACGATCAGCAGCAGGATCAGCCAGGCGTTGTTGCGGCCGAAGAAATCGCGCAGCGGCGCGACGACCGCCTGTTCCATAGTGCGCGGCGCCGGGATGCTTTCATCCGGCTCCGGCGCCAGCAGCGTGGCCGCCACGCCGATCAGCATCAACCCGGCCATCAGCCAGTAGGTGGCTTGCCAGCCGAAATAGCGATCCGCCAGCCACAGCGCCAGGCCGCCGGAAACCAGCATCGCCAGCCGATAACCCAGTACCGATATCGCCGCACCCGTGCCGCGCTCTTCGGCTTTCAGCAGGTCGGTTTTATAAGCGTCGAACACGATATCTTGCGAGGCGGAGCAGAACGCCACCAGCACCGCCAACGCCGCCAGCCACCACAGGTGCTGCGCGGGTTGCATGAAGCCCATCGCCACGATCGCGACCACCAGCAGTAACTGGCTGATCAGCAGCCAACCGCGGCGCCGTCCAAGGAACGGCGGGGTATAGCGGTCCATGAACGGCGACCAGAGGAATTTGAAGACGTAGGCCTGGCCCACCAGCGAGAAAATGCCGATGGTCTTCAGATCGATGTTTTCAACGGTCATCCAGGCTTGCAGCGTGCCGGAGGTCAATGCCAGCGGCAGACCCGACGCGAAGCCCAGCAGCAGCAGAATGGCGGAGTTACGCTGGGTGAAGATGTTCAGATAGTGTTTCGACATGAGTTCCCTGTCTGCGCCGCCCGATCCGCCGGGCGGCGCAAGGTGCGGTGATTAGCGCGCGTTTTGCTTGATGAAATCGTTGACGCTGGTGTCCTGTGCCATGTCGGCGATCACGTCGCCCAGCACGGAGTTGACGGCGTCGGTGATCTTCTCGTTGGTCGCCGTGAAGGCGCCCTGCACGTTATAGGTCGAGCGGTAATTCTTCACCTGCTTGTTGCCGTTCTTCGCCTGGGCGATGATCGAGATGTCGGCTTTGGTGGTGATGTTGTAGCGCAGGTTGCCTTCGGAGACGTCCGCGTACAGGTTATTGACGACAATCTGCAGCGCCACCGGGCCGTCGGCGCCGATCATGTAGCCGCGTGCGCCCATCTGTTTCTCCAGCACTTCCTGCAGCAGGAAACGCAGATCGCGCGATGGCGTCAGCGTGACCAGCTGGCCGTCGCGGTTTACCTTGGCCAGCGCCTGGTCGGTACGCTGATCCGCACCGTTGATGCTGACGGTGATGCCCTGCAGGGTAGGATCCTGCTGCGGCAGAACGATTTTCGGCGTGACGTTCAGGGTGTTGCTGCTGGTTGCGCAGCCGGCCAGCAGCAGGGCGGCCAGCAAAGGAAGACAAAGTTTCTTTAACATGTTTTCTGTCTCATTCTCGATGGATTTAGCAATAATCAGAGTGGGATAGCCGACAACAAATTGCCGACATCATAGCATCGCCGCCGTGCGGTGGAAGCGCGGAAGGCGCCAGAGTGACAAATTTTTACCTGCCGTTGATAAAAACACGCTTTTTTGTCCCGCTCAATCGGATAATCCCCCAAGCGACGGGGATAGCGCTCATCATTTGACCGCAGAAAAGAGAAATTTGTCCCTGCGATGGTCTAAACGGGGGAAAACCGGCTAATATTGAACTAGATGGGCACGGTCCTCTGCCGGTGTTGTAAGGAGATCCTATGATTCGCGAGCAAATAGAAGCAAAGTTAAGGGCGGCGTTTGAGCCCGCGTATCTGGAAGTCGTTGATGAAAGCTATCGTCATAACGTTCCGGCGGGTTCAGAAAGCCATTTCAAAGTGGTATTGGTCAGCGATCGCTTCGTCGGCGAACGTTTTTTGACGCGTCACCGCTCCATCTACGGGGTATTGTCGGAAGAGTTGGCCGATGGCGTACACGCGCTGGCGCTGCACACCTATACGCTCAAGGAGTGGGAAGGGTTGCAGGATACCGTGCCGGCCTCGCCGCCGTGCCGCGGCGCTGGGACGCTGGCCTGAGGGGGAAATTTTCAGGTATCAGTGGAACTTTGCCCTTGAATTAGGGTATTACTACTGACGAATTTTGAAACGGCCTGCGGGCCGTTTCTGTTTTTGACGACGACACGGCCGACGCGCAATGTGGCCAACGTTCGGTCTGTTTTGGCGGCCTTTTGGCGATCGAATCGGCAAAAGTGTGAGTTTTAGCGCGCCTGCGCCGCCTAGCTTTCCTCGACTCGCCACGCATGCGCCGCTATAATGTCGCGTCTTATTTTTCCGGAATGGTTTCGGGACGCTTCTGTCATCAGGGAACTCGGTTCTTATCTGTAGCCGTCCTGGTTCTTGGAACGGAGTTGACCGAGCACTGTGATTTTTTTGAGGTAACAAGATGCAAGTTTCAGTAGAAACCACTCAAGGCCTTGGGCGCCGTCTCTCTATTACTGTACCGGCTGATACTATCAAGCAGGCGGTGAAGAAAGAGCTGATCAACGCAGCGAAAAGCGTGCGTATCGACGGCTTCCGCAAAGGCAAAGTGCCGATGAACATCGTGGAACAGCGTTACGGCGCTTCTGTTCGTCAGGACGTGCTGGGCGAAGCGATGCAGCGCAGCTTCGTTGATGCGATCATCAAAGAAAAGATTAATCCGGCCGGCGCACCAAACTACGTGCCGGGCGAGTACAAAGAAGGTGAAGACTTCACTTTCGCCGTTGAATTCGAAGTGTATCCAGAAGTTGAGCTGAAAGGCCTGGAAAACATCGAAGTTGAAAAACCTGTGGTCGAAGTGAACGACGAAGACGTCGACGCGATGCTGGACACCCTGCGCAAGCAGCAGGCGACCTGGAAAGAAACCGATCGCGCAGCGGAAGCTGAAGATCGCGTGACCGTTGACTTCACCGGTTCTATCGACGGTGAAGAGTTCGAAGGCGGCAAAGCGTCTGACTTCGTGCTGGCAATGGGCCAGGGCCGCATGATCCCAGGCTTCGAAGAAGGTCTGGTCGGTCACAAGGCGGGCGAAGAGTTCTCCATCGACGTGAACTTCCCGGAAGATTACCACGCGGAAAACCTGAAGGGCAAAGCGGCCAAATTCGCTATCGTGCTGAAGAAAGTTGAAGAGCGCGAACTGCCGGAACTGACCGAAGAGTTCATCAAACGTTTCGGCGTGGCGGACGGTTCCGTTGCCGGTCTGCGCACCGAAGTTCGCAAGAACATGGAGCGCGAGCTGAAAGGCGCCGTGCGTAACCGCATCAAGTCTCAGGCGATCGATGGCCTGGTGAGCGCGAACGAAATTGACGTGCCTGCTGCCCTGATCGACGGCGAAATCGACGTACTGCGTCGTCAGGCTGCACAGCGTTTCGGCGGCAACGAGAAGCAAGCGCTGGAACTGCCACGCGAGCTGTTCGAAGAGCAAGCGAAACGCCGCGTAGTGGTTGGCCTGCTGCTGGGCGAAGTGATCAGCACCAACGATCTGAAAGCTGACGAAGACCGCGTGAAGACGCTGATCGAAGAAATGGCTTCTGCCTACGAAGATCCAAGCGAAGTCATCGAGTTCTACAGCAAAAACAAAGAGCTGATGAACAACATGCGCAACGTGGCTCTGGAAGAGCAAGCGGTTGAAGCCCTGCTGGCAAAAGCGAAAGTGACAGAAAAAGCCACTACCTTCAGCGAGCTGATGAACCAGACTCAACAGGCGTAATGCCGGCGTGCCGGGCGCAATGAACGGCGCCCCCGGTTTCGCCTGGCGAACCGGCGCACGATGAAAAAGCCCGCAACCTCAGGTTGCGGGCTTTTCTTTTTGCCACGTTGCTGATTAATCTCAGGTTAAACGGGGCAATATGCACTATATTTACCCTGTTGCCTGGGGAACTGGCTGGCATGATAACGGTCAGATTAACGGCATCGTTTTCGGCGCGCGGAGAAAATCGGCCTCTGGGCTTGAAATCGCGCCGGGCTCCCCCAATCTGTAAAGAATAATTCTGGGGCTGTTTGCCAAAGTGCGCGGGATGAAATAACCGTCGGGTACGTGTGGCGCGGGTCGAATGCTTGAGCATAGTCATCATGGCCGTTCTCAAGTAGAATCGGCGTATTAGGGTGACACCCTGGCCGCCAAGGCAATTTCTATTAGGAGACGGTAATGTCATACAGTGGCGAACGAGATCAATTTGCACCGAACATGGCGCTGGTGCCGATGGTGGTAGAGCAAACTTCACGCGGGGAGCGTTCTTACGACATCTATTCCCGCCTGCTGAAAGAGCGCATCATTTTCCTGACCGGCCAGGTGGAAGATCACATGGCCAACCTGATCGTGGCGCAAATGCTGTTCCTCGAAGCGGAAAGCCCGGAAAAAGACATTTACCTCTACATCAACTCGCCGGGTGGGGTAATTACCGCGGGCATGTCGATTTACGACACCATGAAGTTCATCAAGCCGGACGTCAGCACCATCTGTATGGGCCAGGCGTGCTCGATGGGCTCCTTCCTGCTGACCGCCGGCGCCAAAGGCAAGCGTTTCTGCCTGCCGAACTCGCGCGTGATGATTCACCAGCCGCTGGGCGGCTACCAGGGCCAGGCGACGGACATCGAAATCCACGCGCGTGAAATCCTCAAGGTGAAAGCGCGCATGAACGAACTGATGGCCGAGCATACTGGCCAGCCGCTGGAGCAGATCGAACGCGACACCGAGCGCGATCGCTTTATGACCGCGGAAGAAGCCGTGGAATACGGCCTGGTTGACGGCATTCTGACACACCGCAGCTAGAACCACGCGGCGCCGATGGACTATAGTAATCAGAGTGGGCAGGGGCTCGCTCTCTTGTAGCCCCTCGGCGTTCCCGATATGAGTTTGGGCGCACTGCCGCCGTGATTTTCCTGCGGGACAAGACTAAAGAAGAGGTTTGACTGATGACAGATAAGCGCAAAGACGGTTCAGGAAAGCTGCTGTACTGCTCTTTTTGCGGCAAAAGCCAGCATGAAGTGCGTAAGCTGATTGCCGGGCCGTCAGTGTATATCTGCGATGAATGTGTCGATCTGTGTAACGACATTATTCGCGAAGAGATTAAAGAAGTTGCCCCGCATCGTGAGCGCAGTGCGCTGCCGACGCCGCACGAGATCCGCCACCACCTGGATGACTACGTCATCGGCCAGGAGCAGGCGAAGAAAGTGCTGGCGGTTGCGGTGTACAACCACTACAAACGCCTGCGCAACGGCGATACCAGCAACGGTATCGAGTTGGGCAAGAGCAACATCTTGCTGATCGGCCCGACCGGCAGCGGTAAAACCCTGCTGGCGGAAACGCTGGCGCGTTTCCTGGACGTGCCGTTCACCATGGCCGACGCCACCACGCTGACCGAAGCTGGTTACGTGGGCGAGGACGTGGAAAATATTATCCAGAAGCTGTTGCAAAAATGTGACTATGACGTGCAAAAAGCGCAGCGCGGCATCGTTTATATCGATGAAATCGATAAGATTTCCCGCAAGTCCGACAACCCGTCGATCACGCGTGACGTCTCGGGTGAAGGCGTGCAGCAGGCGCTGCTGAAGCTGATTGAAGGCACCATCGCCGCGGTTCCGCCGCAGGGCGGGCGCAAGCATCCGCAGCAGGAGTTCCTGCAGGTCGATACCTCCAAGATCCTGTTTATCTGCGGCGGCGCATTCGCCGGCCTGGATAAGGTGATCGGTCAGCGCGTCAACACCGGCTCCGGCATCGGCTTCGGCGCGACCGTCAAGGGCGAGTCCGAGAAGGCGACCGAAGGCGAACTGCTGCTGCAGGCCGAACCGGAAGATCTGATCAAATTCGGGCTGATCCCTGAGTTCATCGGCCGTTTGCCAGTCGTGGCGACCCTGAGCGAACTGAGCGAAGACGCGCTGATTCAGATCCTGAAAGAGCCGAAGAACGCCCTGACCAAGCAGTATCAGGCGCTGTTCAACCTGGAAGGCGTGGAGCTGGAGTTCCGTGACGAAGCGCTGAACGCCATTGCCAAGAAAGCCATGGCGCGCAAAACCGGCGCCCGCGGCCTGCGTTCCATCGTGGAAGGTGCGCTGCTCGACACCATGTACGATCTGCCGTCGATGGACAGCGTAGACAAAGTGGTGATCGACGAGTCGGTGATCGCCGGCCAATCCAAGCCGCTGCTGATTTACGGCAAGCCGGAAGCCCAGGCATCTGGCGAATAATTAGCCAGTCAAACCAGAGCGTTATCAGCAAAATGGGGGATTTCATCCCCCATTTCTTTTTCCTGCATTCTTGCCGTTGAATGTAAGAGATTCATCCCCATATACTCATTAACCAGATTTTATGAAACGTTAGATGCTTGCGTCTCATGAGATTCCCCCTCAACCTGGCGGAAATTAAACTAAGAGAGAGCTCTATGAACCCTGAGCGTTCCGAACGCATTGAAATCCCCGTCCTGCCATTGCGCGACGTGGTGGTTTATCCGCACATGGTGATCCCGTTATTTGTTGGCCGGGAAAAATCGATTCGGTGCCTCGAAGCCGCAATGGATCACGATAAGAAGATCATGCTGGTGGCACAGAAAGAGGCCTCAACGGATGAACCTGGCATTAACGACTTGTTCTCGGTTGGCACCGTAGCGTCGATCCTGCAGATGCTGAAGCTGCCGGACGGCACGGTAAAAGTGCTGGTCGAGGGGCTGCAGCGCGCGCGCATCACTACGCTGTCCGACAGCGGTGAGCATTTCGCCGCGCAGGCGGAATACCTGGAGTCGCCATCGATCGACGAGCGCGAGCAGGAAGTGCTGGTGCGCACCGCGATCAATCAGTTTGAAGGCTATATCAAGCTGAACAAAAAAATCCCGCCGGAGGTGCTGACCTCACTGAACAGCATCGACGACGCCGCGCGCCTGGCGGACACCATCGCTGCCCACATGCCGCTGAAACTCAGCGACAAGCAGTCGGTGCTCGAGATGTCCGACATCACCGAGCGTCTGGAATACCTGATGGCGATGATGGAATCGGAGATCGACCTGCTGCAGGTTGAGAAACGTATCCGCAACCGCGTCAAGAAGCAGATGGAGAAGAGCCAGCGCGAGTACTATCTGAATGAGCAGATGAAGGCGATTCAGAAAGAACTGGGCGAAATGGACGACGCGCCGGACGAGCACGAAGCGCTGAAGCGCAAGATCGATGCGGCGAAAATGCCGAAAGAGGCGCGCGAGAAAACCGAAGCGGAACTGCAAAAGCTGAAGATGATGTCGCCGATGTCGGCGGAAGCGACCGTGGTGCGCGGCTACATCGACTGGATGCTGCAGGTGCCGTGGAATGCGCGCAGCAAGGTGAAAAAAGACCTGAACAAGGCGCAGGAAGTGCTCGATACCGATCACTACGGCCTTGAGCGCGTCAAGGATCGCATCCTCGAGTACCTCGCGGTTCAGAGCCGCGTCAGCAAAATCAAGGGGCCGATCCTGTGTCTGGTGGGGCCACCGGGCGTGGGTAAAACCTCACTGGGGCAGTCGATCGCCAAAGCGACCGGTCGCCAGTACGTGCGCATGGCGCTGGGCGGCGTGCGTGACGAAGCGGAAATCCGCGGTCACCGTCGTACCTACATCGGTTCGATGCCAGGCAAACTGATCCAGAAGATGGCTAAGGTTGGGGTGAAGAACCCGCTGTTCCTGCTGGATGAGATCGACAAGATGTCTTCCGACATGCGCGGCGATCCGGCTTCCGCTCTGCTGGAGGTGCTGGATCCGGAACAGAACGTGGCGTTCAACGACCACTACCTGGAAGTCGATTACGATCTGTCCGACGTGATGTTCGTTGCCACCTCTAACTCGATGAACATTCCTGCGCCGCTGCTGGACCGTATGGAAGTGATCCGCCTGTCGGGTTACACCGAGGACGAGAAGCTCAACATCGCCAAGCAGCACCTGCTGCCGAAGCAGCTTGAGCGCAACGCGCTGAAAAAAGGCGAACTGACGGTCGACGACAGCGCCATCATCGGCATCATTCGCTTCTACACCCGCGAAGCCGGGGTGCGTAGCCTGGAGCGTGAAATCTCCAAGCTGTGCCGTAAAGCGGTGAAAACGTTGCTGATGGACAAGAAGCTCAAGCATATCGAGATCAACGGCGACAACCTGAAGGATTACCTGGGCGTGCAGCGCGTCGATTACGGCCGTGCGGATACCGAAAACCGCGTGGGCGAAGTCACCGGGCTGGCGTGGACGGAAGTGGGCGGCGATCTGCTGACCATCGAAACCGCCTGCGTGCCGGGCAAAGGCAAGCTGACCTACACCGGTTCCCTGGGTGAGGTGATGCAGGAATCGATTCAGGCGGCGCTGACCGTGGTGCGTGCGCGCGCGGAGAAATTGGGCATCAACGCCGATTTCTACGAGAAACGCGACATCCACGTGCACGTGCCTGAAGGGGCGACGCCGAAAGACGGCCCGAGCGCCGGTATCGCGATGTGCACCGCGCTCGTCTCCTGCCTGACCGGCAACCCGGTACGCGCCGATGTGGCGATGACCGGCGAGATCACGCTGCGTGGTCAGGTGTTGCCGATCGGCGGCCTGAAAGAGAAGCTGTTGGCGGCGCATCGCGGCGGCATCAAAACCGTGCTGATCCCTTACGAGAACAAGCGCGATTTGGAAGAGATCCCGGACAATGTTATCGCCGATCTGGAGATTCATCCGGTGCAGCGAATCGATGAAGTTTTGAACATTGCGTTGCAAAACCCGGCCTTCGGCGCACTGCCGGTAGCGGCAAAATAGTGACGAATCGCAAAAACCATTGATAAAACTTATACTGGCAAGCCATTTCGGACTTGCCAGTATTTTTTTGTACCGCTAAGTTAGATCTCTGTCGGCCCGCGTTTTGCCACCCAGTCGGTGGCTTGCCAAGGTTCGATGGGATTGATATAACAGCTGCGCTGTCGCAACCGTAGGGATTTTTCGGTGCGACGATAGAATTCTAGAGGGGATGATAGAGTGAATAAGTCACAACTGATCGACAAGATTGCCGCAGGTGCTGATATTTCCAAAGCGGCAGCGGGACGTGCTTTAGACGCAGTAATCGCTTCCGTTACCGACTCTCTGAAAGCAGGGGATGACGTGGCTCTGGTAGGTTTCGGTTCCTTCACCGTGCGTGAACGTTCGGCTCGTACCGGCCGCAACCCGCAGACCGGTAAAGAGATCAAAATCGCGGCAGCCAAAGTACCGGCCTTCCGTGCAGGGAAAGCGCTGAAAGACGCTGTAAACTGATTTAGCGTCTAACCGTTTAGCGTAACAGGGTTTTGTAATAAACAATCACCTGACGCAGCGGTGCTGGTAAGGTAAGATACAAGGCGCATCGGACTGATGCGCTTTTTTTATTTTTGTCGCAGGGAACGCGCCTGCACAAGGGTTGTTAATCCACATCACAGCGGAGTGTTGTCACACTATGATGGACAATTTACGCGCGGCTGCCAATCACGTCGTGCTCAAAATCATCCTGGCCCTGATCATCCTGTCATTCGTTCTGACCGGGGTGGGTAACTACCTGATCGGCGGCTCCGGCGATTATGCTGCGAAAGTAAATGGTCAGACGATCGAACGTGCTCAGCTGGAACAGGCTTTCCAAAGCGAGCGTAGCCGCATGCAGCAGCAACTGGGTGACCAGTTCTCCGCGCTGGCCGGCAACGAAGGCTACATGCAGCAGATGCGCCGTCAGGTGTTGTCCCAGTTGATCGACAACATGCTGCTCGACCAGTACGCCAAGAAGCTGGGCCTGACGGTCAGCGACGATCAGATCAAGGACGCCATCCGCAAGGCGCCTTACTTCCAGACCAACGGCCAGTTTGATAACGCCAAATACCTCGACCTGATCGGCCGCATGGGCTACACCGCCGACAATTTCGCGCAGTCGATGCGTCAGCAATTGGTCAATCAGCAGGTGATCCAGGCCTTCGGCGATTCCGGCTTTGTGCTGCCGTCCGAATCGCAAGCCATGGCGGCGTTGGTGCTGCAGGAGCGCGACGTGCGCCTGGCGACCATCGATTTGAAAGCGCTGCAGGCGAAACAGAGCGCCGGCGACGACGAACTGAAGGCGTATTACGATCAGAATAAAAACAGCTTCATCGCTCCGGAGCAGGTGAAAGTGAGCTATATCCCGCTGGACGCCGCGTCCATGCAGGACAAGGTGAAAGTGAGCGAAGAGGACATCAGCGCTTACTATGACCAGCACAAGAGCAGCTATGGCCAGCCGGAGCGTAAAAACTACAGCGTGATCCAACTGAAAACCGAGGCGGAAGCCAACGCGGCGCTGGACGAGCTGAAGAAGGGTGCCGATTTCGCCACCCTGGCGAAAGAAAAATCCACCGACATCATTTCACGCCGTACCGGCGGTGAGCTGGGTTGGCTGGAGCCGGAAACCACCGCCGACGAGCTGAAACAGGCTAACCTGACCGAGAAAGGGCAGCTGTCCGGCGTGGTGAAATCCTCTGTCGGCTTCCTGATCGTGCGTTTGAACGACATCGAACCTGAGAAACTGAAACCGCTGAGCGAAGTGCATGACGCTATCGCCAAGCAGGTGCAGCAGGAGAAAGCGGTAGACGCGTATTACGCGCTGCAGCAGAAGGTGAGCGAAGCGGCGACCAGCGACAACGAATCACTGGCCTCGGCTGAAGAAGCGGCCGGCGTGAAAGCGGCGCAAAGCGACTGGTTCACCCGCGACAACATTCCCGCCGCGCTGAACTTCAAGCCGGTCGTGCAGGCGATCTTCGATGGCTCGCTGATCGGCGAGAACGGCGCGCCGGGCAGCAACTCTGACGTTATCACCGTAGACGGCGACCGCGCCTTCGTGGTGCGCGTGAGTGGCCACAAGCCGGAAGGCATCGAGCCGTTCGACCAGGTCAAAGACCGCGTGGCAGATCTGGTGAAGCGCAACAAGGCGCTGCAGGCAGCGAAGCTGCAGGGCGAGAAGCTGCTGGTTGAGCTGAAGCAGGGCAAGGGCGACGAGGCGATGAAAGCCGCCGGCCTGAGCTTTGGCGCCGTGCAGAAGATGGCGCGCGCGCCGGAAGACAGCCAGCTGGTGGAGAGCGTGTTCGCGCTGCCGCACCCGCAGGACGGCAAACCGGTGTACGGCATGTCGCAGGATCGCCAGGACAACGTGGTGCTGATCGCACTCGATGCGGTGAAGCCAGGCACGCTGCCGGAAGACGAAATGAAAACCTTCGTCGGCAAGATGGAAGAGGGCGCGACCGGCGTTTCCTTCGATTCGCTGCTGGCGAGCCTGCGTAAAGAAGCCAAAATCAAAATGGGCGCCGCTGAGCAACAGCCGCAGTAATCGCCGCATTTTTCTGCAACGCAGTGCAACAAACAAAGGCCGCTTTCGCGGCCTTTTCCACATCTGATATCCGCCGATTGCTGAATATCCGCCGCCGCGGCAAGGTAGCCGTGCTGTCACACACAAGGAGGATACAGCATGCAACATACAGAGAAAAAAGCGTTATCAGGTTACCGTCATCACGTCAAAGCGGCGCTGACCGCGCTGTTGTTATGCCTCGCGGGGCCAGCCGCCGCGGTAGATAAAGCCGATGCGCCGGCGCCGATGCTCTCAACACCGGCGGGCAATGGCGGGCAATCGGTGATGACCAAGGCAACCGAAGAGGCGGCGGTCAGCATCAATCAGGCCACCGCCGAACAGCTGGCTGCCGCCCTGAGCGGCGTCGGTCTGAAGAAGGCGGAAGGCATCGTGCGCTACCGCGAACAGAACGGGCCGTTCACCCAGGTTGAGCAGTTGCAGGAGGTGCCGGGCATCGGGCCGGCGCTGTTCGAGAAGAACCGCACTCGGCTGAAAATGTGATCCCGGTCGCGGCTGCGTGGCAAAATGCCGCTGAGGCCGTGACTCCTCTGCTACATTTTACAGGTCTTACCAGTTTGGCGCGTTGACCAAACGGGCGAGGGAGCCTCTGCGGCTCCCTCTTTCTGTAATCACCAGGCAGGAGCGATCGTTCCCTATGCAAACCTTTATCAAAGTTCGCGGTTATCACCTTGATGTTTACCAGCACGTTAACAACGCCCGCTATCTGGAGTTTCTGGAAGAGGCGCGCTGGGAGTGGCTGGAAAACGAGGCCGGGTTCCGCTGGATGACGGAAAACAACATCGCTTTCATCGTGGTGAACATCAATATCAATTACCGCAGCCCGGCAGTATTGGGGGATAAGCTGCGTATCGACAGCCAGATGGTGCAGCTCAACGGCAAGAGCGGGGTGCTGAGCCAAAAGGTGACGCAGGATCCGGCGGGGACGCCGGTGGCCGACGCGCTGCTGACTTTCGTGTGCGTCGATCTGAAAACGCAGCGGGCGCTGCCGATTGAAGGCGAATTGCGCGAGCACCTGGAGGCGCTCACGCTGAAGGAAAACCCGCAGTAAACTCACGGGCGGCAGAGGTTGCCGCCGTCACTGCCTCAGGCCAGAGCGGCCTTCTGTTTCAACGCCGCCATCACTTCCGCCTGGTTGGCCCGGTATTGCATCAGGCCATTGGCGCGCAGGTTGCAGGCAGCGCATTCACCACAGCCGTCACCCTTGATGCCGTTGTAGCAGGTCAGCGTATCCTGCCGCACGCGATCCAACTGGTGGTAATAATCCGCCAGCGCCCAGGTCTCGGCCTTGTTCAGCCACATCAGCGGCGTTTCGAAGCGGATATCGCGAGCGATGCCCAGCACCACCGCTTTGTTCAGCGCTTTAACGAACTCGTCGCGGCAATCCGGGTAGCCGGAGAAATCGGTTTCACATACGCCGGTGATCACCGCTTCCGCTTCCACCTGGTAGGCGTAGATCGCCGCCAGCGTCAGGAACAGGATATTGCGGCCCGGCACGAAGGTGCTCGGCAGCGCGTTTTTCTGGTTGGGATCGTAGGCGGGAACCGGAATATTGTCGCGCGTCAGGCTGCTGACGGCCAGCTCATTGAGCAGCGTTACGTCCAGCACCTTGTGCGCTTTGGCGCCGAGGGCCACCGACAGCTCTTGAGCCACTTCAATCTCGGCGCGATGGCGCTGGCCATAATCGAACGTGACGCAGTGAACTTCGTCATACTGTTGCAATGCCTGGATCAAGCAGGTCGTGGAGTCTTGTCCACCGCTGAAAACGACAACCGCGCGCTTCATAAAATCACCTTTTTGGACTTTGGCCATTCCCGATACACATTCGGGCGGCAGGATAAAAATTGCGTTGCGGCGACAATAGTAGCAGAAAGGGCCGCCAGGCGCAGGGCGGTTCGGCTCAGGTCGGTGCGTCGTCCACCGGCGGCGGCAGCCACGCCTGGCAAAAATCGAACCAGCCGTGCGCGGTCAGCGTCACGCCATGCATGCGCGGCGGCGCGCTGATCTGATACTGGTAGTGGAACAGCGGCGTGATGATGGCGGCGGCCATCAGCCGTTGGTAATAGGCCTGCAGCCGCTCGAAGCGCGGTTGCTGCGCCTGCAGCTGCTGGATCTGCTGCAGCGTCTCCTGTTGCTGCTGCCAGCGGCTTTCCGTCAGGATGCCGCGCCACAGCGTATCCTGCCGCAGCCAGCTCTCCAGCGTCGCCTCAGGCGCTTCGCCGATCAGGTTGTCCGCCAACAGCAGGTCGGCCTGGGCGATCTGTTCCTCGCTTTGCCAGCGCTTGCCGGCGTAGTAGCACACCTCCAGCTCGCAGCCGTGCTGCGCCAACAGCTGTTGCAGCGCGACCGTCACCGTTTCCAGCTCGACCGGCGGCCGATACAGCAGCGTCAGCCGGGCAGGCAGGGGGACATCTTCTTCAATCTGTTGGCTGGGAATGCGCCAGCCGGGCAGCATTTCATGGCTGGGGGTGATCACGCTGTTGGGGATCGGCAGATGGTTCAGCAGGCCTGACTGCTGGATCAGCATCAGCAGCTTTTGCCCCTGGGCTTCGCTCAGCACGCCGTGGCGCAGGTTCAGCGCCAAATAACACCAGCCCAGGCTCATGCTGCGCTGTACCGGCCGGGCCTGCGCCAAATCGTCTTGCTGACCGATGGTGATGCGCACCGGATGCTGGCAGCTGGCGTCGGCGCCGGCGGTGGGCAGATCGGGGGTGATCCAGTATTCGATGGTGTCCAGATACGGATGCTGCAGATGGTAACCGGCGTGCTGTTCTAGCCGCACCAGCTGCGGTTCATTCAACGTCAGTTTGAACGGGCCGGCGCCGATGGCCGGCAGCTCCGGATGGGTCATCAGACAAGGCAGCTCCGCCAGCCGGTGGGCCAGCCAATAGTCCGGCAACTGCAGATCAAACTGAATGCACAGCGGATGCGGCAGGCTGATGTTCGCGACGTTGGCCAAGCTGGGTTGGCTACGCGGGTGGCGCTGCAGTTTTTCCAGCGTTTGCAGCAGCTGGTGGCCGGTCAGCGGTTCACCGTTGTGCCAGCGCAGCTGGCTGCGCAGAAAGAAGCGCCAGCGCAGGCCGCGATCGTCAATCTGCCAGTGGTGCGCCAGATCGGGCTGCGGTTCCGGGTTACCGGTCACTAGGCGCGTCAGCCCGGCGTGCAGGGTCGACACCAGATGTTGTTCGGCGCGGCCGGTCAGCGTGAGCGGGTCGAGCGCTTCCAGCGTGCGGTAATAGGGAATGCGCAGCGTCGGGCTGCCGGCCTGCCATTGCCCGCCGAGGTGCGGGCTGAGCAGATCCTGCAGGTGCTGCGGATCGAGTTGCGCCATCTCCAGCGCCCCCTGATGGTTGCCCTGTTGCAGTAGCTGTTGCAGTAGCTGCGCGCGCAGTTCATCCGGGGTTTTCAGGCAGTGCAGGCGAGCGCGTTTGCCACGGCCGGGCTGCGAATGCCAGCTCAACCAGCCTTGATCCTGCAGCTGTTGCACCAGCGTGCGGGCGTGTCGCTCGCTGCAATAGAACATCGCCGCCAGTTCGCCGATGGTCACGGCGACCGGCGCGCTGCCGAGCTGATGGTACAGGCGTTGATATTGGCTGAGACGGTGAACCAGGCGCATGAGTAGAAATCCGGAACAGTTTTCTCAAATTGTTCACTATTACTTCCGCAAATGCCATCCCATACTGCAGTGATTGTAATCGCGTTCACATTCAGAGGTCTCTATGTATCGCCTGGCAGCTTTCGATATGGACGGCACGCTGTTGATGCCGGATCACCGGGTTGGCCCGGAAACGCTGGCGGTGCTGAACCAGCTGGTGGAACGGGAGATGGTGGTGACGTTCGCCACCGGACGGCACTACCTCGATGCGCAACCGATCATGGCGCAGCTGGGGCTGCAGGGCTACCTGATCACCGGCAATGGCACGCGGGTGTATGACAACCGCGGCCAACAGCTGCATGCCACCGATCTGCCGGCGGCGGTCGCCGAAGAGGTGCTGCATCATCATTGGCGCACCTGCGCCAGCATGCATGTGTTCCGCGACGAAGGTTGGCTGACCGAATTCCCCGTGCCGGAAGAGATGCTGCGGGCGCATCACCTGAGCGGCTTTCGTTTTCAGTTGGCCGACGTGCGCCGCCTGCCGGCGTTCGGCAACAGCAAGGTGTGTTTTGTCGCGCCGCATGAGGAATTGCTGGCCTTGCAGGTGCAGCTGCGGGCACAGCTGGGTGGTGAGGCCGATCTGTGCTTTTCCGCCTACGACTGCCTGGAGGTGTTGCCGCTCGGTTGCAACAAGGGTACGGCGCTGGACCGGCTGAGCCGCCATCTGGGGCTGACGATGGCCGACTGCATGGCGTTCGGCGACGCAATGAACGACAAAGAGATGCTGGGGGCGGTGGGGCACGGCGTGGTGATGGGCAACGCCCTGCCGCAGCTGAAATCCCTGCTGCCGCAGCTACCGGTTATCGGCCATTGCCAGCAACAGGCGGTGGCCCACTATTTACAACATTGGCTGCGTTCACCTTGCCTCACCTATTCCCCCGAAGAATGAGGTTCTCCTTACAGCCGGCCGGGTATGACTACCCGGCTTTTTTTTTACCTAACGCCTGGCGTTACAAATCCGCTAGCTGCGCCAGATACGGCTGCAGATCGCCGATGTTGTTGCTGACCCATTCCGGGTTGTAATAGGTATCCAGGTAACGCTCGCCGCTGTCGCACAGCAGGGTGACGATCGATCCTTGCTCGCCGTTTTCCCGCATCTGCTTCGCCAACTGCAGCGCACCCCAAACGTTGGTGCCGGTAGAGGCGCCAACCTTGCGGCCCAGCACGCCTTCCAGCCAGTGAATGGTGGCGACGCTGGCAGCATCCGGCACGCGCAGCATGTTGTCGACCACCGATGGGATGAACGACGGCTCGGCGCGTGGGCGGCCGATGCCTTCGATACGGCTGCCGCAGCTGCCGATCAGGGTGCGATCGCCGTGGTGGAAGCAGTCATAGAACACCGAGTTTTCCGGATCGACCACCGTCAACCGGGTGTCGTGCCCCTGATAGCGGATGTAGCGCCCCAGCGTGGCGGAGGTGCCGCCGGTGCCGGCGCTCATTACGATGTGTTTCGGCACCGGGAAGGGTTCGCGCGCCATCTGGCGGAAGATGCTGTCGGCGATGTTGTTGTTGCCGCGCCAGTCGGTGGCGCGTTCGGCGTAGGTGAACTGATCCATATAGTGGCCGTTCAGCTCTTTCGCCAGCTGTTCGGAGGCGGCGTAGATCTGGGCGGCGTGATCGACGAAGTGACAGCGGCCGCCGTAAAAGGCGATCTGTTCCACCTTGCGGCGCGCGGTGCAGGACGGCATCACCGCGATGAACGGCAGGCCGATCAGGCGAGCGAAGTAGGCTTCGGACACCGCGGTGCTGCCGGAGGAGGCCTCGATAATGGTGGTGTTCTCGGTGATCCAGCCGTTGCACAGGCCATAAAGGAACAGCGAGCGCGCCAGGCGGTGTTTCAGGCTGCCGGTCGGGTGGGTGCTCTCATCTTTCAGGTACAGGCAGATGCCGGGAAACGCCGGCAGGTTCAGGCGAATTAGGTGCGTATCGGCGGAGCGTTGAAAATCCGCTTCTATTTCACCGATAGCATATTTTACCCAAGAGTTTGTCATGATTTGGCCTCAGAATAGGGGGCTGATTTATGGCGTAGCATAGCCTGTCGGCGGGAAAAAAGGATTGCCATTTTTCCTGTTTAATCGCCTAATGAGAGAAAATTTTTCTCCTGGTGGCCGCTATGTTAGATAAAATAGACCGTAAGCTGCTGTGCATGCTGCAGCAAGATTGCACCCAGTCGCTGCAGGCGCTGGCGGATGCGGTCAATTTGACCTCGACGCCGTGCTGGAAACGCCTGAAGCGTCTGGAAGACGAGGGCTATATCCGCGGTCGGGTGGCCTTGCTGGATAATGAAAAGCTCGGCCTGGGGCTGACGGCGTTCGTGCTGATCAAAACCCAGCAGCACAGCAGCGAGTGGTATCAGGCTTTTGTGCAGCTGACCAGCCAGATGCCCGAGGTGCTGGCGTTTTACCGCATGGCGGGAGAGTACGACTACCTGATGCAGGTCGAAGTGGCGGACATGAAAAGCTACGACGGCTTTTATAAGCGTCTGGTGAACGGCGTACCGGGCCTCATCGACGTCACCTCGAGCTTTGCCATGGAAAAAATCAAATACACCACCGCGCTGCCGGTGCCGGAGTGAAAAGTTCACCGGACGGGCGGCTCAACGGTGGTATCCTGCTCTGCTGAAGCAGAAAAAGAGACAAATCCCATAAAACCCTGGAATCAAACTGCGTGAGATTATTTGCTCAAATCGGCTGGTACTTCCGCCGGGAGTGGCGCCGCTACCTCGGGGCGGTGGTGCTGCTGATCGTCATCGCCATCCTGCAACTGCTGCCGCCTAAGCTGGTCGGCATCATCGTGGACGGCGTCACCGAAAAACAGATGTCCACCGGCGTGCTGATGGCCTGGCTCGGGTTGATGATCGGTACCGCGATCGTCGTTTACCTGCTGCGCTATGTGTGGCGGGTGTTGCTGTTCGGCGCGTCCTACCAGCTCGCGGTCGAGCTGCGCGAAAACTTTTACCGTCAGCTCAGCCGGCAAAACCCCGCGTTTTACCTGCGTCACCGCACTGGCGATCTGATGGCGCGCGCCACCAACGACGTGGATCGCGTGGTATTCGCCGCCGGTGAAGGCGTGCTGACGCTGGTGGATTCGCTGGTGATGGGGTTGGTGGTGTTGGTGGTGATGAGCACCCAAATCAGCTGGCAACTGACAGTGCTGGCGTTGATCCCGATGCCGTTGATGGCGATCGCCATCAAATATTACGGCGATCAGCTGCACCAGCGCTTTAAATCGGCACAGGCGGCGTTTTCCAGCCTGAACGATCAGGCGCAGGAAAGCATGACCAGCATCCGCATGATCAAGGCCTTCGGGCTGGAAGATCACCAATCCAACCGCTTCGCCGAGGTGGCGGCGCAGACCGGGGCCAAGAACATGCACGTGGCGCGGGTGGATGCGCGCTTCGATCCGACCATTTATATCGCCATCGGTGCGTCTAACCTGCTGGCCATTGGCGGCGGCAGTTGGATGGTGGTGAACGGTTCGCTGACGCTCGGGCAACTGACCAGCTTTGTGATGTATCTCGGCCTGATGATCTGGCCGATGCTGGCACTGGCCTGGATGTTCAACATCGTCGAACGCGGCAGCGCGGCCTACAGCCGCATCCGCAGCCTGCTTGATGAGGCGCCGGCGGTGCAGGATGGCCCACAGGCGCTGCCGGCCGGGCGCGGCGTGCTGGACGTGGATATCCGCGCGTTCCACTACCCGGAAAACCCACATCCGGCGCTGCACGATGTGGCGGTGACGCTGAAACCAGGGCAAATGCTGGGGCTGTGCGGGCCGACCGGGGCCGGTAAATCGACGCTGTTGTCGCTGATCCAGCGTCAGTTCGACGTCGACCAAGGGCAGATCCGCTATCACGGCCTGCCGTTGCCGCAGGTCAAACTCGACGACTGGCGTTCGCGACTGTCGGTGGTGAGCCAAACGCCGTTCCTGTTCTCCGATACCGTGGCGAACAACATCGCGCTGGGCCATCCGGGCGCGACGCAGGCGCAGATCGAACAGGCAGCGCGGCTGGCCAGCGTCCATGAGGACATTTTGCGGCTGCCGCAAGGCTATGACACCGAGGTGGGCGAACGCGGCGTGATGTTGTCGGGCGGGCAGAAACAGCGCATCTCCATTGCGCGTGCGCTGCTGCTGGATGCAGAGATCTTGATCCTCGACGACGCGCTGTCGGCGGTGGACGGCCGTACCGAACACCAAATCCTGCACAACCTGCGCAGCTGGGGGCAAGATCGCACGGTGATCATCAGCGCGCACCGGCTGTCGGCATTGACCGAAGCCAGCGAGATCCTGGTGATGCAGCACGGCGGTGTAGCGCAGCGCGGCGATCCGGCGGCGCTGGCGGCGCAGCCGGGCTGGTATCGCGATATGTACCGTTATCAGCAGCTGGAAGCGGCGCTGGACGAAGCGCCGGAAAACGGCGAGGAGGCGTTGGCCGATGAATAAAGTGCAAAAGCTGTGGCCGACGCTGAAGCGGCTGCTGGCCTACGGCTCGCCGTACCGCAAACCGCTGGGGCTGGCGGTGCTGATGCTGTGGATAGCGGCGGCGGCGGAAGTCGCCGGGCCGATCCTGGTCAGCTATTTTATCGATAATTACGTCGCCAAAGGGCAACTGCCGCTGATGATTGTCGGCGGGCTGGCGGCGGCCTACATTCTGCTGGAGCTGCTGGCGGCGGCGCTGCACTACTTCCAGGCGCTGTTGTTCAACCAGGCGGCGGTGGGCGTGGTGCAGCGGTTGCGTACCGACGTGATGGACGCCGCGCTGCGCCAACCGCTCAGCGCCTTTGACACACAACCGGTCGGGCAATTGATCTCGCGCGTTACCAACGACACCGAAGTGATCAAGGATCTGTACGTGATGGTGGTCTCCACGGTGCTGAAAAGCGCCGCGCTGATCGGCGCCATGCTGGTGGCGATGTTCAGCCTCGACTGGCGCATGGCGCTGGTGGCTATCTGCATCTTCCCGGCGGTGTTCGTGGTGATGGGCATCTATCAATACTACAGCACGCCGATTGTGCGCCGGGTGCGCAGTTATCTGGCGGACATCAACGACGGTTTCAACGAAGTGATCAACGGCATGGGCGTGATTCAGCAGTTCCGCCAGCAGGTGCGCTTCGGCGAGCGCATGAGCGCCGCCAGCCAGTCGCATTATCTTGCGCGCATGCAGACCCTGCGGCTCGACGGTTTTCTGCTGCGGCCGCTGCTCAGCCTGTTTTCGGCGCTGGTGCTGTGCGGCCTGTTGATGTTGTTCGGCTTCAGCGGCGAGGGCGTGATTGGCGTCGGCGTCCTCTACGCCTTCATCAACTACCTGGGGCGCCTGAATGAACCGCTGATCGAGCTGACGTCACAGCAGTCGATCCTGCAGCAGGCGGTGGTGGCCGGCGAACGCATTTTCGAGCTGATGGATCGCAGCCAGCAGAGTTACGGTGCCGACGATCGTCCTCTGGCCGGTGGCCGCATCGACATCACCGATCTGAGCTTCGCTTACCGTGCGGACAAAAAGGTGCTGCAGCATATTTCGCTGGCGGTGCCCTCACGCGGCTTCGTGGCGCTGGTCGGGCATACCGGCAGCGGCAAGAGCACCTTGGCCAACTTGCTGATGGGCTATTACCCGGTCAGCGAGGGGGAAGTGCGTCTCGATGGACGCCCGATATCCAGCCTGTCGCACCGCACGCTGCGTCAGGGCGTAGCGATGGTGCAGCAGGATCCGGTGGTGATCGCCGATTCGGTACTGGCCAACGTCACGTTGGGGCGTAACATCGAGGAAGACACCGTTTGGCGGGCGCTGGAAACGGTGCAGTTGGCGAGTCTGGTGCGCGGCTTCCCGCAGGGTATCCACACCCGCCTGGGGGAGCAGGGCAATAACCTGTCGGTCGGGCAGAAACAGCTGCTGGCGATGGCGCGGGTCTTGGTGCAGGCGCCGCAGATTTTGATTCTCGACGAGGCGACTGCCAATATCGACTCGGGCACCGAACAGGCGATCCAGCGGGCTCTGCGTGCGATCCGCGAGCACACCACGCTGGTGGTGATCGCCCACCGCCTCTCAACCATCGTCGATGCCGATTCCATTCTGGTGCTGCATCGTGGCCACGCGGTGGAGCAGGGCAACCATCAACAGCTGCTGGCGCAGCAGGGGCGCTACTACCAGATGTATCAACTGCAGCTGGCGGGCGAGCAGTTGGCGGAAGCGGTGCGCGAGGAGAGCCAACTCGTCTGATCCCAGGGGCCGCGATCGCGGCCCTTGTTTCTTTCCCACGCACCACAAGCAGGCAACTCGCCCAAGCTACGCCCCCTTTCTGCACTTTTTCGACGCGATGCGCACCAAATTAGTGCGCATTATTTAACCCATTCAAGGTATCGGCGCTGCGCTGCGTCGCGGCGGCGCCCGCGTGTGCGCTAATCCGCTGAATCGTCATGCAAAATTAAATTTGGCACAGCCCTTGCTACATATGACGCGTACCAGGGGTGAGTTTGGGCTTAATTCGTGGAGGGGCAATATGAAGCTGGTGACCGTGGTAATCAAACCGTTCAAGCTGGAGGATGTGCGCGAGGCTCTGTCCTCCGTGGGCATTCAGGGGTTGACCGTAACCGAAGTGAAGGGCTTTGGCCGCCAGAAGGGGCATGCCGAGCTGTATCGCGGCGCCGAATATAACGTCAACTTCTTGCCCAAGGTCAAAATCGATATCGCTATCGCCGACGATCAGTTGGATGAAGTGGTTGATGTGATTAGCAAAGCCGCCTACACCGGTAAAATCGGCGACGGCAAAATTTTCGTTGCCGAGTTGCAACGCGTGATCCGCATTCGCACCGGCGAAACCGACGAATCGGCACTGTAACCACGAACTCAGTTAAGCAATGGGGATGGATTGATAATGAAAAGACTGTTATCCATGTTGGGCCTGAGTTCGGTAACCCTGGTTCCTTCTTTGGCCCTGGCCGCCCCGGCGGTCGCCGATAAGGCCGACAACGCCTTTATGATGATCTGCACCGCGTTGGTGCTGTTCATGACGCTGCCGGGCATCGCGCTGTTTTACGGCGGCCTGCTGCGCGGCAAAAACGTGCTGTCGATGCTGACGCAGGTCACCGTCACCTTCGCGCTGGTCTGCGTGCTGTGGGTGCTGTATGGCTACAGCCTGGCGTTCAGCGAAGGCAATGCGGTGTTCGGCGGATTCGAGACGGCGATGCTGAAAGGCATCGGCATCGACAGCGTCACTGGCAGCATCAGCCAGATGATCCACGTCGCTTTCCAAGCCTCCTTCGCCTGCATTACTGTGGCGCTGGTGGTGGGGGGCTTCGCCGAACGCATTCGCTTCTCGGCGGTGCTGATCTTCGCGATCGTGTGGTTCACCCTGTCTTACCTGCCGATCGCGCACATGGTGTGGGGCGGTGGCTATCTGGCCACCGACGGCGCGCTGGACTTCGCCGGCGGCACCGTGGTACACATCAACGCCGCCAGCGCGGGGCTGATCGGCGCCTATCTGCTCGGCAAACGCGCCGGCTTCGGTAAAGAGGCGTTCAAACCGCACAACCTGCCGATGGTGTTTACCGGGGCGTCCATCCTGTATATCGGCTGGTTCGGTTTCAACGCCGGTTCCGCCAGCGCGGCCAACGGCATCGCGGCCCTGGCATTCCTCAACACGGTGGTGGCTACCGCGGGCGCCATTCTCTCCTGGACCTTCGCAGAGTGGGTGCTGCGCGGCAAGCCTTCGCTGCTGGGCGCCTGCTCTGGCATGATCGCCGGGCTGGTTGCGGTGACGCCGGCGGCGGGCACCGTGGGCGTGGGTGGGGCGTTGATCATCGGCCTGGTAGGCGGCGTTGCCGGCCTGTGGGGCGTCGTGACGTTGAAGAAATGGCTGAAAGTGGACGACACCTGCGACGTGTTCGGCGTGCACGGGGTGTGCGGCATTGTCGGCTGTCTGCTGACCGGCGTGTTCACCGCTTCTTCCCTCGGTGGCACCGGCTATGCCGAAGGCGTGACGATGGGCCATCAGGTGTGGATCCAGCTGCTGAGCGTCGTGATTACGCTGGTGTGGTCAAGCGTCGCCGCCTTTATCGCCTTCAAGATTGCGG
Organism: Serratia sp. CY47444; assembly: GCF_052168635.1. Classification (NCBI taxonomy): domain Bacteria; kingdom Pseudomonadati; phylum Pseudomonadota; class Gammaproteobacteria; order Enterobacterales; family Yersiniaceae; genus Serratia; species Serratia sp. CY47444. Next base: position 139,050 of record NZ_JBJNMH010000011.1, read on the forward strand.
GCGCGATGGTGGGGCTGAGAGTACCGGAAGAGCAGGAGCGCGAAGGGCTGGATGTCAACAGCCACGGCGAGAGCGCCTACAACCAATAAGACTCGAAGCAGGGCAGTGCGCGAAAGACTAAAATAATGATGAAGCAAAAAGGGGCGATGGAAACATCGCCCCTTACTTTATATTGCGGATTAGGCGTCGCGCTGGCGAATCACCCCTTCCTGCACGGTGGTGGCGACCAGTACGCCGTCGCGAGTGTAGATCTGGCCGCGCACAAAGCCCCGTGCGCCGGAGGCGGAGGAGCTCTCCACCGCGTACAGCAACCAGTCATCCATACGGAACGGACGGTGGAACCACATTGAGTGGTCAATGGTGGCCACCTGCATGCCCGGCTCGAGGAAGCCGACGCCGTGTGGCTGCAGCGCCGTCGGCAGGAAGTTAAAGTCCGACGCGTAGCCCAGCAGATATTGGTGGATGCGCTGATCGTCCGGCATGCTGCCGTTGGCACGGAACCACACGTAGCGATGCGGCTCTTCCACGCTGCCTTTCAACGGATTGTGGAATTTCACCGGGCGCATTTCGATCGGCTTCTGGCCGATAAATTTTTCGCGCACTTTTTCCGGCAGCATATGCGCCAGCTTCTGGGCGATCTCTGACTCGGACAGCAGCCCTTCTGGAGGCGGCACGTCCGGCATCAGGTTCTGGTGCTCGAAACCGGTTTCCGGGCTTTGGAAAGAGGCGGTCATATAGAAAATAGGTTTGCCGTGCTGAATAGCGCTGACGCGACGGGCGCTGAAGCTGTTGCCGTCGCGCAGGGTTTCTACGTCGTAAACGATGGGTTTGCTGCTGTCGCCCGGGCGCAGAAAGTAGCTGTGGAACGAGTGCACGCTGCGCTCGTCCGGCACCGTCTGCTTGGCGGCGTAGAGCGCCTGGCCGACAACCTGTCCACCGAACACCTGGCGCAGCCCCAGATCTTCGCTTTGGCCGCGAAACAGCCCTTCTTCGATTTTCTCCAGATCCAGCAGATCAAGGAGGTTTTGCAATGCCTGGCTCATAAAATTGTTACCTTTCTAATAATCATTTTGCGCAGTGTGCGGAATATCACGGCGTGGCGTCAACATTTTGCATTACAGGGCCGATGAGAATGCTCTTAATCGTGGGCGCCCTGGGCTGTTTAAGTGATTAATAGGCGGGGTAAAGTGGATTTATCAGTGTTTTGTGCTAGGTTTAATAAGTGCGGTGGTGAAAGCCACCAACATGTTGATAATAAAAAAGGAGACCGATCCATGAAACTCTGGCAAATCGTAGGCGGTGCCGCGGCACTGACGATCACGCTGGCAGGATGCGCGCAAAAGAGTGCTGATGTGCCTACACAGGCGGCCGGTAATCCGGCGGCTGCGCAAACGCAGATTCAAGGCCCGGCGGTGACAGGTTCGGTTAATATACGTCAGCGTATTGCGCTGCCGCCGGACGCCGTACTGACGGTCACCCTCTCTGACGCCTCGCTGGCGGATGCACCGTCCAAAGTGATTGCACAGCGCGCGATACGTACTGAAGGGCAACAGGCGCCATTCAACTTTACGCTACCGTACAATCCGTCCGACATCCAACCGAATGCGCGTATCATTCTGAGCGCGGCGGTGACGGTCAACGGGCGACTGATGTTTATTACCGACACTATCCAGGAAGTGGTTAACCGCAACGGTACTCGCGCCGATCTGCTGCTGGTTCCGGTTCAGGGTGTACCGATTCAGGCTGCGCCAACCGCCATGCAGTAAATTTCCTGCGGTACAGCAAGATGAAATCAACAGCCTTTGCGCTTCGGCCAAAGGCTGTTTTGTTTTACCAGCGCCAGCCGTAGCGCTCGAAATCGACCGTGCTGTGCGGGCCGAAAATAATCCCTTCCGCCAGCAGTGCCTGCCGTTGCCGTTGAAAATCCTCCCCCTGCTGCGAGATCTGTCCGTGCCGGTTGATCACCCGGTGCCAGGGCAGCGCGCTGCCTTCCGGCAAACGCCGCAGCACGCCGCCAACCTGGCGCGCGGCGCGCGGTGAACCGGCCAGCCGGGCGACTTCGCCGTAGGTGGTGACTTTGCCGTAAGGAATGGCGGCCACGATGTGGAATACCCGCTGGCTGAAAGAGGCATCTTCTGGTTGCATATTGCTGTTCCTGCGCGAGTCAAAACCCAGGCGAAGAGTGTGCCACAGTGCAGGTGGGTAAGAAAACAGCGGTTAGCCCCGGTTGGCTTGCTATTTGGCGGGGCATCGCCGATAATGCCCACCGCTTCAGAGTACAGAAGCCGTCAATGGGGGCCCTGTTGGTTCTCCCGCAACACTAACTTGTGAACTCGGTCAGGTCCGGAAGGAAGCAGCCGCAGCAGGTGACGTGTGTGCCGGGATGTAGCTGGCAGGGTCCCCACCCATTTGGCCTTCGCCAATCCGCACTTTTGCCGTTTCTCTTCTACTCATCGATTATCCCTTTCTGTCATCAGGCAGAGCGACAAGGCATTTCTTTTCTTCCCGCCCTCAATTCTTTTGGATAATGAATTAGCGGTTCTGGATGCAAGCATAATGAGGGGGCGATGGCGTAACCTGTCTCGATTTAAAAAGAAAATGGTTTCCAGGCAATATTATTATTGAAAGGGGGAGTGCAAATGAAGTTTTACTGTCAATAGGAAAAGTACGTATTCAGCTTGAACATTGAAGCCGATAAAAGCATCGGCTCAACGCGTTGGGGGTCTGATTATCTGACATATTTCCAAACGGAGGTGGGGATTTTGTCATACAGTTTGTTCATGGTGAGCTCTGCCAGACGGTGATCGGCCGCTGAGTAAAACAGCTCCAGTTCATCATCGGAAAGCTCGTACTTATTTTTCTCAATAACACGTTCGAGAGTATCAATCGTGGTGCATTTACGTAAACGCATCAGATAGTCGGTTTTAGTCATGGTGGCCTTTAGTTTAATAACCGTAAAAATAGCTCGGGAATAATTATCCCTTAAGTTTTCATTGTCGTACAGATGTCCTCTCCTGAGAACATTCTGAATAATCTCGCCTTGGTTTTTTGCCAGCGGCGCAGGTCGGAATCATTGATACCGTAACTGCTGAACAGCGTATAGGTATCATCGAGATATTCTTCGACTAACTCCGACAGGTCAGATTCGTCCATGTATTTAATTTTATAGCTCATCACAAACGAAGCGATATGTTCGATCAACTCATTAAGCTGCAGGTTGACGGAGGACGTCGGATCGTTGACCCACCCATGATGACTGTCTCCCAGGGTAGCGATACCTTCATCATACAAATTTTCGCACAAGAATTTGAGCTGAGCAATGTCGTGTCGCTTAGGCGAATACTCATCCATATCATCCCCTCCGTAAGTCTTAATTGCGGTGTGATAACACTATGTGAGTAAGCTGATTTACATCATGGACGGAGGCAGCTTAACGGTCTTTAAATAAACTTCCCGTAAAATGAATATAAATCATTTTTTCGCGTTTGGCCTGTAGTTATTACGTAAACTTACAATTCATCCGCTGTTGATGGACGTGAGTTATCAATGATGTCGAAGATTAAACCCCGTTCTGTCACACGGAACCGGACGCTATCGCTGAGAGTGTCTTCGCTGTTGATATCCAGGCAGGCATTAAAAATGCCCCACTTATAACGATAACTCATTGAATAATCGCTACCACCCTGTTGCACTATATCAAGTATTTCTAATGAATCTTCGGCATAGCGTGCGCTTTCAGAATAAAAACTGAGTCCGCTGGTCAGCGCCGGCACTAACTCCGCTATATTGTCATTAATCACTTTCTTTAATTTGTTAACAGAAAGTGCGTTGACATCCAGGTTACAGGCAAGGGTAACAAGCATTAATCTCGGCCAACAGCAATGTTATCTGCTTATCTTACTCCTTTTCCTCCCTCGTCGGTAAATTTTTCGATTTACCGCTGTTCTTTACCCTATGCCAACATTTCTGTCGAACGGGAATATCCCTGAGATTGATAAGGGGAGCGTGGCGGGGGAGAGCCGCTGCGCGGGGCTGTTACGTTCCGTTGCATTAATTGGCACGGCAGGGCTTGAGACGTTGTAGTGAGTGTGATGTTATATTGTAACCATTATTCCATCGCGTTGGTCACGACATTGACTCCCTCTTCACAACATGACGCTGCGTCGTCACTGAATTCGTTGTTTACCACCTCCGCTGCCGTGCGCTGTTCGGGGGCCGTTGTGCTGCTGGCCCTGTTGTGGCTCGGCATTTTCTGGGCGGTGTCGCTGCCATGATCACCTTGCGTCAGTTGGCGATAGGCTATGGGGCCACGCCACTTTTCCCGCCGCTGAGCGGGCAGTTTACTGCCGGATCGCTCACCGCGGTGGTGGGCGTCAACGGGGCGGGTAAGTCGACGCTGCTGAAAACCTTCGCCGGATTGTTGCCGCCGTTGGGGGGCAGCCTGAATTTTAGCGGCGGAAAGCCGCCGCGCAGAGCTTATCTACCGCAACAGGCGGAGCTGGATCGGCAATTCCCGATTGCGGTAAGCGATCTGGTGGCGATGGGCTGTTGGCCGCAAAGTGGCATGTTCGGCGGCATGAACAAGCGTGCGGCGAGCCAGGTCAACGAGGCGTTGGCGAGCGTTGGCATGAGCGCGCTGGCGCACACTCCGGTGGGTGAACTGTCCGGCGGCCAGCTGCAGAGGGTGTTGTTTGCGCGCCTGCTGGTCCAACAGGCGCCGCTGATTTTGCTGGATGAACCTTTCACCGGTATCGACAGCGCCACCACGCAAATTTTGCTGCAGGTGATTGCGCAACTGCACCGGCAGGGGAAAACGGTGATCGCCGTGCTGCACGATATGTCGATGGTCGCCGAGCATTTTTCACAGGTACTGTTGCTGACGCCGCAGGCTTGCCACTGGGGCGCGGCCAAGCGGGTGCTGGAACAGGTGCCGAGGTATCACGCCGCCGAACGGCAGCCGGATCTGCGGGCGGTGGCGCCATGATGTTGTTGCATGGGCTTATCGATCCTTTCCTCTCTTTCGGTTTTATGCGCCGCGCGCTCATGGCCTGTCTGGCGTTGTCGCTCAGCGCCGCCCCGCTGGGCGTGTTTCTGCTGCTGCGCCGCATGAGCCTGGTCGGGGACGCATTGTCCCACGCGGTGTTGCCGGGCGCGGCGATCGGTTATCTGATCTCCGGCATGTCGCTGGTGGCGATGGGGGTGGGCGGTTTTATCGCCGGGTTGGCGGTGGCGATGCTGTCCGGCCTGGTGAGCCGCCGCACGCCGTTAAAAGAAGATGCCAGCTTCGCCGGGTTCTATCTGGGGTCACTGGCGCTGGGGGTCACGCTGGTCTCGCTGCGCGGTTCCAGCGTGGATCTGCTGCACGTGCTGTTCGGTTCGATTTTGGCGGTGGATGCGCAGGCCATGCTGATGGTCGGTGCGATCGCCTCGGTTTCGCTGCTGGCATTGGCGGCGCTGTACCGCGCGTTAGTGATCGAATCCTTCGACGTCACTTTTCTGCGCGTCAACGCCCCGCGCCGGTTGGCGCTGATCCACGGCCTATTTCTGGCGCTGGTTGTGGTCAATCTGGTGGCGGGATTCCAGATCCTCGGCACCCTGATGTCGGTGGGGCTGATGATGCTGCCCGCCGCCAGCGCGCGCTTCTGGGCGCGCAATCTGCCGCAGACGCTGGCGACGGCGATGGGCATCGGCGCGCTTTCCAGCGTGATTGGGCTGGTGTGGTCCTATTACGCGTCATTGCCTGCCGGCCCGGCGATCGTGCTCAGCGCCAGCGTCATCTTTTTCGTCTCGATCCTGTTTGGAACGCGCGGAGGCATTTGCGCCTTCGCGCGCCGTTGAGAAGTGCCCTTTGCAAGGAGAAAGTATGAAACGTTTACCTATATCGCTGGCGGTTGCTGCTCTGCTGGCCAGCCCATTGGCGATGGCGAAGACCGTCGACGCCGTCGCCAGCTTTTCCATTCTGGGCGATATCGTCAAACAGGTGGGAGGCGATCACGTCAAGGTTAGCACGCTGGTGGGGCCGGATGGCGATCCGCACAGTTTCGAGCCTTCGCCGCAGGACGGCAAGACGCTGGCTCAGGCTGATGTGGTGTTCGTCAGCGGCCTGGGACTGGAAGGGTGGATCGATCGCCTGGTCAGCGCTTCGGGTTATAAAGGGCAGGTGATCACCGCTTCACAGGGGATCAGCACCCGCCAAATGGAGGAGGACGGCAAACCGATTACCGATCCCCACGCCTGGAACAGCATGAAAAACGGCGTACAGTACGCTACCAACGTGATGAACGCCCTGATTGCCGCCGATCCCGAGGATGCCAACTATTTTCGCCAGCGCGGAGCCGAATACATTCAGCAGCTGCAAAAGCTGGACCAGTGGGCCAAAACCCAGTTCGCCGCAGTGCCGCCACAGAAACGTAAGGTGCTGACCAGCCATGATGCGTTTGGCTACTTTGGGCAAGAGTACGGCGTCACCTTCCTTGCCCCGGTCGGGTTTTCCACCGAGGCCGAAGCCAGCGCCAGCGACGTGGCCAATCTGATCAAGCAAATCAAACAGGAAAAGGTCAACGCTTACTTTATCGAAAATCAGACCGATCCGCGGTTGGTGAAACAGATCGCCGCCGCCACCGGCGCCAAGGCGGGCGGCGAGCTGTACCCTGAAGCGCTCTCCCGCGCGGGCGGCCCGGCGGCCACCTATGAGCAGGCGTTCAAGCACAATGTCGACGCGCTGCTGAGCAGCATGAAGTAATCTCCGCCCCCGCCTGCCGGCGGGGGACGGCTTGCAGGTACTTTCTCGCCGTAAAAAAAAAGCCCCGTTGAGCAGCAACGGGGCTTTGCGACAGATGACACTTTGGAGTTAACGCTTTTTCTTACGTCCCTGTACCGCTTTGAATCGCGGATTGCTTTTACAGATCACATAGATGCGGCCACGACGACGCACGACTTTGCAATCCGGGTGGCGGTTTTTCGCCGAACGCAATGAACTCAATACCTGCATGGGATTTCCTTGTTACTTATTGCCGATAAAGCGGCCAAAGCGCTGCTGGAAGCGCGCCGTGCTGCCTTCTTTGGAATAGTCTTTCTGCTTGCCGGTGTAATACGGATGCGAAGCAGAAGAGACGTCAAGGGTGACATACGGCCAGCTTTCGCCGTCCAGTTCGATGGTGCGATCGGTTTTGATGGTCGATCCCACTTTGAAGTAGGCATTGGCGCTGACGTCGTGGAACACCACGGTGCGGTAATCGGGGTGGATGCCGGGTTTCATAATGGCTCTCTCGTGTAATGTTATACTATAACAATAATTATGCGCCGACCTGGCATCGCGATCAAGCGCAAATTGCACACAAAAGTGAATTAATGAGAACGGTTTGCATTAAGCAACTGAAGCAAAAGAAAAAGGCCGCATGCGCGGCCTTTTCGGTTATCGGGTAGAGATCCCTTCACTGAGCGATCAGTGGTGTTCTACCGGATGGCTGTGTTCCAGGTCTTCGTTCTTCTTGCTGAAGCGGCGGCGAACCACCACGAAGAACACCGGCACGAAGAAGATCGCCAAGACGGTGGCGGTGATCATCCCGCCCATTACGCCGGTACCTACCGCGTTCTGTGCGCCGGAGCCTGCGCCGCTGCTGATAACCAGCGGCAGAACCCCGAGGATGAAGGCCAGAGATGTCATGAGGATTGGACGCAAACGCATACGCACCGCTTCCAACGTCGCTTCGATCAGACCTTTGCCTTCTTTCTCCATCAGATCCTTGGCGAACTCAACGATCAGGATGGCGTTCTTCGCCGATAGACCGATGGTGGTCAGCAGCCCTACCTGGAAGTACACGTCGTTGTTCATGCCGCGCATCGTCGCGGCCAGCAACGCACCGATAACCCCCAGCGGCAATACCAGCATGACCGAGAACGGCACGGACCAGCTTTCATACAGCGCTGCCAGACACAGGAACACCACCAGAATCGAGATGGCGTACAGCGCCGGCGCCTGGTTGCCCGACAGACGTTCCTGATAGGACATACCGGTCCAGTCGTAACCGATGCCACTTGGCAGTTTGGATGCCAGCTGTTCCATCAGGTTCATCGCTTCACCGGTACTCTTGCCCGGTGCGGCCTGGCCCAGAATTTCCATCGACGGCAGGCCGTTATAGCGTTCCAGACGCGGTGAGCCGTATTCCCACTTCGCCGAAGAGAAGGCGGAGAATGGCACCATCTGGCCGCTGGTACCGCGCACGTACCACTTGTTGATGTCTTCCGGCAGCATACGGAACGGCGCGTCGGCCTGTACATACACCTTCTTCACACGACCGCGGTCGATGAAGTCGTTGACGTACGAACCACCCAGGGCGGTGCTCAGCGTGCTGTTGATGGTAGTGATGCTGACGCCCAGCGCCTTGGCTTTCTCCTGATCGACGATCAGTTTGAACTGCGGCGTATCTTCCAGGCCGTTCGGGCGCACACCCACCAGCACGTCCGGATGCTGAGCAACCATGCCCAACAGCTGGTTACGCGCTTCGGTCAGTTTTTCGTGCCCCAGGCCACCCTGGTCAATCAACTCGAAGTCGAAGCCGGTTGCGGTACCGAGTTCGATGATCGCCGGCAGGTTGAACGGGAACACCAGGCCTTCTTTAATCTGCGAGAAGGCACCCATGGCACGGCCCGCGATCGCCTCGACCTTGTTCCCGGCCCCTGGACGCTCACCCCAGTCTTTCAGGCTGACGAATGCCAGGCCGTTGTTCTGGCCGTTACCGTTGAAGCCGAAGCCCGCGACGGTAAACACCGAAACCACGTTGTCCTTTTCCTTGTTCAGGAAGTAGTCGGAGACTTCTTCCAGCACTTTGTTGGTACGGGACTCGGTGGCACCGGCAGGCAACTGCACCATGGTCAACAGGATGCCCTGATCTTCGTCCGGCAGGAACGAGGAAGGCAGGCGCAGGAACAGCAGGCCCATGCCAACCACGATCAACAGGTAGATGATCAGATAGCGGCCGGTGCTGCGCAGGATGTTGCCCACGCTGTCGGTATAGTGATGTGTGCTCTTCTCGAACATGCGGTTAAACCAGCCGAAGAAGCCTGTTTTAACCCCGTGATCGCCTTTCGGGATCGGTTTGAGTAGGGTGGCGCACAGCGCCGGCGTCAGGATCAAGGCCACCAGCACCGACAACGCCATCGCGGACACGATGGTGATCGAGAACTGGCGATAGATGGCGCCGGTTGAACCGCCGAAGAACGCCATCGGCACGAATACCGCCGACAGCACCATGGCGATACCCACCAGCGCGCCCTGGATCTGGCCCATCGATTTACGGGTAGCTTCTTTCGGCGGCAGCCCCTCTTCGGACATGACGCGCTCGACGTTTTCCACCACCACGATGGCGTCATCCACCAGCAGGCCGATCGCCAACACCATGCCGAACATCGTCAGGGTGTTTATCGAGAAGCCGAACGCGGCGAGGATCGCAAAGGTCCCCAGCAGTACTACCGGCACCGCGATGGTTGGGATCAGCGTCGCGCGGAAGTTCTGCAGGAACAGATACATCACCAGGAAGACCAGGATGATGGCTTCGATCAGCGTTTTCACCACTTCGTTGATGGAGATTTTAACGAACGGGGTGGTGTCGTACGGATAAACCACTTTCATCCCTTGCGGGAAGAAGGGCGCCATCTTGGCCAGCTCGTCTTTCACACCTTTGGCAGTGTTCAAGGCGTTGGCGCCGGTCGCCAGTTTGATACCCAGGCCGGCGGCAGGCTTGCCGTTGTAGCGAGCGGTAACGGCATAGCTTTCCGCGCCGCGCTCGATATGAGCGACGTCGCGCAGGCGTACCTGAGAACCGTCGGTATTCACTTTCAGCAGGATCTTGCCGAACTCTTCCGGCGAAGTCAGACGGGTCTGCGCGATGATCGAGGCGTTCAACTGCTGCCCCGGCACCGGCGGCAGGCCGCCCAGCTGGCCTGCGGCGATCTGGTTGTTCTGCTCGGTGATGGCGGAGGTCACGTCCGTGGTCGTCAGCTGGAAGTTGTTCAGCTTGTTCGGATCCAGCCAGATACGCATCGCGTACTGGGCACCGAACAGCTGCACTTCACCCACGCCGGACGAACGGCTGATCGGGTCCTTGATGTTGGACGCCACGTAGTCCGCAATATCGTCCTGAGTCATGTTCGGATCGTCGGAAACGAAGCCGGCCACCATCAGGAAGCTGCTGCTGGATTTTTCTACTTTCAGGCCCTGTTGCTGAACTTCTTGCGGCAGCAACGGGGTGGCCAACGACAGTTTGTTCTGAACCTGAACCTGCGCGATGTCAGGATCGGTGCCGGAATCAAACGTCAGGGTAATGGTGACGCTACCAGAGGAATCACTGGTGGAGGACATGTACATCAGGTTATCGATACCGTTCATGTTCTGTTCGATAATCTGCGTGACGGTATCCTGCACCGTTTTGGCATCTGCGCCCGGGTAGTTGGCGGAAATACTCACCGCCGGCGGTGCAATAGTGGGATACTGCGCGATTGGCAGTTTCATTATTGCAAGCACCCCCGCCAACATGACGATGATGGCGATTACCCAGGCGAAAATCGGGCGATCTATAAAGAACTTAGCCATGTATTACAGGCTCCTTTTTATGACTTCTGCGCTTCAGACTGCGGCTGTTTTTGCGCCTGAGTGTCAACTTCCTGCACTTTTACCTGCGCGCCCGGATGCACTTTCATCAGGCCGGAGACGATCACGCGATCGCCGGATTTCAGGCCATCGGTCACCAGCCATTTGTCGCCGATCGCCTGGTCGGCCTTCAGCGTGCGCAGCTCAACTTTGTCGTCTGCCCCTACCACCAACGCCGTCGCGTCGCCGCGCGGGTTGCGGGTAACGCCTTGCTGAGGCACCAGCAGCGCATCGCTGCGCACGCCTTCGTCCAGACGGGCGCGTACGAACATGCCCGGCAACAGCGTATCGTTCGGGTTAGGGAACAGGGCGCGAATGGTGATGGAGCCAGTGGTTTCATCGACGGTGACGTCAGAGAACTCCAGCGTGCCTTCCTGCGCGTATTCGGTGCCGTTTTCCAGCATCAGTTTCACTTTTGCCTTGCCGTTTTCCTGCTTCAGCGCGCCGCTGGCCAGCTCTTGCTTCAGGCGCAGGAAATCAGTGCTTGACTGGGTGACGTCGACATACATCGGATCCAGCTGCTGCACGGTAGACAGTGCGGTTGCCTGGCCGTTGCTGACCAGTGCGCCTTCGGTCACGGCGGACTTGCCGATGCGGCCGGAGATCGGAGAGGTCACCTTGGTGTACGCCAGGTTGATGCGCGCGGTTTCCACGGCGGCCTTGGCGGCCACGACGGCGGCGTCCGCCTGCTGCAGCGTGGAGACGGCGTTGTCGTAGTCCTGTTTACTGATGTAGCTCGTGCCCAGCAATGGCTTGTAGCGGTTTACCGTCACGCGTGCGATGGAAGCGCTGGCCTGTGCTTTGGCCAAATCGCCTTTCGCGCTGTCGTAGCTGGCTTGATAGGTGGCGGGATCGATTTGGTACAGAGACGTCCCGGCCTTGATATCGCTGCCTTCAACGAAGTTGCGCTTCAGGATGATGCCGCTGACCTGAGGGCGAACTTCGGCGATACGATACGCAGCGGTGCGGCCAGGAAGATCGGTAGTAATGTTGAGAGGCTCAGCCTTCAAGGTGACTACGCCCACTTCAGGCGCCTGTTGTTGGGCGCCTTGCTGTTGGGTTTCTTTATCGTTACATCCTGTTAGCACTAAGCTGCCTGAAAGCATCAGAACGGCCGCCAGAGGCGTTAACCCTCTGTTTTTGTTCATAGAAAAACCTCAAGTGTCCGATTTCAAAATGATCAATGGATCACAAGCTTTAAAACCCATTGCTGCGTTAATTATATGTGCGTGCTATGGTACATACATTCGCGAATGTATGTAAATCACACTCCCCCTAAATAACAATGCCATGGCACGAAAAACCAAACAGCAGGCGCAAGAAACCCGACAGCAAATCCTTGATGCTGCGGTGAGAGAGTTCTCTGAACGTGGCGTTGCTGCAACGTCACTGACAGATATTGCCACCGCTGCCGGGGTTACGCGTGGAGCCATCTACTGGCACTTCAAGAATAAGGTAGACCTGTTTAATGAAGTTTGGGAATCTACCGAGCCGAAAATTGACCAGCTCGAAACAGAGTATCAGGCAAAGTTTCCCGATAATCCACTGCGGGTTATCCGAGAAATTCTGATTTACATTCTGACGTCTACGGTTGAAGACGGCCGTAGGCGGGCGTTGATGGAAATTATATTCCACAAATGCGAGTTTGTCGGTGAAATGATGCCGCTGCTGGATTCGCGCAAGGTGCTGTACCTCGCCGGCTATGAACGCATCGAAGCGGTGCTGTATAACTGCATTCACCACGGGCAATTGCCCGCCGATTTACATACCCGCCGTGCGGCGATCATCCTGCGCGGTTATATCACCGGCCTGATGGAAAACTGGCTGTTTATGCCGGAAAGTTTCGATCTGCGGGCCGAAGCCGAAGCGCTGGTGGACGCGTTTTTGGAGATGCTGCAGTTTTGCCCCACCTTGCGCCTCAAACCCGACGCGGTGACGCCTGACGCCGACCGCCTTCCTTTATAAGGAGAGATTTCATGTCATCAGTTGTTCTTATTGCCAATGGCGCCGCCTATGGCCATGAATCCTTGTTCAATGCGCTGCGGTTGGCCATCGCCATGAAAGAGCAGCAGAGCAGCCTCGACCTGCGGCTGTTTCTGATGTCCGACGCGGTGGTGGCCGGGCTGGCCGGACAGCAGCCGCACGAAGGGTACCATCTGCAGCAGATGCTGGAGATCCTCACCGCGCAGCAGGTGCCGGTCAAGCTGTGCAAGACCTGCGCCGACGCGCGCGGCGTCAGCCGCTTGCCGCTGGCGGACGGCGTGGCGATCGGCACCTTGGTCGAGCTGGCGCAGTGGACGCTGGCGGCGGAGAAAGTGCTGACTTTCTGATTTCGCGACAACGAGACATCACCGGCAACGTTTTTGTTGTTCGTTGCCCGCCGGCGGTCGTGATAATCTTCAGGCTTCTTTACCGATCCGAAGCCAAATCATGCATCGCTGGTTGACTCTGCCTTCTCTGACGCCGCTCACGTTTGTCGGCGCATGCCGGCGGCGCATCGCCGCCGTGACACTCCTTTTCCTGATTTTTGCGTGTTGCTTGCCGGCACAGGCGGCGCTGAACGGCGATCTGCCGCAGCGCAGCGAAGTGCAAAGCCAGCTGGAAACGCTGAACAAACAAAAAGCCCTGACGCCGGTCGAAAAGCTCTCCCAGCAGGATTTGACCCGCACGCTGGAACTGCTGGATGCCATCGAGCGCAACCGGCAAGACGTCGCACAGCTTAAACAGCAGGTGCAGCAGGCGCCGGCGAAGCTCAATCAGGTCACCGCCGAACTGGATGCGCTGAAGCAGCCGACGGACAACGCGGCCGCGCGCGCCGCGCTGTTGCCGCTGTCGCTGCGCCAGCTGGAAAGCCGGCTGTATCAAACGCTCGACGAGCTGCAAAGCGCGCAGGAGAGCCTCTCGACCTACAACAGCCAACTGGTGTCGCTGCAAACCCAGCCTGAACGGGTGCAGAGCACCATGTACGCCGCTTCGCAGCGCCTGCAGGAGATCCGCAGCCAGCTCAGCGGCCAGACGCCGGGGCAAGATTCGCTGCGCAATAGCCAGCAGGTCATGCTGGCCACCGAACAGGCGCTGCTCAACGCGCAGTTGGAGCTGCAGCGCAAGAGCCTGGAAGCCAACACCACGCTACAAGATCTGCTGCAAAAACAGCGTGATTACACCACGGCGCATATCGATGCGCTGGATCGGTCGGTGCAGCTGCTGCAGGAGCTCGTCAACAGCAAGCGCCTGACGCTGTCTGAAAAAACCGCCAAAGAGGCGCAGAACCCGGAAGACGCCACCGATATCCAGCACGATCAGCTGGTCAGCAAGCAGCTGGACGTCAACCGACAGTTGAGCCAACAGCTGATTGCCGCCACCGAAGAGAGCAACACCCTGTTCCAGCAGAATATTCGGGTCAAAAACTGGCTCGATCGCGGTCTGCAGGCGGAACGTAACCTGAAAGAGCAGATCCAGGTGCTGAAGGGCAGCCTGGTGCTGTCGCGCATTCTGTATCAGCAGCAGCAGAGCCTGCCGCAGGGCACGCTGCTGGCTGATATAGACACGCGCATCGCCGATCTGCGGCTGGAGCAGTTCGATATCAATCAGCAACGCGACGATCTGTTCAAGGGTGAGGATTACATCAACCAGCTGGTGGCCGAAAGCAAGGAAAAGGCCGGCCCGGAAGTGATCGACGCACTGAACGAGATCGTCGACATGCGCCGCGAACTGCTGGATCAACTGAACAAGCAGCTCAGCAACCAGCTGTCGCTGTCGATCAACCTGCAGATCAACCAACAGCAGCTCACCAGCGTCTACGGCTCGCTGCAGGATACGCTGACCCAGCAGATTTTCTGGGTCAACAGCAACAAGCCGGTCGATCTGGCGTGGCTGAAGGCAATGCCGGAGACGGTGCGCGATCAGCTCGCCGGGCTCGATATCAAATTCGACGGTGGCAAGCTATTGCAGGGCGGCTTGAATGCGCTGGTGTTCCTGATCCCGTTGCTGTTGGCGATCGGGGTATTGCGCTGGCGCTACCGGTTGATCGACAGTCATTTGCAAAAGCTGGCCAACGACGTGGGGCAACTGAAGCGCGACGGCCAGCTGCACACGCCGAAGGCCATCGCGCTGACCTTGCTGAAGGTGTTGCCTGGCGCCGCGCTGCTGCTCGGCGTCGGTTTCTGGATGTATCGCGCGGATTTGGGTATCAGCGACTTTATTTGGGCGTTGTCGCAGCAGCTGGCGTTGTCGTGGCTGGTGTTCGGCTTCAGCTATCGCATGCTGAAACCGGGCGGCATCGCCGAGCGGCATTTCAACTTCGGCGCTAACCTGTGCGCGCATTACCGCCGCCAGACGCTGCGGCTGGGGCTGGCGCTGCAGCCGCTGATCTTCTGGTCGGTATTGGGCGAGAAAGCGCCGCTGCGTCTGGTGGAAGACGTCATCGGCCAGATCGTGGTGATGTTGACGCTGGCGCTGCTTGCGGTGCTGGTGTTCCCGCTGTGCCGCGACAGCTGGCGTGAAAAGGGCTCGCATGCCGTGCGGCTGGTGGTGGTGACCGCGCTTGCCGCCACACCGCTGATCCTGCTGGGGCTGATGTTCGCCGGTTACTTCTATACCACGCTGCGGCTGGCCAGCCGCTGGATAGACAGCCTGTATCTGTTCTTCCTGTGGAATATCGTGTATCTGACTGCCCTGCGCGGCCTGAGCGTGGCGGCGCGGCGTTTGGCCTACCGGCGCGCGCTGGCGCGGCGGCAAAACGTGGTGAAAGAGGGGGCCGAAGGCGGCGAAGCGGTGGTGGAAGAGCCGCCGCTGGCGCTCGATCAGATCAACCAGCAGTCGCTGCGCCTGACCACCCTGGTGCTGTTCGCCATCTTCGCCAGCGCCTTCTACGCCATTTGGTCGGATCTGGTGACGGTCATCGCTTACCTGGACAGCATCACGCTGTGGCATTACACCAGCACCGTGGCGGGCAGCAGCGTGTCGCAGGCGGTGACGCTGGGTAACATGATGGTGGCGATCGCCGCGGTGATCGTCGCTTATGTGCTCACCCGCAACTTGCCCGGCCTGCTGGAGGTGGTGGTGCTGTCGCGGTTGCAGCTGCGGCAGGGGGCGTCTTATGCCATCACCACCGTGCTCACTTACCTGATCACCGCCGTGGGCGCCGTGGTTGCGCTGGGATCGCTGGGCGTATCCTGGGACAAACTGCAATGGCTGGCCGCCGGTCTGACGGTCGGGCTTGGCTTTGGCCTGCAGGAGATCTTCGCCAACTTCGTCTCCGGCCTGATCATTCTGTTCGAACGCCCGATCCGCATCGGCGATACCATCACCATCGGCACCTTCTCCGGTTCGGTCAGCAAGATCCGCATTCGCGCCACCACCATTACCGACTTCGACCGTAAAGAGGTGATCATTCCGAACAAGGCGTTCGTCACCGAGCGGCTGATCAACTGGTCACTGTCCGACACCATCACCCGCGTGCTGATCAAGGTGGGCGTGGCCTACGGTTCCGATCTCGACAAGGTGAAAAAGGTGCTGCTGCAGGCGGCGCACGACAACCCGCGGGTGATGACCGATCCCGAACCGCAGGTGTTCTTCCTCAACTTCGGGGCCAGCACGCTGGATCACGAACTGCGGCTCTATGTACGGGAACTGCGCGATCGCAGCTACACGGTGGACGAACTGAACCGCTCAATCGACCGCTTGTGCCGGGAAAACGACATCGACATTGCCTTCAATCAGCTGGAGGTGTATCTGCATAACCAGCAGGGCAATGAAGTGCAGGAAGTGAAAAGAACGCTCTCGCCGGATGAAGGCGGCCAGACGGCGGGCTGATGTGCGTTGAAAGATGGAAGAGACAGCGGGCTGTCCCTGATTACTGTCCGGCAGGCAAATAGGGAGAGGTGACGCCGGCGCGCTGCAGCTTTTCCTGATAATCCCGTTTGACGATATCCAGTGCTGCCAACGCGGTAGCCGGATCGATCTCGTTGCATTCCAGCAGGTAAATCAAGTCTACCGCCAGCTGCAGTTCGGGTGAGGCATTTTCCAGAGACATAGCACCTGCGCTTATTAATTAATGGGATGAAAAACTCGTGTCTCGGCAGAGTATAGTGAACCCGGCGCGCAACCGGGAATAATCATTAAAATATTGTGATAAATCTTCAAAAACCGTTTTCTTTGCGCTCGATATTGCGCTCGATGCGCGCCAGCGCCTGACGGCAGCGCATCAGTCTCCCCTCCAGCGCCGCCAGCTCGTGCTGCAGCTTTTGCTGCGCCGCCAGCGTGGTCTGGCGCCCCAGCAGGCTTTCCCGATCCTGAATCATGGCGATCAGCCGGCGTTCGTAATCCTGGTGCTCGGCCAGCTTGTGGTACAGATCGGCCTCGGGGGCTTCCTTCGGCTGATTCTTGCGCCGCAGCGCCTGGGTTGCCAGCTCGCGCTGCAGGGCAGAGATTTGAGCCACCAGTTTTTCGGCCAGAAAGGCCACCTGGCTGGTGCGGCTGTCGTTGGCGGCGCTTTGCAGCTGGGCGAAATTCTTCTCCACCTCGGCCAGGTAGTCGCGCAGCCGCGTGCCGCGGTTGGCGAACAGGGCGGCGTCGAAGCGCGCCTGCGGGATCGGGGCGTCGCCGCGCGGAGTGACTTCGGCCGCCAGCGCCGCGATCTGCTGCGCCAACACCTGTAATAGACGCTGAGTGCTCACATAAGCTCCCTCTTGATTTCAACAGGCGTAAGCTTGCCCGCGATGCCGCCCTGAAACAAGCGCCGCATGCATATTCCGCCGGCGCGGCGCCGATGCTACAGTAAGCCGCAACCGATTGAGGAGCGAAGAGCCGCATGAAGCGAGGGTTATTGATCATTTTGGGCTGGCTGGCGGTGGTGCTGGCGACGTTGGGCGTGGTGCTGCCGCTGTTGCCGACCACGCCGTTCCTGCTGTTGGCTGCCTGGTGCTTCGCCCGCTCTTCGCCGCGCTTTCATCACTGGCTGCTGTACCGTTCCTGGTTTGGCCCTTATCTGCGCCACTGGCAGCAGCATCGCGCGCTGCCGCCGGGAGCGAAGTGGAAGGCGGTGCTGGTGATCGTGCTGACCTTCGCCTGTTCGCTGTGGCTGGTGAAAATCTGGTGGGTGCGCGGTCTGTTGCTGCTGATGTTGGCTATTTTGCTGACCTTTATGCTGCGCCTGCCGGTTATTGACCTGTCGCAACAAAAACAGCGCTGATTGTGCGCCGCTGGTTGCATTTGTCCGCCAGTTTGCATAGATTTGGGCGTTTTCGTGCGCGGATCGCCTGCCATTCCTTCTCCGGTGTGTTTCACCCAGAGGCGGCGGGTGAGCGGCGCGCCGGTTTTCAGGCAGCTTTATCAGGCAACAATTATGACCGCTACTGCGCAGCAGCTTCAGTTTATTAAAGACAGTATCAAAACCATCCCGGATTATCCGAAGCCGGGCATCCTGTTCCGCGACGTGACCAGCCTGCTGGAAAACCCGTTGGCCTACGCCGCCAGCATCGAGCTGCTGGTTGAGCGCTATCGCGAAGCGGGCGTGACCAAGGTGGTGGGTACCGAAGCGCGTGGTTTCCTGTTCGGTGCGCCCGTCGCGCTGGCGCTGGGCGTCGGTTTCGTGCCGGTGCGCAAACCGGGCAAACTGCCGCGTGCCACGCTCAGCGAAAGCTATGAGCTGGAGTACGGTACCGACAAGCTGGAGATCCACACCGACGCCATCACCGCGGGTGACAAAGTGCTGGTGGTGGACGATCTGCTGGCGACCGGCGGCACCATCGAAGCAACCACTAAACTGATCCGCCGTCTGGGCGGTGAAGTGAAAGACGCCGCGTTCATCATCAACCTGCCGGATCTGGGCGGGGAAGCGCGTCTGAACAAGCTGGGTATCGACTGCTACTGCCTGGTGGACTTCGCCGGCCATTGATGCGGCATCGCCCCTTGGGCACAACGGCCTCGCGGATCGCCGCGGGGCTGTGTTAGCATGACCCTCCAGATTACTCGACTTCTCCGGTATTAATGAGCTATCAGGTTCTCGCCCGTAAGTGGCGCCCTCAAACGTTCGCAGACGTGGTCGGCCAGGAACATGTCCTGACCGCGCTGGCCAACGGCCTCTCGCTGGGGCGGATCCATCACGCCTATCTGTTCTCGGGTACGCGCGGCGTGGGGAAAACCACCATCGCGCGCCTGCTGGCCAAAGGCCTGAACTGTGAAACCGGCATCACCGCCACGCCGTGCGGCCAATGCGACAACTGCCGCGAGATCGAGCAGGGGCGCTTCGTCGATCTGATCGAGATCGACGCCGCTTCCCGCACCAAGGTGGAAGATACCCGCGATCTGCTGGACAACGTTCAGTACGCGCCGGCGCGCGGCCGCTTCAAGGTCTACCTGATCGATGAAGTGCACATGCTCTCGCGCCACAGCTTCAACGCGTTGCTGAAGACGCTGGAAGAGCCGCCATCGCACGTGAAATTCCTGTTGGCCACCACCGATCCGCAAAAATTGCCGGTGACCATTCTTTCCCGCTGCCTGCAGTTTCACCTCAAAGCGCTGGACGTCGATCAGATCCGTCAGCAGCTGGAAACGGTGCTGACGGCGGAGCAGATCACCAGCGACGCCCGCGCGCTGCAACTGCTGGCGCGCGCCGCCGACGGCAGCATGCGCGATGCGCTGAGCCTGACCGATCAGGCGATCGCCATGGGGCAGGGGCAGGTGACCGCCGCCACCGTCAGCCAGATGCTCGGCACGCTCGATGACGAGCAGCCGCTGGCGATCCTCGAAGCGCTGGTCAGCGCCGACGGCGAAAAGGTGATGGCGCAGGTCGCGCAGGCCGCTTCGCGCGGCGTGGATTGGGAAAACCTGCTGGTGGAGACGCTGGCGTTGCTGCACCGCATTGCGATGGTGCAACTGCTGCCTTCGATGCTCGACAACCACTACGCCGCCGTGGAACAACGGCTGCGTGAGCTGGCGCGCACTCTGCCGCCGGCCGATGTGCAACTCTATTACCAAACGCTGTTGGTGGGCCGCAAAGAGCTGGCCTATGCGCCGGATCGTCGCATGGGGGTTGAGATGACCCTACTGCGTGCGCTGGCGTTTCACCCGAAAGCGGTGATCCCGGAGCCGGTGGCGTTGGTGCAGACCGCGCCGGCGCCGATGGCGCAACCGCAGCAGGCCACATCGCCACAGCCGCCGCAGTTTCAGGACGTGCCGCCCCCGTTAGGGCAGCCGGCCGCGCCGCAGCGACAATCATCGACCCCTTTACCGGATGCCACCGCCCAGCTGTTGAAAGCGCGGTCCCAGCTGCAACGGCAGCAGGGAGCATCCACACCAAAAAAGAATGAGCCGGCGGCGCCAGGAATAGCGCGGCCGGCAAACTCGGCGCTGGGGCGTTTGGCTTCCGTGACCGAGCGTAGCCAGCAGCGCCTGGCGGAGAAGAAGGTGCCGGAAAAACCGGCGAAGCCGGAAGCCTATCGCTGGCGCGCGCAGACCGAGCCGGAAGCGGCGCCGGAACCGTTGGCGACGCCGAAAGCGCTGCGCACGGCGTTGGAGCACGAGAAAACGCCGGAGCTGGCCGCCAAGCTGGTGGTGGAATCGCTGGAGCGCGACGCCTGGGCGGCGGAAATCGATAAGCTCAAGATCCCGAAACTGGTGCAGCAGCTGGCGTTGAACGCCTTCAAGCAGCAGCCGGAACCGGGCAAGATTAACCTCCATCTGCGGTCTTCGCAGCGCCATCTGAATTCGCCTTCGGCGCAGAAGACGCTGGCCGAAGCGCTCGGCGAGCTGTACGGCAGCCCGGTTGAGCTGACCGTGGTGGAGGACGATAATCCGGCGGAGCGCACCCCGCTGGAGTGGCGACAAGCCATCTATGAAGAAAAGCTGGCGCAGGCGCGCCAGTCCATCGTTGCGGATACCCATATCCAGACGCTGTGCCGGTTCTTCGACGCGGATCTGGATGAAGAGAGTATCCGCCCCCTTTAAACGCCGCGCGAGGTGCGCGGCCCTAGCGACGAGAGACGACTATGTTTGGTAAAGGCGGTCTGGGCAACCTGATGAAGCAAGCCCAGCAAATGCAAGAAAAAATGCAGCAGATGCAGGAAGAAGTCGCCAAATTGGAAGTGACCGGCGAGTCTGGCGCAGGCCTGGTGAAAGTCACCATCAACGGCGCACACAACTGCCGCCGCGTGGAGATCGATCCTAGCCTGATGGAAGATGACAAAGACATGCTGGAAGATCTGATCGCCGCCGCGTTTAACGACGCCGCGCGCCGCATCGAAGAGACTCAGAAAGAGAAAATGGCCTCCGTTTCCAGCGGCATGCAGTTGCCGCCTGGCTTCAAGATGCCGTTCTGATGCAAACCAGCCCGCTCCTTGAATCCCTGATGGAGGCGCTGCGCTGCCTGCCGGGTGTCGGCCCGAAATCGGCGCAGCGCATGGCGTTTCAATTGCTGCAGCGCGATCGCAGCGGCGGCATGCGCCTGGCGCAGGCGTTGACGCGCGCGATGTCGGAAATCGGCCACTGCGCCGACTGCCGCACCTTCACCGAGCAGGACATCTGCACCATCTGCGCCAATCCGCGCCGTCAGCAAAACGGCCAGATTTGTGTGGTGGAAAGCCCGGCGGATATTCACGCCATCGAGCAGACCGGCCAGTTCGCCGGGCGCTACTTTGTGCTGATGGGCCATCTGTCGCCGCTAGATGGCATCGGGCCGGGGGATATCGGTCTCGATCGCCTGGAGCAACGGCTGGAAAAGGAAAGCATCACCGAAGTGATCCTCGCCACCAACCCGACGGTGGAAGGGGAAGCGACTGCCAACTACATCGCCGAGATGTGCGGCCAGTATGGCGTGCTCGCCAGCCGCATCGCCCACGGCGTACCGGTGGGCGGCGAGCTGGAGATGGTCGACGGCACCACGCTGTCGCATTCGCTGGCCGGGCGTCACGCCATCAAGTTCTGATGTTTTCCCGGACGGGGCCACTCGGCCCCGTCGTTTTTTTGCCAAAAATTTCCCGCCGTCCGCTTGAAAAACAAGACCCTGACCCTCATCTGATCCTCATTGTTCGATTTTGGTAGCCATTGTCTTTTGAGGTAATCAATGAGTATGAAAGGTCAAGAAACCCGCGGGTTCCAGTCTGAAGTAAAACAGCTGCTTCATTTGATGATCCATTCGCTGTACTCCAACAAAGAAATTTTCCTGCGCGAGCTGATTTCCAACGCCTCTGACGCCGCCGACAAGCTGCGCTTCCGCGCCCTGTCCGCGCCAGAGCTGTATGCCGGCGACGGCGAGCTGCGCGTGCGCTTGTCCTTCGATAAAGAGCAGCGCACCCTGACCATCGCCGACAACGGTATCGGCATGCGCCGCGAAGAAGTGATCGAAAACCTCGGCACCATCGCCAAATCGGGCACCAAAGCGTTCCTGGAATCCATCGGTTCAGATCAGGCGAAAGACAGCCAGCTGATCGGCCAGTTCGGCGTCGGTTTCTACTCGGCGTTCATCGTGGCGGACAAAGTGACCGTGCGCACCCGCGCTGCCGGCGCCGCCGATGACGAAGGCGTGTTCTGGGAGTCCGCCGGTGAAGGCGACTACACCATCGCCGACATCACCAAAGAGACCCGCGGCACCGAAATCACCCTGCATCTGCGCGAAGGCGAAGATGAGTACCTCGACGCCTGGCGCTTGCGCTCGGTGATCGGCAAATATTCCGATCACATCGCCCTGCCGGTAGAGATCGAAAGCAAGAACGAAGAAGACGGCACCGTCACCTGGGAGAAGATCAACAAGGCGCAGGCCCTGTGGACCCGCAGCAAGGCTGACGTCACCGACGAAGAGTACAAAGAGTTCTACAAGCACATCGCCCATGATTTCACCGATCCGCTGAGCTGGAGCCATAACCGGGTGGAAGGCAAGCAGGAGTACACCAGCCTGCTGTATATCCCGGCGCAGGCGCCGTGGGACATGTGGAACCGCGATCACAAGCACGGCCTGAAGCTGTACGTGCAGCGCGTGTTCATCATGGACGACGCCGAGCAGTTCATGCCGAACTACCTGCGCTTCGTGCGCGGCCTGATCGATTCCAACGATCTGCCGCTGAACGTGTCGCGCGAGATCCTGCAAGACAGCCGTGTGACGCAGAACCTGCGCGGTGCGCTGACCAAGCGTGTGCTGCAGATGCTGGATAAGCTGGCCAAAGACGACGCCGAAGGCTACCAGAAATTCTGGCAGCAGTTCGGTCTGGTGCTGAAAGAAGGCCCGGCGGAAGACAACGGCAACCAGGAAGCGATCGCCAAACTGCTGCGCTTCGCGACCACCCACGGCGACAGCTCGGCGCAGACCGTGTCGCTGGAAGAGTACGTCGGCCGCATGGCGGAAGGGCAGGAAAAGATTTACTACATCACCGCCGACAGCTACGCCGCCGCCAAGAGCAGCCCGCATCTGGAGCTGTTCCGCAAGAAAGGCATCGAAGTGTTGCTGTTGTCCGATCGCATCGACGAGTGGATGATGAGCTACCTGACCGAGTTCGACGGCAAGCCGTTCCAGTCGGTCAGCAAAGCGGATGAAACGCTGGATAAACTGGCGGATGAAACCGAAGAGCAGAAGGCGGCCGAGAAGCAGCTGGAACCGTTCATCGAACGCGTGAAAACCCTGCTGGGCGAGCGTGTGAAGGATGTACGCCTGACGCACCGCCTGACCGATACGCCGGCGATCGTGGTGACCGACGCCGACGAAATGAGCACCCAGATGGCCAAGCTGTTCGCCGCCGCCGGTCAGCAGGCGCCGGAAGTGAAGTACATTTTCGAGCTTAATCCCGAGCATGCACTGGTCAAACGAGCATCCGACGTGGGCGATAACGAACATTTCGCCGAATGGATCGACCTGTTATTGGATCAGGCGCTGCTGGCTGAACGCGGCACGCTGGAGGATCCGAACTTGTTCATCCGTCGCATGAATAAGTTGCTGTCCGCCTAAAAGCTGAAGATATGCGCCCTTAACGGCACCGTTAGGGGCGTATTTCCGGTTTTTCCCCGCTTTTTCTTGCCTTTTGTTCGTCCGTTTTTTTGCACATTCCGCAATCGATTTCCTTCGCGCGCCTTGAGCCTGCCCCCCCTGAAATGGTATCGTTGAGCGTTTTCGCAATTTTATAAAAACTACATAGCAAGGGGATTTACGCAATGCGTATCATTCTGCTGGGCGCTCCGGGCGCTGGTAAAGGTACTCAGGCTCAATTCATCATGGAGAAATACGGCATTCCGCAAATCTCCACCGGTGACATGTTGCGCGCAGCCGTGAAGGCCGGCAGTGAACTGGGCAAGCAGGCGAAAGAGATCATGGACGCCGGCAAGCTGGTGACCGATGAGCTGGTGATCGCGCTGGTCAAAGAGCGCATCACGCAGGAAGATTGCCGCAAGGGCTTCCTGCTGGACGGCTTCCCACGCACCATTCCGCAGGCTGACGCGATGAAAGAAGCCGGCATCAACGTGGACTTCGTGCTGGAGTTCGACGTGCCGGACGAGCTGATCGTTGACCGCATCGTTGGCCGCCGCGTACACGCGCCGTCCGGCCGCGTCTACCACGTGAAGTTCAACCCGCCGCAGGTGGAAGGCAAAGACGACGTGACCGGCGAAGAGCTGACCACGCGCAAGGACGATCAGGAAGAGACCGTGCGCAAGCGCCTGGTGGAATACCATCAGATGACTGCGCCGCTGATCTCTTACTACAGCAAAGAAGCGGCAGCGGGCAACACCCAATACCGCAAAATCGACGGCACCCGCAAGGTGGCCGAAGTGAGCGCAGAGCTGGCGACTATCCTCGGTTGATAGCAAACTGGCTGTGCATGACGCCGGGCCTGTGGTCCGGCGTTTTTTTTTGCCGTTTTCCCGCCAAATTGTGATCGCGGCAGCTTGTTGCGGCCGTGCCCGTTAATCGCCCGCGCCAAATGGCGTATAACAAGCCTGCGTTTTCACCCTCAGCAGGGAGCCGGGCATGCTCAGACAAACCAATCTTCTGGCGGAAGCCACCGCGCGCCAGATCGTCCAGCGGGCGATGGGCATCATCAGCCATTCCGTCAACGTGATGGACAGCAACGGCGTGATCATCGCCTCCGGCAACCCGCAGCGCCTGTTCCAGCGTCATGAAGGCGCGGTGCTGGCGCTGGCGGAGAACCGGGTGGTGGAAATCGACCGCGCCACCGCCGAACACCTGAAGGGCGTGCGGCCCGGCATCAACCTGCCGTTCAGCTTTCGCAATCAGCGGGTGGGGGTGATCGGCATCTCCGGCGAGCCGGCCGAGGTGCGCGCCTATGCCGAGCTGGTGAAGATGGCGGCGGAGATGATGGTGGAGCAGGCGGCGCTGCTGGATCAGCACCAGTGGGAAAAACGTTACCGGGAAGAGCTGGCGAATCAGCTGCTGCAACCGCAGCCGAACACCGCGTCGCTGGAGGCGATGGCGGCGTATCTGGGATTGGATCTGCGCCAGGCGCGCATCGTCTGGATCGTCGAGCTGCAAGAGGCGCAGCCGCACCTGCTGCGTGAGCTGTTGGCGGAGCTGGAGGCCACCCAGCGCGACGCGTTGATCGCCATTACCGGCTTCAATGAAATGACCCTGTTGCGCCCGGCCTGCATGGCTCAGGGCGAATGGAGTTTGAAGCTGGAGCGCCAGCAGGCGCAGCGTTTGCAAAACCAGCTAAAACACCGCTTTCGGGTGCGGCTGATCGTCGGCGGTTTTTATGACGATCCGCAAAGCGCCTACCGTTCCAGCCTGACGGCGCGTGCCACCCAGGCAATGGCGCAGCGCCTGAAACTGCGTCACGCCACGCTGTTCTACTACGACTATCCGCTGCCGTCGCTGCTGTGCGATCTCGGGGAGGACTGGCGAGCGCAAGAGCTGGGGCGCCCCTGGCGGACGCTGGGCGAACAGGATGAAAAAGGCGTGCTGCGCGCCACGCTGCGCCACTATTTTTCGCAGAATTGTGATCAGACGCAGGCCGCCGCGCAGCTGCATATTCACGTCAATACCCTGCGCTACCGCCTGCAGCGCATCGAAGCCATAACCGGCATGAAAATCAATAAATTAACCGACGCTCTGCGGTTGTATATCGGCATGCTGATGCACGACTGAGTTGTGCCAACCCACAAATTTCGCGCCGTTCCTTCGGCAATTTTTTGTTGTTTCCCCTCAGGTCAACGCCGGGCGCGCGGGATATGTTGGCCTGCACATCAACCACGGAGAAAACAACAATGACAACCGTATCCACTCTGGGAGCGCTGGTGGCGTTAGCCGTCGCCATCGTTCTGATCCTACGTAAGGTGCCGCCGGCTTACGGCATGATTGCCGGCGCGCTGGCGGGCGGGCTGTGCGGCGGCGCCGATCTGGTGCAGACCGTAACGCTGATGATCGGCGGGGCGCAGGGCATCACCAACGCCGTGATGCGCATTCTGGCGGCGGGGGTATTGGCCGGGGTGCTGATCGAATCCGGCGCGGCGCACACCATCGCCGAAACCATCGTGCGCAAAGTGGGCGAAACCCGCGCGCTGCTGGCGCTGGCGGTGGCTACACTGATCCTGACGGCGGTGGGGGTGTTTATCGATGTGGCGGTGATCACCGTCGCGCCGATCGCGCTGTCGATCGCCCAGAGGGCCGGCATTTCGCGCGCGGCGATCCTGCTGGCGATGATCGGCGGCGGCAAGGCCGGCAACGTGATGTCTCCCAACCCGAACACCATCGCGGCGGCGGACAACTTCCACGTGCCGCTCACTTCGGTGATGATGGCCGGCATCGTGCCGGGGCTGTGCGGCCTGGTGGTGGCCTATCTGCTGGCGCGCCGCCTGAGCGATAAAGGCGGCAGGGTGATGGCTGAAGAGCTGACTCAGCATGCCGAAGGTGCGCGGCCGGGCTTCGCTGCGGCGATCAGCGCGCCGCTGGTGGCGATCCTGCTGCTGTCGCTGCGGCCGATCGCCGGTATCGCCGTCGATCCGCTGATCGCGCTGCCTGCTGGCGGGTTGGCGGGTGCGCTGCTGATGGGGCGCATCCGCCAGTGCAATCAGTTTATGGTTTCCGGCCTGTCGCGCATGGCGCCGGTGGCGATTATGCTGCTCGGCACCGGCACGCTGGCGGGCATTATCGCCAACTCGGCGCTGAAGGATGTCTTGATTAACGGTTTGACGCACACCGGGCTACCGGCCTGGCTGCTGGCGCCGCTGTCCGGCGCGCTGATGTCGATGGCGACCGCCTCGACCACCGCCGGCACCGCCGTGGCTTCCGGGGTGTTCAGCTCCACGCTGCTCGAGCTGGGGGTGAGCGGATTGGCCGGTGCGGCGATGATCCATGCGGGCGCCACGGTGCTGGATCACCTGCCGCACGGCAGCTTCTTCCACGCCACCGGTGGCAGCGTCAATATGGCGGTGCACGAGCGGCTGAAGCTGCTGCCGTATGAAACGCTGGTGGGGTTCACCATTGCGGCAATCTCGGCGCTGATGTTTGGCGTATTTAACCTGGCGGGATAAGGAACAGTGATGAAAACGCTGAAAAAAGTGGTTATTGCCCCGGATTCTTTCAAAGAGAGCCTGAGCGCGCTCGGCGTCGCTGACGCCATCGAGCGGGGATTCCGCCAAATTTACCCGCAGGCGCACTACGTGAAGCTGCCGATGGCGGACGGCGGCGAAGGCACAGTGGAGTCGATGGTGGCGGCCACCGGCGGCGAAATCGTCCAGGTGACGGTCACCGGACCGCTGGGGGAGCCGGTGTTGGGATTTTATGGCCTGCTGGGCGACGGCGAAACCGCGGTGATTGAAATGGCCGCCGCTTCCGGGCTGCATTTGGCGCCGCCCAACCGGCGCGATCCGCGCATCACCACCAGTTACGGCACCGGTGAGCTGATGCTGGCGGCGCTGGAGCGCGGCGTGAAGGCGATCATTCTCGGCATCGGCGGTAGCGCCACCAACGACGGCGGCGCTGGGATGATGCAGGCGCTGGGCGTTAAATTGCTGGATAAGGATCGCCGGCCGCTGCCGGTGGGCGGTGCGGCACTGGCGCAGCTGGCGCATCTCGATCTCGCCGAGCTGGACGCGCGTTGGCAACGGGTGAGCGTAACCGCCGCCTGCGACGTGGATAACCCGCTGTGCGGCGAAAAGGGCGCGTCGGCGGTGTTCGGGCCGCAGAAGGGGGCGACGCCGGAGATGGTGGCCCAGCTCGATGCGGCGCTGCATCACTATGGCGAACTGCTGGAGCGGGAAACCGGCCGCGCCGTGCTGACCCAGCCAGGGGCGGGCGCGGCGGGCGGCATGGGGGCGGCGCTGCTTGGCATGCTCGAAGCGCGCTTGCGGCCGGGCATCGAGATTGTCACCGAAACCCTGCGCCTGGATGAAGCGGTGCGCGATGCCGACTTGGTGATCACCGGCGAAGGGCGGCTGGACAGCCAGTCGATCCACGGCAAAACGCCGATCGGCGTGGCGCGAGTAGCCAAGCGTCACGGCGTGCCGGTGATCGCCATCGCCGGCAGCCTGACGCCGGATTATTCGGTGGTGCATCAACACGGCATCGATGCGGCGTTTTCGGTGCTCGATCGCATCGTGACGCTGGAAGACGCGCTGGCGGACGCCGATCGCAATCTGCAGGTGACGGCGCGCAACGTGGCGGCGGTATGGCAACTGGCGCAAGGGGAAAGCCCACAGGGATAGCCTGTTGCTGTTATCGGTTTCGATGCAGGACTTTTCCGTTACAATAGCCGGCATTAATGGCTGCTGACATCCCGACCCAGAACGGAATGCCGGCCGGAAAGGAAATGAGGGGAACTGAGATGAAGCAAGAGAAACACGGCGTATTGCTGGTGAACCTGGGCACACCAGATGCGCCGACCTCGTCGGCGGTCAAACGCTATCTGAAGGAATTCCTCAGTGACGATCGCGTGGTCGACACGGCGCCGCTGATCTGGTGGCCGATCCTCAACGGCGCGATCCTGCCGATCCGCTCGCCGCGCGTGGCGAAGCTCTATCAGTCGGTGTGGATGGAAGAAGGCTCGCCGCTGCTGGTATATAGCCGCCGCCAACAGCGGGCGCTGGCGGCGCGCATGCCGAATACGCCGGTGGAGCTGGGAATGAGCTACGGCTCGCCAAGTTTGGCGGAAGCCATCGACAAGCTGCTGGCGCAAGGTGTGACCAACCTGGTGGTGCTGCCGCTCTACCCGCAATACTCCTGTTCCACCAGCGCGGCGGTATGGGATGGCGTAGCGCGAGTGCTGAAAGGCTATCGCCGCTTGCCGTCGGTGGCCTTCATCCGCGATTACGCCGAACACCCGGCCTATATCGCCGCGCTGCAGCAAAGCGTGGAGCGCTCGTTCGCCGAGCACGGCCAGCCGGATCGGCTGGTGTTGTCGTTCCACGGCATCCCCAAACGCTATGCGCGCCTGGGCGACGACTACCCGCAGCGCTGCGAGGATACGCTGCGTGCGCTGAGCGCCACGCTGCCGCTGGCGCCGGAGCGCGTGATGATGACGTACCAATCGCGCTTTGGCCGCGAGCCGTGGCTGACGCCATACACCGATGAGACCCTGAAGGGGCTGCCGGCACAGGGCGTGAAGCACATTCAGCTGATTTGCCCCGGTTTCTCGGCGGACTGCCTGGAAACGCTGGAAGAGATCAAAGAACAGAACCGCGAGATCTTCCTCAAGGCCGGCGGCGAGAAGTTTGAATATATCTCGGCGTTGAACGACGAGCCGGCGCATATCGATATGATGCAGCAGCTGGTGGCGCAGCGCCTGTAATCATCCATAATCTGTCTATTAGATGCATCGTGATCGGGCGGGGATGTGTTAACATTCTCCGCTTGTTAAACCGTCACCACCGCCAATCACATGAAATTTCCTGGTAAACGCAAGTCCAAACACTATTTCCCGGTGAGCGCCCGCGATCCGCTTCTGCAGCAGGCTCAGCCCGAAAGTGAAATCAGCACCTCGTATATCGTCGGCATCGATCAGACGCTGGTGGATATCGAGGCGAAAGTGGACGACGCTTTTGTCCAGCGCTACGGCCTGAGCCTGGGCCACTCTCTGGTGATCGAAGACGACGTCGCCGAGGCGCTGTATCAGGAACTGAACGAAAACAACCTGGTTACCCATCAGTTCGCCGGCGGCACCATCGGTAACACCATGCACAACTATTCGGTGCTGGCGGACGATCGCTCGGTGCTGCTCGGCGTGATGTGCAGCAACGTGAAAATCGGCAGCTACGCCTACCGTTACCTGTGCAATACCTCCAGCCGTACCGATCTCAACTATCTGCAGGGCGTAGACGGCGCCATCGGCCGCTGCTTCACGCTGATCGGGGAAAGCGGCGAGCGCACCTTCGCCATCAACCCTGGCCAAATGAACCAGCTGCGCCCGGAAAGCATTCCTGAAGAGGTGATCGCCGGCGCGTCGGCGCTGGTGCTGAGCTCTTATCTGGTGCGCTGTAAGGAGGGGGAGCCGATGAAGGCCGCCACCCTGCAGGCGATCGAATATGCCAAAAAACACGACGTGCCGGTGGTGTTGACGCTGGGCACCAAGTACGTGATCGCCGACAACCCGCAGTGGTGGCGCGACTTCCTGAAGGAAAACGTGACGATTCTGGCGATGAATGAAGACGAAGCGCTGGAGCTGACCGGGCTGAGCGATCCGCTGACCGCCTCGGACATGGCGCTGGAGTGGGTGGATCTGGTGCTGTGCACCGCCGGGCCGAACGGCCTGTATATGGCGGGTTACACCGAAGAAGCCAACAAGCGCCAGACCCAGCACCCGCTGCTGCCGGGGCATATCGCCGAGTTCAACCGCTACGAATTCAGCCGCGCCATGCGCCGCGAACACTGTGAAAATCCGCTGCGCGTTTATTCGCACATCGCGCCTTATATGGGCGGCCCCGAGAGGATCATGAACACCAACGGCGCCGGCGACGGCGCACTGTCGGCGTTGCTGCACGATATCGCCGCCAACGGCTATCACCGCCATAACGTGCCGAATTCCAGCAAGCACGTGCGCAGTTACCTGACATACTCCTCATTGGCGCAGGTGTGCAAATACGCCAACCGCGTCAGCTACCAGGTGTTGAACCAGCATTCGCCGCGCCTCACTCGCGGCCTGCCGGAGCGCGAAGACAGCCTGGAAGAGTCTTACTGGGAGCGTTAACCCGCTGAAAAAGAAAAGGTCCGGCATGCCGGACCTTTTTTTGTGCGCTGACCCGTCCTGAATAGCGTTGACACATTTTACTCACGCACAGAGGAAAATGTGATGAACCAGTATATTAAACGCACACAACGCGATTACTCTCTATCCTTTAAACTGGCTGTCGTCGA
>NZ_JBJNMH010000012.1:0-162450 GCF_052168635.1 Serratia sp. CY47444
ATCCGAAGATGCTGGATATCGTCTTGTGGAGTGCCCACACAGATTGTCTGATAAATTGTTAAAGAGCAGTGAGTTAGGCGCTTTCGCTTGCTAACTCGAGGTGGCGTATATTACGCTTTTCACCCGGAGAGTCAAGCGTTTATTTCGCTTTTCTCTCGCTGACCCGGCGGCTTGTCAGTCGTTGTTCCCGGTCAGTGGAGGCGCATTATAGGGAGTTCTCGGCAGGCCGCAACCCCTAAATGCAAAAAACTTTTCAAGCGCGGTTTTTTTCGGCAAAAGGGCGAAAAAGCGACGAATTTATGTCACTTTTTCAGGCAAACAGCCATAAAAGCTGGCGATCGCTGGAGTAAAATAGAAATAACGATGTCAGTAAGGACCCGCAGCCATGCCGTTAAATGCACAACAACAGGCCGCCCAACGCAATCTTTCTTATCTGCTTGCAGAGAAACTCGGCCAACAAATTCTGGCGGGCGATTATCAGGCCGGCAGCATCCTGCCCGGTGAAATGGAACTGGGCGAGCAATTCGGCGTCAGCCGCACCGCAGTACGCGAAGCGGTAAAGATGTTAGCCGCCAAAGGCATGTTGCTACCACGCCCGCGCATCGGCACCCGCGTGATGCCGCAGAGCCAATGGAATTTCCTCGATCAGGATTTACTGACCTGGTGGATGACGCGGGAAAACTTCGATCAGGTGATGCAACACTTCCTTATCTTGCGCACCTCGCTGGAGCCACAGGCCTGCGCGTTGGCGGCAGACCACGCCAGCCCGCAGCAAACCAAGCTGCTGGCGGAACTGATGGCGGAAATGCGCGCGCTGCATACCCAGTTTGACCGCGAGCGCTGGATCCAGGTCGATACCCAATTCCACCAGCTCATCTATGAGGCCAGCGGCAACCCGTTCCTGACCTCGTTCGCCAACCTGTTCAGTTCGGTGTACCAAAGCTACTTCCGCGCCATCACCGGCAATGAAGTCATTAAGCTGCGCCATCATCAGGCTATCGTCGATGCGATACTCGCCGGGGACAGCGCCGGCGCGCTCGTCGCCTGCCAGGTGCTGCTGAAAGAGAAAGACTAGACACGCTCCCCGCTTATATATAGAAGAAAGAGACGAGGGACAGACGACCATTTAACCAGGACCGACCATGACCCAATCCGCGCGCAGTATGGCAGGGCTACCGTGGATCGCCGCAATGGCGTTCTTTATGCAGGCGCTGGACGCCACCATCCTCAACACGGCGCTACCGGCGATCGCCCAAAGCCTGGGGCGATCGCCGCTGGCGATGCAATCGGCCGTCATCAGCTACACGCTGACGGTGGCAATGCTGATCCCGGTCAGCGGCTGGCTGGCGGACCGCTTCGGCACCCGGCGCGTGTTCATCTTCGCCGTCACGCTATTCACCCTCGGCTCGCTGCTGTGCGCCCTCTCCCCCACGTTGAGCGCGCTGGTCGCCTCTCGCGTGCTGCAGGGCATCGGCGGCGCGATGATGATGCCGGTCGCGCGGTTGGCGCTGCTGCGCGCCTACCCGCGCAGCGAACTGCTGCCGGTGCTGAACTTCGTCACCATGCCCGGCCTGGTCGGGCCGATTCTGGGGCCGCTGCTGGGCGGGTGGCTGGTCACCTACGCCACCTGGCACTGGATTTTCCTGATCAATATCCCTATCGGCCTGCTCGGCATCTTCTATGCGCGCAAATACATGCCGGACTTCACTACGCCCAAACGCCGCTTCGATTTTCTTGGCTTCATGCTGTTCGGCCTGAGCCTGGTGCTGATCTCCACCGGGCTGGAGCTGTTTGGCGAGCGGGTACTGGCAAGCTACGTTTCGCTGGGTATTCTGCTCAGCGGCTTTGTGATGCTGTTCGGCTACATCGCGCACGCCCGCCGTCACCCTCAGCCGCTGATCGGTCTCGACCTGTTCAAAACCCGTACCTTCTCGGTCGGTATCGCTGGCAACGTCGCCTCCAGGCTGGGCACCGGCTGCGTGCCATTTTTAATGCCGCTCATGCTGCAGGTGGGATTCGGCTATACGGCGATCGTCGCCGGTTGCATGATGGCGCCAACCGCCATCGGCTCGCTGATGGCGAAATCCACCGTCACTCAGGTGCTGCGCTGGTTCGGCTACCGTAAAACGCTGGTCGGCATTACCGTTATCATCGGAGTGCTGATCGCCCAGTTCGCCCTGCAAAGCCCGGGCATGCCGCTGTGGCTAATGATCCTGCCGCTGTTCGTGCTGGGCATGGCGATGTCCACCCAGTTTACCGCCATGAACACCATCAGCCTGGCGGATTTGAACGACGCCAACGCCAGCGCCGGCAACAGCGTCCTGGCGGTCACCCAGCAGCTGTCCATCAGCTTCGGCGTGGCGATCAGCGCAGCGGTGCTGCGTTTTTACGAATCCCTGTCGTTAGGCACCATGATCGACCACTTCCATTACACCTTTATCACCATGGGGATCGTCACCGTGGCGTCGGCGCTGGTGTTTATGTTGCTGAGAAGGAAAGATGGCCGCAATTTGATCAGCGGCCAGGAAAGCAAGAAAGAAGCGAAGGTGGCGAGCTAACGGCGGCCCACCGAGGCGCGTTCCACCAGCTCGGGCGTCAGCACCAGCACCTGGGGCGCGCGCTCCGGGTTTTGCAGGCGGTTGATCAGCGCATCGATCGCCAGTTCGCCCAGCGAATCCTTCGGCTGATGAATGGTGCTCAGCGGCGGCGCCAGATAACGGGCCAACTCAATGTCATCGTAGCCCATCACCGCCATATCCTGCGGCACGGAAAGCCCGGCCTGATACAGCGCCTGATAAACGCCTACCGCCACCGCGTCGTTGCCAGCGAACACCGCATGCGGCGGCTCGTCCAGCGCCAGCAGTTGGCGCATGGCGTTTACCCCGCCCTCAAACTCAAAATCGCAATGCACTTCATACCCTGGCGAAACCGGCAATCCGGCGCGACGCATTGCGTTGCGATAGCCTTCCAGTCGGTGACGAGCGGTGGTTTTATCCTCCGGGCCAGCAATGCAGGCAATCTTGCGGTAGCCGCGGGCGATCAAATGATCGGTCGCCATCTCGCCGCCCAGCAGCGAGTTATCCTGAATAATGTCGTTGGCGCCCTCGAACGGCGCCCAGTCCATCATCACGATCGGCAATGACGGGTAGCGGCTCAGGGCATCTTGCGATGGCCGGTGGTTTTCGGTGCACATCAACAGCAAACCGTCGACGCGCTTTTGCAGCAGCGTCTCCATGCTGCGGTTCATGCGCGCGGCGTCTTCTTCGGTGTTGCACAGGATCAGGCTGTAGCCGCGTTCATAGCAGCTGCGCTCTACGCCGCGCACTACTTCGGCATAAAACGGGTTGTTGCTGGCGGTCACCAGCATGCCGATAGTGCGCGTCTGATTGAGCTTCAGGCTGCGCGCCAGCGCAGAAGGCGCATAGTTCAGCTGTTCCACGGCCGCCATGACCTTGTCGCGCACGCTGTCGCTGACAAAGCGATTGTTGTTGACCACATGCGAAACGGTAGAGGTTGAAACGCCCGCCAGGCGGGCGACATCTTTCATGGTGGCCAAAGGATCACCCCTGCTGCTGCAAGAAGGCGTCGATCTCTTCACGCCACGGCACCGAAGGCTGCGCGCCGGGGCGGGTCACGGCGATCGCCGCCGCCGCATGGGCGAAACGCACCGCGTCGGCCATGACCTTGCCTTCCAGCAGGGCGGTCACCAGCGCGCCGTTAAAGGTATCGCCGGCGGCGATGGTATCCACCGCTTGCACCTTGAAACCGGGCACCAATTTGCCGTTGCCGTTTTCGCTCAGCCACACGCCGCGGCTACCGAGGGTGATGATCACCGTCGCGATGCCCTTGTCGTGCAGCGCCTGCGCCGCACGCGCCGCATCGACGTCGTTGTCCACGGCGATGCCGGTCAGGCGCTGGGCTTCGGTTTCATTCGGGGTGATCATATCGATCATGCCCAGCAGCTCGTCAGGTAGCTCGCGCGCCGGAGCCGGGTTGAGGATCACCTGCGTGTGATGTTGCTTCGCCAGGCGGGCGGCGGCAATCACCGTCTCCAGCGGCGACTCCAGCTGCATCAGCAGGGCATCGGCGTCGATCACTTTTTGTTGGTAGCGCGCCAGGTAATCCGGCGTCACCGCGGCGTTGGCGCCGGCATCAATGCCGATCACGTTCTCGCCTTCGGCGTTGACGAAGATCAGCGCCACGCCGGTGGTGCTGTCGGCGATGGCTTCAATCGGCTGGGTATCAATGCGATCGCTCGCCAGCTGCCGGCGGACACGTTCGCCGATATCGTCGGCGCCCACGCAGGCGATAAAGGCGATCTTCGCCCCGCTGCGCCCGGCCGCCACCGCCTGATTCGCGCCCTTGCCGCCAAACGCCACCTTATACTGTTTCCCGATCACCGTTTCGCCCGGGTGGGGGAACTGTTCAATATTGAGGATATGGTCGGCATTGATGCTGCCAAGAACCACCAGCTTACCTGTTTCCATCGCATTGATTCCTGAATTGCGCGCCATCGTAAACGCCCCGTTCCGATGGCGCTGGTATGACTTACTGAGTGACCAGTTTCAAATCGACCGGGATGGTCGCCGGCACTTTTTCGCCTTTCAGCACTTTATCGGCGGTTTCCACGCCGATCACGCCGATCTGATCGGGGCGCTGCGCCACCGTCGCCGCCAGCTTGCCGCCTTCGACCGCTTTCACGCCGTCAGCGGTGCCGTCGAAGCCTACCACGATCACGTCGGTTTTACCGGCGGTTTGCAGCGCGCGCAGCGCACCCAGCGCCATTTCATCGTTCTGGGCGAACACCGCCTGCACATCCGGGTGCGCGGTCAGCAGGTTCTGCATCACGTTCAGGCCCTTGGTGCGATCGAAATCGGCCGGCTGACTGGCCAACAGTTTGAATTTATTCTGATCCAGCGACTGCTTGAAGCCTTCACCGCGTTCACGCGCGGCAGAGGTGCCAGCGATGCCTTCCAGCTGAATCACCTTGGCATCGGCGCCCGCTTTCTTGGCGATGAAATCACCGGCCATTTTGCCGCCCACGCGGTTATCCGAAGCGATGTGGCTCACCACGTCACCCTTGCTCGCCACGCGGTCCAGCGTGATGACCGGGATCTTAGCCTGGTTGGCCATCTTGATGGCGTTACCCACCGCATCGGAGTCGGTCGGGTTGATCAACAGCAGCTTGGGCGCCCGCACCATCAGATCCTGCACGTTGGCCAGCTCTTTCGCCGGGTTGTTCTGGGAATCCAGCACCACCAGGTTGTAGCCCAGCTTGTTGGCCTCTTGCTGCGCCCCATCCTTCATCGAGACGAAGAACGGGTTGTTGAGGGTGGACACCACCAGCGCGATGGTGTCTTTGGCCATGGCATTGGCGCTCAGGGTGGCGCTCAGCGCGATGGCGGAAGCTAAGGTTGCCAGTTTTTTCATTTTCATCATCGTGATTCCTGTAGGGGGAGGTTACTTGTTGCTTTTGTTATCTACCAGAACCGCCAGCAGTATCACCACTGCCTTCACGATCATTTGGTAGTAGGAAGAAACACCCAATAAATTCAGGCCGTTGTTCAGGAAGCCGAGGATCAGCGCCCCGATCAGCGTGCCGACGATACGCCCCTTGCCGCCGGCCAGGCTGGTGCCGCCCAGCACCACGGCGGCGATAGCGTCCAGCTCATAGCCGGTGCCGGCGGTCGGCTGCGCCGACGACAGGCGCGCCACTTCGATCACCCCGGCCAGCGCCGCCAGCAGGCCGCACAGCGAGTAGACGATAATCTTCACTTTATCGACGCTGATGCCGGACAGGCGGGTCGCCGCTTCGTTGCCGCCCAGGGCATAAATATAGCGGCCCAGGCGCGTATGGTGCAGCATATACCAGGCGGCGATGAACACGATCGCCATGATCCAGATCGGCGTAGGCACGCCCAGCGGGCGGCCGATGCCGAACCAGCCGAAGGTGTCGGCCACGTCGGTGAAACCGGTATTGACCGGGCTGCCGTTGGTGTACACCATGGTGACGCCGCGCAGCAGCAGCATCATCACCAGCGTGGCGATAAAGGCCTGCACCTTGCCTTTGGCGACGATCACCCCGGTACAGGCGCCAATCGCGGCGCCGAGCGCCAGTGCCGCCGCCACCGCCACCAGCGCGTTGACCTCAAAGCCGACGATCGACGCCGCCACCGCGCCGGTCAGGGCCAACAGCGATCCTACCGACAGATCGATGCCGGACGTGAGGATCACCAGCGTCATCCCCACCGCCATGATGGCGTTCACCGAAGTCTGCTGCAGAATATTGAACAGGTTGTTCAGGGTGAAGAAGTTCGGGCTCATGGAAGAGACCACGGCGATCAGCACCAGCAGCGCAATCAACGACTTCTGCTCTAACAGCCACTCTTTACTGAACCAGCGCTTGGCTGCGATAGTCTGGGAACTCATATCTGATTACTCCTGCTTTACGCCGTATTGCTTGCCGACGGCTGCCGCCATCAACGCTTCCTGGGTGGCCTGTTCAATCGGGAACTCGCCGCTGAGATGCCCTTCGTGCATCACCAGAATGCGATCGCTCATGCCCATCACCTCCGGCATTTCCGAAGACACCAGAATGATGCTCAGCCCTTCCTGCTTGAACTGGTTGATTAACTGATAGATCTCTTTTTTGGCGCCGACGTCGACGCCGCGCGTCGGCTCATCGAGGATCAGCACCTTCGGCCGGGTCATCAGGCCGCGGGCGATCGCCACTTTTTGCTGGTTGCCGCCGGAAAGCAGGCCGATCGGCTGCTCCATCGACGGCGTTTTGATATTGAACAGGCGGATGAAATCCCCCACCGCCTGCCGCTCATCGGCCTGTTTCAGGCTGCCGTCGGCGCGGCTGAAGTAGCGCAGCGCGGTCAGAGACATGTTTTCCTTTACCGACATGCCCAGCACCAGGCCGTCGCGCTTACGGTCTTCCGAGATATAGACGATGCCGTTCGCCAACCCGTCCTGCGGCGAGTGAGTGACCACGTCGCGGCCGTCCAGGCTGACGGTGCCGGCCTTACGCGGCGCGGCGCCGTACAGGATCTTCATCAATTCAGTGCGCCCGGCGCCCATCAGCCCGGCCACGCCGAGGATCTCGCCGCGGTACAGCGTAAAGCTGACGTCTTCAACGCCGGGTCCGGAAAGGTGGCTGACGTCCAGCCGCTTTTCCCCGCGCGGCAAATCAAGGCGCGGGTATTGTTCTTCCAGCTTG
The DNA here is from genome assembly GCF_052168635.1 of Serratia sp. CY47444. Taxonomy (NCBI): domain Bacteria; kingdom Pseudomonadati; phylum Pseudomonadota; class Gammaproteobacteria; order Enterobacterales; family Yersiniaceae; genus Serratia; species Serratia sp. CY47444. The sequence goes on from NZ_JBJNMH010000012.1 coordinate 7,223, forward strand.
CGGCCGACCATCATCTCTATCAGCGAATCTTCCTGCAGCTCGCTCACCGGCCGCTCAGCGATGAACTGCCCGTCGCGGAACACGGTCACGTCGTCGCAGATTTCAAAAATCTCTTTCAGGCGGTGCGAGATATAAACGATGCCGCGCCCTTCGGCCTTCAGCTCGTTGATCACCTTGAACAGCGAGGCGGTTTCGGTGTCGGTCAGCGCATCGGTCGGTTCGTCCATGATGATCACTTTCGATTCGAAGCTCAGTACCTTGGCGATCTCCACCATCTGCTGATCGCCGATCGACAGCTCCCCCACCAGCCGGTGGCTGCTGTAGCGCAGGTTGAGGCGCGCCAACAAGCGATCGGCCTCGGCGTACATGCGCTTCCAGTCAATGCGGCCGAAACGGTTGACGAACTCGCGGCCGAGGAAGATGTTTTCCGCAATCGTCAGCTGCGGGATCAGGTTCAGCTCCTGATGGATAATGCCGATGCCCGCTTCCTGCGAATCCTTAGGCCCGTTGAATACCACCTCTTTACCGAGAAAATACTGACTGCCGGCGTCTTTCTGGTAGATGCCAGTCAGCACTTTCATCATGGTGGACTTCCCGGCGCCGTTTTCCCCCACCAGCGCCATCACCTTGCCGGGATAGACGCTGAGGGCGGCGCCGGAAAGCGCCTTCACGCCGGGAAAGGCTTTATCAATCCCTTTCAGTTGCAGTAAAGGTTGCATACGCGCCTCAGAAAGTTACGCCGGCGCACAGGATCACGTTCGCGTAAGGCGAACACTCTCCGCTGCGGATCACCGCCCGGCTGTGCTCGGTTTGCGCTTTAAACGCCTGATGGCTGATATAGCGCACGCTGATGGTATTGCCCTGGCGTTGGCCCAGTGCGGTCAGTTCAGCCAACAATGCCTCGTGGAGCGACGGATTTTGTTTCACGATCTCTTCCGCCAGGATGGCGTTTTCTACCTGCATCTCTTGCGTGACCGCCGCGAACACCTGCATGAAGGTCGGCACGCCCTGCGTCAGCGCCAGATCGATGCGCTGCGTCGCCGCCGGTATCGGCAGGCCCGCGTCACACAAGGTGAGCTGGTCGGTATGCCCCAGCCGGGCAACCACGGCAGACACGTCGGAATTCAGTAATACGCCTTTTTTCATCTTCTCACTCCGCCAGCGAAACGTTTCGCTCTCTGGAGGAGTTTAAAAAAACGGCAGGGGAAGGCAACCGGGACAATGCAGAAGTGTGATCGCTATCGAAACGTTTCGTTCGCGCGTGGAAAAAGCGCAAACAAAAGGGGCTCAGCCATGCTGAGCCCCTGTCAGGCGGGTTAGATCTCGACCTGCGTGCCGAGCTCGATGACCCGGTTCGGCGGGATCTCAAACTGATCCGGCGCCCGCAGCGCGTTGCGGCTCAGAGCGACGAACAGCTTGCCGCGCAGGTAGAGGTACCATGGCCGCTTGGTGAGGATCAGCGATTCATGGGACATGAAGAACGACGTCTCCGACATGCGGCACGGCAACCCTTCCAGCCCGCAGCGGTGGAACACTTCCTCGACGTTCGGCGTTTCGCGCCAGCCGTAGCTGGCCACCACCCGCCAGAAGGTCGGCGACAGCTGTTCGATGGTCACCCGGCGCACGTTGTGCACGTAAGGCGCATCCTCGGTGCGCAGCGTCAGCAGCACCACGCGTTCATGCAGCACCTTGTTGTGCTTCAGGTTGTGCAGCAGCGCAAAAGGAATGACGTTGGTGGCGCGCGACAGGAACACCGCGGTCCCCGGCACCCGCACCGGCGGCGATTTCTCCAGCGAGGCGATCATCGCCTCCAGCGAGTTGCCGTGTTCATGCAGGCGGCGCAGCAAGCGGAAGCGCTCGCTCTTCCAGGTGGTCATAATGACGAACATCACCAGCGCCAAGGTCAGTGGCAACCAGCCGCCGGAGAACAGCTTCAGGGCGTTGGCGGAGAACATCGGCACGTCGATGATCAGCAAGATGGTCACAATGCCGATCGCCAGGAAGCGATTCCAGTGCCAGTTGTTGATCGCCACCGAGGTGACCAGAATGCTGGTCAGCACCATGGTACCGGTGACGGCGATGCCGTACGCCGCCGCCAGGTTGCTGGAGTGCTCGAACCCGATGATCACCAGCACCACCGAGATGTACAGCGTCCAGTTGATCACCGGAATGTAGATCTGGCCAGATTCCATTTCCGAGGTGTGAATGATGCGCATCGGCGAAAGATAGCCCAGGCGCACCGCCTGGCGGGTCAGCGAGAAGACGCCGGAAATCACCGCCTGCGAAGCGATAACCGTCGCCAGGGTCGCCAAAATCAGCAGCGGGATCAGCGCCCAGTCGGGCGCCAGCAGGAAGAACGGGTTTTTGATCGCCTCAGGGTTTTTCAGCAGCAGCGCCCCCTGCCCGAAGTAATTGAGCACCAGCGAAGGCAGCACCACGGTGAACCAGGCCAGGCGGATCGGGAACTTGCCGAAGTGCCCCATATCGGCATACAGAGCCTCGACGCCAGTGATCGACAGCACCACCGCCCCCAGCGCGAAGAACGACACCTTCTTATATTCCATAAAGAAGTTGAGCGCCCATTTGGGGTTCAGCGCCTGCAGCACTTCCGGGTTCGAAATGATGCTGCGCGCGCCCAGCACCGCCAACACGATGAACCACAGCAGCATTACCGGGGCGAACAGCTTGCCGACGCTGCCGGTGCCGTGTTTTTGGATAACGAACAGCAGCGTCAGCACCAGAATGGAGAGCGGGACGATATAGGCGTCGAGCGCAGGCGCGGCGATTTCCAATCCTTCTATCGCCGACATCACCGAGATCGCCGGGGTGATCACCACCTCGCCATAGAAGAAGCTGCCGCCGATCAGGCCCAGTATCACCAGCACCGCGGTGGTGCGCGCCGAGGTGTTGCGCCCGGCCAGCGACATCAGCGTCAGAATACCGCCCTCGCCGGCGTTGTCCGCCCGCATCACGTAGGTGAGATATTTGAGGGAAACGATCACGATCAGCATCCAGAAAATCAGCGACAGGAAGCCGAAAACCACGTCTGGACGAACATCGAAGCCGTAATGGCCGGAGAAACACTCTCTCAGCGTATAGAGAGGGCTGGTGCCGATATCACCGTAGACCACGCCGATGGCCGCCAGGGTTACCGCCGATAAGGACTGCTTATGCTCTGCGCTCATAATTCGTTTCTTTATCAGAACATCCGTTAGCGATGCATCCGCATCAGGCAAAATACGGGCTCAAAGATCCGTCACGCCCACCAGAAAGCCGCACAGTATGCACCATTTATACGGCTTGCCTACCCTTATATCAGAGCCGAAAAATAAACAAAATGTGAACCGGATATCCGGCACAACTTAGAAAAATATTACTAATCAATGAGCTATACCATTAAAAATAATGGTGGTTTATCATCGGATTATCGACCAAGATTGGCTAACTCTCGGACAATGCGACGATTATATGACGCCATCATCCCTTCTGGCAGAACGAATTTCCCGCCTCAGCAGCGCGCTGGAGAGCGGCCTTTATGAGCGGCAAGAGGCAATCCGCCTGTGCCTGCTGGCGGCACTGAGCGGCGAAAGCGTATTCTTGCTCGGCCCGCCCGGCATCGCCAAGAGCCTGATCGCGCGCCGGCTGAAGTTTGCCTTCCGCAACGCCCGCTCCTTTGAATACCTGATGACGCGCTTTTCTACGCCGGAAGAGGTCTTCGGCCCGCTCTCGATTCAGGCGCTGAAAGACGAAGGGCGCTATCAGCGCCTGACCGCCGGCTACCTGCCGGAAGCGGAGATCGTGTTTCTGGACGAGATCTGGAAGGCCGGCCCGGCGATCCTCAACACCCTGCTGACGGCGATTAACGAACGGCGCTTTCGCAACGGCAACAGCGAAGAACCGATCCCGCTGCGCCTGCTGGTCACCGCCTCCAACGAACTGCCCGAAGCGGACAACAGCCTCGAAGCCCTGTATGACCGCATGCTGATCCGCCTGTGGCTGGACAAGGTGCAGGATAAGCAGAATTTCCGCTCGCTGCTGGTCAACCGCCAGAATGAGAGCCAAAACCCGGTGCCGGCGGCGCTGAGCGTCAGCGACGAAGAGTTTCTGCAGTGGCAGCCGCAGATCGACAAGGTGGCGCTGCCGGAAGCCTGCTTTGAGCTGATTTTCCAGCTGCGCCAGCGGCTGGACGCGCTGGAACAGGCGCCGTACGTATCTGACCGACGCTGGAAAAAGGCCCTGCGCCTGCTGCAGGCCTGCGCCTTCTTCAGCGGGCGCGATGCCATCGCCCCGCTCGACCTGATGCTATTGAAAGACTGCCTGTGGCACGATCTCACCTCGCTGAAGCTGCTGCAACAGCAGATCGATCAGCTGCTGACCGAGTCGGCCTATCAGCAGCAGTCGATGCTGATCCAGTTGCAACAGATCCATACCCGCTGGCTGCAGGACCAGCAGCAGCAAAGCGATCGGCAGGCCATCAGCCTGGTGAAAAAGGGCGGCATGTTCAGCCGCAAACCGCAATATGCGCCGGCCACGCCGTTCGCCGGCGGCACCCTCACCCTGCTGCTGCAAAAACCGCTGCAGCTGCATGACATTCAGGTCAACCATCTGAGCATTGAGAGCAGCGTGCTGGATAACTGGCTGCAAAAAGGCGGCGACGTGCGCGCCAAGCTGAACGGCATTGGCTTCGCGCAGCCGATCGATTTGGACGTCGATGACCAACTGCACCTGACGGTGCTGGACGTCAGCCGCCAGCCTTCGCTGCTGGCGCTGCCGGGCAAACAGGCCACCGCCACGCCGCAGGCGCTGCTGGATGAAATGGACGCGTTGGCCCAGCGCCTGGCGGAGCAGCGCCGCGCCTTCAGCCAACATCAGCCCTGTCTGTTCACGCCTGCCGCTGGCCTGGCCAAGATCGAAGCCAGTCTGCTGCAAGTGGCGGAACAGGTTAAACAGCAACAGCAGCAAATGCGCGGCCAGTAACCATGCTCAGTCTGGAGACGCTCGATCTGCTGCTGGCGATCACCGAAGGCGAGATGATCGAGGAGATGATCGTCGGCATGCTGGCGGCGCCGCAGCTGTCGGTGTTCTTTAAAAAGTTTCCGGCCCTTCGCCGGGCGCTGGATCGCGATCTGCCACGCTGGAAACTGCAGCTCAAGGAGCGTCTGCAGGAGGCTATGGTGCCGCCGGCGCTGGCGCAGGAGTTTTACCGCTACCAGCAGTGCCAGCTGGAGAACAACACCCAGTTCTATCACAACCTCAATGACACGATGGAGCTGCTGCGTCAGCTGGTCTCGCCGTTTTATGAACAGGCACGCGCGCTGGTGGACGCCGCCGATCTGCCCAACCACCCGCTGGACGACAGCTTCCAAACCCTGTTCCTGCAGCGCTGGCGCATCAGCCTGACGCTGCAGGCCACCATGCTGCACCACCAGCTGCTAGAACAAGAGCGCGAGCAGCTGATGGCGGAACTGCAGGAGCGCCTGGCGCTGAGCGGCGCGCTGGAGCCGCTGCTGTCGGAAAACGACACCGCCGCCGGCAGGCTGTGGGATATGAGCAAAGGCCAGCTGCAGCGCGGCGATTACCAACGGCTGGTGGAGTACGGCAACTTTTTGCAGCAGCAGCCGGAGCTGAAAAAGCTGGCGCAGCAGCTGGGCCGCAGCTATCAGGCCAAGGCGGTGCAGCAACAGGACGCGCAGCCGGAACCGTTCAGGGTCATGGTGCAGGTGCCGGCCACGCTGCCGGAAGAAGTGAGCGGCATTCATCAGAGCGACGACATCCTGCGTCTGCTGCCGCCGGAGCTGGCGACGCTGGGGATTGAAGAGCTGGAATTCGAGTTTTATCGCCGTCTGTTGGAAAAGCGACTGCTGAGCTACCGTCTGCAGGGCGACGTCTGGCAGGAACAGATCCTGATCCGTCAGGTCACCCACCAGCAGCAGGATCAGCAGCCGCGCGGGCCGTTTATCGTCTGCGTGGACACCTCAGGATCGATGGGCGGCTTCAACGAACAGTGCGCCAAGGCGTTCTGTCTGGCGCTGCTGCGCATTGCGCTGGCGGACAACCGCCGCTGCTACATCATGCTGTTCGCCAACCAGATCGTGCATTACGAACTCACCGCCGCCAGCGGCATCGAGCAGGCCGTGCGTTTTCTCGGTCAGCAGTTTCGCGGCGGCACCGATCTGGCGGCCTGCTTGAACGCCACCGTCACCAAAATGGCGGAGAGCGGCTGGTTCGACGCCGATGCGGTGATCATTTCCGATTTTATCGCCCAGCGGTTGCCGGAGGAGGTAATAAAGAAGGTGAAACAACAGCAGCAAAGCCACCAGCAGCGTTTCCATGCGGTGGCGATGTCCGCCTACGGCAAACCCGGCATCATGCGCATCTTCGATCATATCTGGCGCTTTGATACCGGGCTGAAAAGCCGTTTAATGCGCCGATGGCGGCGCTAGGCGGTTAGAGCAGGCCTTCGACCGCCCCGCGCACTTCCGGCGACCACACGCCGCACTGCACCTGGCCGATATGCGACAGCTGCAACAGCAGCATCACCAAACGCGACTGACCGATGCCGCCGCCGATGGTCTGCGGCATATCGCCGCGCAACAGCGACTGGTGCCATTCCAGCTTCATGCGTTCTTCATCGCCGGTCAGCGCCAGCTGATGTTTCAGCGCCGTGGCGTCGACGCGGATGCCCATGGAAGACAGCTCGAAAGCGTCCTGCAGCACCGGGTTCCACACCACGATATCGCCGTTCAGGCCCGCCAGGCCATCCGCCGTCGGCGTGGTCCAGTCATCATAATCCGGCGCCCGCACATCGTGCGATTTGCCGTGCGACAGCTTGCCACCGATGCCGATCAGGAACACCGCGCCCAATTCTTTGGCGATCGCCCGCTCACGCCCTTTGGCGTCCAGATCCGGATAGCGCTGCAGCAGGGTTTCGCTGTGTACGAAGTGGATCTGTTCCGGCAGGAACGGGGTCAGGCCATGCTCACGGCTGACTTCCGCTTCCGTCGCCTTGATCGCGGCGTAAATGCTGCGCACGGTGCTTTTCAGGTAGTCCAGGCTGCGCTCACCGTCGCCCATCACCCGCTCCCAGTCCCACTGATCGACGTACACCGAGTGGATTGGCGTCAGGCGGTCCTCATCCGGGCGCAGCGCCTTCATATGGGTATACAGGCCCTCGCCGGCGCCGAAATCGTAGCTGCCCAGGGTTTTGCGTTTCCATTTCGCCAGCGAATGCACCACTTCGAAAGTGGCGTCCGGCAAGGTTTTGACTTTGACCTGCACCGCTTTCTCGCTGCCGGAGAGGTTATCCTGCGTGCCGTCGCCCAAACGGCTGAGGATCGGCGCTTGCACTTCGATCAGGCCGAGCTGTTGCTCCAGCTGGCGGGAGAAGAAGGATTTGACCTGGCTGATTTGTTGTTGTTTTTGGATAAACTGTTTTTTCATTGCCGTTTCTCTTGTAAACCTGTCTCTGTTGCCATCGATTAAGCAACAAAATGACACATCAATTCAATATCCATTAATCAATATTGCCTTTTCACTTTTAATCGTTCATTTTTACCCGGACAGAATTCAACAATCGTTAATTAATGGGGGATTAAATGGCGGAAATTTATCAGATCGATAATCTCGATCGTGGCATCCTCAACGCCCTGATGGACAATGCGCGCACACCGTACGCCGAACTGGCGAAAAACTTCGCCGTCAGCCCCGGCACCATTCATGTGCGGGTGGAGAAGATGAAACAGGCCGGGATCATCACCGGCGCGCGCATCGACGTCAGCCCCAAACAACTGGGCTACGACGTGTGCTGCTTTATCGGCATCATATTAAAGAGCGCCAAGGACTACCCTTCGGCGCTGAAGAAGCTGGAAAGCCTGGAAGAAGTGGTAGAAGCCTATTACACCACCGGCCACTACAGCGTCTTTATTAAGGTAATGTGCCGATCGATCGACGCGTTGCAACAGGTACTTATCAACAAGATCCAGACTATCGACGAGATCCAGTCTACCGAAACGCTGATCTCGCTGCAGAACCCCATTATGCGCACCATCGTGCCGTAACCCGCCAAATTGCATACCCACATTATCCACAGGTAGATCCCAGCCGATTCACAGCGTACAATGCAGCCACTTTGAGTGAGAAGGTTGGGATCGTTGGTTCATGGCAGACATTACTCTGATCAGTGGCAGTACGCTTGGCAGCGCCGAATACGTGGCTGAACATTTGGCTGAAAAGCTGGAAGACGCGGGTTTCTCTACCGAGATGCTGCACGGCCCTGAACTGGATGAACTGCCGTTGACCGGCCGCTGGCTGGTGGTCTCTTCCACGCACGGCGCCGGCGAACTGCCGGATAACCTTCAGCCGCTGTTGGAACAGCTCGCTGAACAGCAGCCGGATCTTTCCGAGGTGCAGTTCGGCGCCGTCGGTTTGGGCAGTTCGGAATACGACACCTTCTGCGGCGCGATCAAACAGATCGACGATCTGTTGATCGCCAGAGGCGCTAAAAGGATCGGCGATCGTCTCGAGATCGACGTGACCGAGCATGAAATTCCCGAGGATCCGGCCGAGGAATGGGTAAAAACCTGGATTAATTTACTCTAATTCGTCTAAAGATCGCGCGAACGATTGTGGATAACTAAGCTTAAAAGCAGGGTAAAAGCCGTAGTTATCCCAATAACAACCGTAGTGCGCTTTTTGTCCTGTGCATAACAAGCCTTTTAGATCCCAGCTTATCTGCGTCGGGATCACCGATCATTCACAGCAAACGATCCTCCTTAATCTGCTGATCTTCATCGTGAATAGTCACTTATCCACAGAGGATCGCGATCCTAATAAGAGATCTAATAAAGAGATCTTTAAATAAAAAAGATCTTCTTTTAATTACCGACGATCCTGACCACTTGGTCGATCGTCTAAACTTGAGTAGAATCCCCGACCCCAGGGCAAATACGATCGTTCGCAATACGGCGAGGTGCAGTTCCATGTTTTATCCAGATCAATTTGACGTCATCATCATCGGTGGTGGCCATGCAGGTACCGAGGCCGCCATGGCCGCGGCACGCATGGGACGTCAGACTTTATTATTGACACACAATATCGATACGCTGGGACAGATGTCCTGTAACCCGGCGATTGGCGGTATTGGTAAAGGACATCTGGTTAAGGAAATTGATGCACTCGGTGGCCTGATGGCAACGGCGATCGACCACGCCGGCATCCAGTTTAGGATACTAAACGCCAGCAAAGGCCCAGCCGTTCGTGCCACACGCGCTCAGGCGGATCGCGTACTGTATCGCCAGGCGATCCGTACCGCGTTGGAGAACCAGCCCAACCTGATGATCTTCCAACAACCTGTTGAGGATCTGATCGTCGAAAACGATCGCGTAGTCGGCGCCGTCACCCAAATGGGCCTGAAATTCCGCGCCAAGGCGGTGGTATTGACCGTAGGCACCTTCCTGGACGGCAAGATCCATATCGGTCTGGAAAACTACAGCGGTGGTCGCGCCGGGGATCCACCTTCGATCTCGCTGTCACAGCGTTTGCGAGAACTGCCGCTGCGCGTTAACCGCTTGAAAACCGGTACGCCACCGCGCATCGACGCCCGCACTATCGATTTCAGCGTACTGGCGCCACAACACGGCGATACGCCGGTGCCGGTATTCTCGTTCCTGGGCGATGCCAGCCAACACCCGGAACAAATGGCGTGCTACATCACCCACACCAATGAAAAAACCCATGACGTGATCCGCAATAACCTCGATCGCAGCCCGATGTATGCCGGGATCATCGAAGGGATCGGCCCACGTTATTGCCCGTCGATCGAAGACAAGGTCATGCGCTTTGCCGATCGCAACGCGCACCAGATCTTCCTCGAGCCGGAAGGCCTAACCAGCAACGAGATTTACCCTAACGGGATTTCCACCAGCCTGCCGTTCGACGTGCAGATGCAGATCGTCCGTTCGATGGAAGGAATGCAAAACGCGCGTATTATTCGCCCTGGTTATGCTATCGAGTACGATTTCTTCGATCCGCGCGACCTGAAGCCGACGCTGGAAAGCAAATTCATCCAGGGGCTGTTCTTCGCCGGTCAGATCAACGGCACCACTGGGTATGAAGAAGCGGCTGCGCAGGGCCTGCTGGCCGGTCTGAACGCTGGGCGTTTCGCCGACGAACAAGAAGGCTGGGCGCCACGCCGCGATCAGGCCTACCTGGGCGTGCTGGTGGACGATCTCAGCACCCTCGGCACCAAAGAGCCGTACCGCATGTTTACCTCACGCGCCGAGTATCGTCTGATGCTGCGCGAAGACAACGCCGATCTCCGCCTGACGGAAAAAGGCCGTGAACTCGGCCTGGTGGACGACGTGCGTTGGGCACGTTACAGCGAGAAGTTGGAGCGAATCGAACGCGAACGCCAGCGCCTGCGCGACATCTGGATGCACCCGCACGCCGAGAACGTCGAACAGGTCAATGCGCTGCTGAAAGCGCCGCTGTCGCGTGAAGCGAACGGCGAAGAGCTGCTGCGCCGTCCGGAGATGGATTACGCGCAGTTGACCGGCACCGACGCCTTCGCGCCGCCGCTGGGCGACGTACAAGCGGCTGAACAGGTTGAGATCCAGGTCAAATACGAGGGCTACATCGCTCGTCAGCAGGAAGAGATCGAAAAACAGCAGCGCAACGAGAATACCTTGCTGCCGTTGGATCTCGACTACCGTCAGGTTTCGGGACTGTCGAACGAGGTGATCGCCAAGTTGAACGATCACAAACCGAACTCCATCGGCCAGGCTTCGCGCATCTCCGGCATTACGCCGGCGGCGATCTCGATTTTGCTGATCTGGCTGAAAAAGCAGGGACTGCTGCGCCGCAGCGCATAAATCTTGCATCCAGGCGGCCGTTTGTTCATCCCGTAGCCAAACGGCCGCTGACATCACTTGCGCCCTGAATTATCATAGTCGCCTCATTGCGCCAGCTAACCATCCGCTGGTCGTTCAGAGCCTGCCAGAGGATCCGTTGTGCAAAAAAAATTAGACTCGCTGCTTGCGGCGGCAGGCATTGAGCTGCCCGATCAGCAAAAACAGCAGCTGCTGGGTTATGTTGGCATGCTGGATAAGTGGAACAAGGCTTATAACCTCACGTCGGTGCGCGACCCGCAGCAAATGCTGGTGCGCCACATCCTCGACAGCATCGTGGTCAATCCGCATCTGCAGGGCTCGCGTTTCATCGATGTCGGCACCGGCCCCGGCTTGCCGGGCATTCCGCTGGCGATCGTGCGCCCGGACGCGCATTTCACGCTGCTCGACAGCCTGGGCAAGCGCGTGCGCTTCCTGCGCCAGGTGCAGCATGAGCTGGGCCTGAACAATATCGAGCCGGTGCAGAGCCGCGTCGAAGCGTTTCCGGCTGAGCCACCGTTTGATGGCGTGATCAGCCGCGCGTTCGCTTCGCTGCAGGATATGCTGTCCTGGTGTCATCATCTGCCGGCGAAAGGGCAGGGGCGTTTTTACGCGTTGAAAGGCGTGCGCCCGGATGAAGAGCTGACGCAGCTGCCGGCTGGCGTAAGCCTGGAGTCCATCGTGCGGTTGCAGGTGCCTGAACTGGAAGGCGAACGCCATCTGGTGATTCTTAAGGCAAACTGAGTTTGCTTTTGATCAAACAAGCGTGAATTAAAAGGCAGTACTCAGCAGAAAGGTAAGCAGGCTAATTAGTTGGTCGCTTTTTTTAGTTAATTTACTTTCTATTAACACAAAAAACGCGGCTAATTAGCGACAATAGAGTAATTGCATTTAGAAATAGTCACGTTAGCAATCATGTGCGAAAGATTGGCGTTTGCTGCTAATGTTAATTGGCTGTTGGAATATTGCCCCGCTGCTTGTCAATAAAAGGTTTTCATCGGGTATACGGATTGTTTTTGAACAGTTAACTGATAATGTTTTGATTTATATAATCTTTTGATCGCTCAAATTGCTAAAGACGGTTTGGTTGACCATCGGCTATAAATCAGGAAGGGACATTACTGTGATCGGCCTCGCGTTTCTAAACGCAACGCTGGAATAATCAGACAATTAAATGCGCCCTATTATTCCGACCGTTTTCTTGTGAAAATAGGCTGGAATAGGGAAATTTAAATAATTGTTCACCTTTTCGCTACTTATCGATTGAATTCGTTGGTATGCCCCGTATAATTTGCTCGTTTTTTGCTGCTTGACTCAGGACAGCAAAAACAGTTGTATACGTCACTCAGCATACCCCCTCAGGGGTACGGAGAGAACAAACGTCATGTCTGTGTCCCTTTACAGCGGGAAAGTCGCACGCAAACTGCTGTTTTTGCAGTTAATGACTTTTGTTCTGATCAGCGTTGCTTTCTGGCTGAAAAGCCCGGAATGGAGCGCTTCGGCGCTGGCAGGCGGTCTCGCCGCCTGGTTGCCGAGTGCAATGTTTATGCTGTTTGCCTTGCGCCATCAGGCGCAAACGCCGGCGCCCGGTAGGGTTGCCTGGTCGTTCGCCATCGGCGAGGGGCTAAAGGTCGTGATCACCATCGTTTTGCTGATCGTGGCGCTGGGGGTGTTCAAGGCGGAGTTTATACCGCTTGGCCTGACCTATTTAGCGGTGTTAGTGGTGCAGATAGTGGCACCGGCCGTGATTAACAGTTACCGAAATTAACTAAATAAAGGGTAGAGGCATCATGTCTGCAGAGGGATACAACAGTCCACAGGAGTATATCGGTCACCACCTGACGCAGCTTCAGGTCGGGACTGGGTTTTGGTCGATTAACCTCGACTCGATGTTTTTCTCCGTCGTCCTCGGGGTTTTGTTCCTGGTGATTTTCCGCAAAGTGGCTAAAAACGCCACCAGCGGCGTGCCGGGTAAACTGCAAACCGCCGTGGAGCTGGTGGTTGGTTTCGTCGACAGCAGCGTGCGCGACATGTACCACGGCAAGAGCAAGGTGATTGCGCCGTTGGCGCTGACCGTGTTCGTCTGGGTGTTCCTGATGAACCTGATGGACCTGATTCCGGTAGACTTCCTGCCGTTCATCGGGGCGCATCTCGGTCTGCCTGCGCTGCGCGTGGTGCCTACCGCTGACGTGAACGTCACGCTGTCTATGGCGCTGGGCGTGTTTATCCTGATTCTGTTCTATAGCATCAAAATGAAAGGCGTTGGCGGGTTCGTTAAAGAGTTGACCATGCAGCCGTTCAACCACCCTGTATTCATTCCTATCAACCTGATTCTTGAAGGTGTCAGCCTGCTGTCCAAACCTGTTTCACTGGGTCTGCGACTGTTCGGCAACATGTATGCGGGTGAGTTGATCTTCATCCTGATTGCCGGCCTGTTGCCGTGGTGGTCACAGTGGGTCCTGAGCTTGCCTTGGGCTATCTTCCACATCCTGATCATTACGCTTCAAGCCTTTATTTTCATGGTTCTGACGATCGTCTATCTGTCGATGGCGTCTGAAGAGCACTGATTTTCTTAAAACACTTGCACTTTTAAACTGAAACAAACTGGAGACTGTCATGGAAAACCTGAGTATGGATCTGCTGTACATGGCTGCCGCTGTGATGATGGGTTTAGCGGCAATCGGTGCTGCGATCGGTATCGGCATCCTGGGTGGTAAATTCTTGGAAGGCGCTGCTCGTCAGCCTGACCTGATTCCTCTGCTGCGTACACAGTTCTTTATCGTTATGGGTCTGGTCGACGCCATCCCGATGATCGCTGTAGGTCTGGGTCTGTACGTGATGTTCGCCGTCGCGTAAGTAGAGTAACCCTCTACGACGTAACCAAACTATTAACTTTTAAAGAGGCATTGTGCTGTGAATCTTAACGCAACAATCCTCGGCCAGGCCATCGCGTTCGTTCTGTTTGTCTGGTTCTGCATGAAGTACGTATGGCCGCCGATCATGGCTGCCATCGAGAAACGTCAGAAAGAAATCGCTGACGGCCTCGCTTCTGCAGAGCGTGCCAAAAAAGATCTGGACTTAGCGCAAGCCAATGCGACCGACCAGCTGAAAACTGCTAAAGCAGAAGCTCAGGTGATCATCGAGCAAGCGAACAAACGCAAAGCTCAGATCATGGATGAAGCGAAAGCCGAAGCCGAGCAGGAACGTAACAAAATCGTGGCGCAGGCTCAGGCTGAGATCGAAGCCGAACGTAAGCGCGCTCGTGAAGAGTTGCGTAAGCAAGTCGCGATGCTGGCAATTGCCGGCGCCGAGAAGATCATCGAACGTTCCGTGGATGAAGCTGCTAACAGCGACATCGTTGATAAACTGGTCGCTGAACTGTAAGGAGGGAGGGGCTGATGTCTGAATTTGTAACTGTAGCTCGCCCCTACGCCAAAGCAGCTTTTGACTTTGCCGTTGAGCACCAAAGCGTAGAGCGCTGGCAGGAGATGCTGGCGTTTACGGCTGAAGTCACTCGCAATGAACAGATTTCTGAACTGCTGTCTGGCGCGGTTGCGCCAGAAACGCTGTCCAAGACGTTCATCGCGGTTTGTGGCGATCGGCTCGACGAACATGGCCAGAACTTTATCCGTGTAATGGCCGAAAATGGACGTTTACTGGTTCTTCCTGCCGTGCTGCAGCAGTTCATCGAACTGCGCGCCTCGCTGGAATCCACCGTCGAAGTCGAAGTGCTCTCTGCGAGCGCGCTGAGCGACGAACAGCAGGCGAAAATCGCCGCTGCGATGGAAAAACGTCTGTCACGCAAAGTTAAGCTGAATTGCAAAATTGACAAGTCTGTACTGGCCGGCATCGTTGTTCGCGCCGGCGATATGGTGATTGATGGCAGCGTTCGCGGTCGTCTTGAACGCCTGACAGACGTCTTGCAGTCTTAAGGGGACTGGAGCATGCAACTGAATTCCACCGAAATCAGCGAACTGATCAAGCAGCGCATTGCTCAGTTCAATGTAGTGAGCGAAGCTCACAATGAAGGTACTATCGTTTCCGTCAGCGACGGGATCATCCGCGTACACGGCCTGGCCGAAGTTATGCAGGGCGAAATGATCGCGCTGCCTGGCAACCGTTACGCAATCGCATTGAACCTGGAGCGCGACTCCGTCGGTGCCGTGGTCATGGGTCCGTACTCGGATCTGGCCGAAGGCATGAAGGTTAAATGTACTGGCCGTATCCTGGAAGTTCCAGTCGGTCGTGGTCTGCTGGGCCGCGTAGTTAACACCCTGGGCGCACCTATCGACGGCAAAGGCCCGATTGAAAACGACGGCTTCTCTCCGGTAGAAGCTATCGCGCCAGGCGTTATCGAGCGTCAGTCCGTTGATCAGCCGGTTCAAACTGGCTACAAATCCGTTGACGCCATGATTCCAATCGGCCGTGGCCAGCGTGAGCTGGTGATCGGTGACCGTCAGACCGGTAAAACCGCGCTGGCGATCGATGCGATCATCAACCAACGCGACTCCGGCATCAAATGCGTTTACGTGGCTATCGGCCAGAAAGCGTCCACCATCGCTAACGTGGTGCGCAAACTGGAAGAGCACGGCGCACTGGCCAACACCATTGTGGTTGTGGCGACCGCTTCCGAATCCGCTGCACTGCAATACCTGGCGCCATATGCCGGTTGCGCAATGGGCGAATACTTCCGTGACCGCGGTGAAGATGCGCTGATCGTGTACGATGACCTGTCCAAACAGGCCGTTGCTTACCGCCAGATTTCCCTGCTGCTTCGTCGTCCGCCAGGTCGTGAAGCTTACCCAGGCGACGTATTCTACCTGCACTCCCGCTTGCTGGAGCGTGCAGCGCGCGTTAACGCCGAATACGTTGAAGCCTTCACCAAAGGTGAAGTTAAAGGCCAAACCGGTTCACTGACCGCTCTGCCGATCATTGAAACCCAGGCGGGTGACGTTTCCGCGTTCGTTCCGACCAACGTAATCTCGATTACCGATGGTCAGATCTTCCTGGAATCCAACCTGTTCAACTCCGGTATTCGCCCGGCAGTTAACCCGGGTATCTCCGTATCCCGTGTTGGTGGCGCCGCGCAGACCAAGATCATGAAGAAACTGTCCGGTGGTATCCGTACCGCGCTGGCACAGTATCGTGAGCTGGCTGCGTTCTCCCAGTTCGCCTCCGATCTGGACGACGCGACCCGCAAACAGCTGAGCCACGGTCAGAAAGTGACCGAGCTGCTGAAACAGAAACAGTATGCGCCGATGTCGGTTGCACAACAGTCTCTGGTGCTGTTTGCCGCAGAACGCGGTTACCTGAACGACGTCGAAGTCGCCAAAGTGGTGAGCTTCGAAGCCGCGCTGGTCGCCTATGCGGACCGCGAGCACGCCGAACTGCTGAACCACATCAACCAAACTGGCAACTTCAATGATGAGATCGAGGGCAAGTTGAAAGACGTCCTCGAGACCTTCAAGAAAACCCAGTCCTGGTAACGCCGAACGGTCCTGCTGTTGAAAGACAGCAGGCCGTCTGGCACTGAGGAGAAGCAGAGATGGCCGGCGCAAAAGAGATACGTAGTAAGATCGCTAGCGTGCAAAACACGCAAAAGATCACTAAAGCGATGGAAATGGTCGCCGCCTCCAAAATGCGTAAATCGCAGGATCGCATGGCGGCCAGCCGTCCTTATGCAGAGACCATGCGCAAAGTGATTGGTCACCTTGCGTTAGGGAATCTGGAGTACAAGCACCCGTACCTGGATGAGCGTGACGTTAAGCGCGTCGGGTATCTGGTGGTGTCTACTGACCGTGGTCTCTGCGGCGGCTTGAACATCAACCTGTTCAAAAAGCTGCTGGCGGAGATGAAAGCCTGGTCCGAAAAAGGCGTCGAAACCGATTTGGCGCTGATTGGCTCTAAAGCGGCCTCTTTCTTTGGTTCCGTGGGCGGCAACGTGGTTGCCCAGGTGACCGGCATGGGGGACAAACCTTCCCTGTCGGATCTGATCGGGCCGGTGAAAGTGATGCTGCAGGCCTACGACGAAGGTCGTTTGGACAAGCTGTACATTGTCAGCAACAAATTTGTTAATACGATGTCCCAAGAGCCACAGGTGCTTCAGCTGCTGCCGTTACCGCCAGCCGATGACGAAGAGCTGAAGAAAACGCCTTGGGATTACCTGTATGAACCCGATCCAAAAGTGCTGCTTGATACCTTGCTGCGCCGCTATGTGGAGTCGCAGGTTTATCAGGGCGTCGTGGAAAACCTGGCCAGCGAGCAGGCCGCACGAATGGTCGCGATGAAAGCCGCAACCGATAACGGCGGTAGCCTGATCAAAGAGCTGCAGTTGGTATACAACAAGGCGCGTCAGGCCAGCATCACTCAGGAACTCACCGAGATCGTTTCGGGAGCCTCCGCGGTTTAAGCTAGGTTTACGAATTACGTAGAGGATTCAAGATGGCTACTGGAAAGATTATCCAGGTAATCGGCGCCGTGGTGGACGTCGAGTTCCCTCAGGATGCCGTACCAAAAGTGTACGATGCCCTTGAGGTAGAAAACGGCACCGAAAAACTGGTGTTGGAAGTTCAGCAACAGCTGGGCGGTGGCGTGGTTCGCTGTATCGCAATGGGGACCTCCGACGGTCTGCGTCGCGGTCTGAAAGTGAACAACCTGGACCACCCGATTGAAGTGCCGGTGGGTAAAGCTACCCTGGGCCGTATCATGAACGTATTGGGCCAACCGATCGACATGAAAGGCGACATCGGCGAAGAAGAGCGTTGGGCGATTCACCGCGCGGCGCCAAGCTACGAAGAGCTGTCCAGCTCCCAGGAACTGCTGGAAACCGGTATCAAGGTAATGGACCTGATTTGTCCGTTCGCCAAGGGCGGTAAAGTTGGTCTGTTCGGCGGTGCGGGCGTAGGTAAAACCGTAAACATGATGGAGCTGATCCGTAACATCGCGATCGAGCACTCCGGTTATTCCGTGTTTGCGGGCGTGGGCGAGCGTACTCGTGAGGGTAACGACTTCTACCACGAAATGACCGACTCCAACGTGCTGGACAAAGTATCCCTGGTTTACGGCCAGATGAACGAGCCACCAGGTAACCGTCTGCGCGTTGCGCTGACCGGTCTGACCATGGCGGAGAAATTCCGTGACGAAGGCCGTGACGTTCTGCTGTTCGTTGACAACATCTACCGTTACACCCTGGCCGGTACCGAAGTGTCCGCACTTCTGGGCCGTATGCCATCCGCGGTAGGTTATCAGCCAACGCTGGCGGAAGAGATGGGCGTTCTGCAAGAACGTATCACCTCGACCAAGACCGGTTCCATCACTTCCGTACAGGCCGTTTACGTTCCTGCGGATGACTTGACTGACCCGTCACCAGCCACCACCTTTGCGCACTTGGACGCAACCGTGGTACTGAGCCGTAACATCGCTTCTCTGGGTATCTACCCGGCCGTTGACCCGCTGGATTCTACCAGCCGTCAGCTGGATCCGCTGGTTGTTGGCCAGGAGCACTACGACGTAGCGCGTGGCGTGCAGTCCATTCTGCAACGCTACCAGGAACTGAAAGATATCATCGCGATCCTGGGTATGGACGAGCTGTCTGAAGAAGACAAACTGGTCGTATCCCGTGCGCGTAAGATCCAACGCTTCCTGTCTCAGCCGTTCTTCGTGGCAGAAGTCTTCACCGGTTCTCCGGGCAAGTTCGTATCGCTGAAAGACACCATCCGTGGTTTCAAAGGCATTATGGACGGCGACTATGACCACCTGCCGGAGCAGGCGTTCTACATGGTTGGCACCATTGAAGAAGCAGTGGAAAAAGCCAAGAAACTGTAACGCCTTGAGAGGAGGGTGATATGGCTATGACTTACCATCTGGATGTAGTCAGCGCGGAAAAACAGATGTTTTCCGGCCTGGTGCAGAAGATCCAGGTGACAGGCAGCGAAGGTGAACTGGGGATCTTCCCTGGCCATGCGCCGCTGCTGACTGCCATCAAGCCTGGCATGGTGCGTATTGTTAAGCAGCACGGTGAAGAAGAGTTCATCTACCTGTCCGGCGGCATCCTCGAGGTGCAGCCGAGCGTGGTTACCGTGCTGGCGGACACTGCTATCCGTGGTACTGACCTCGACGAAGCGAGAGCGTTGGAAGCTAAGCGTAAAGCTGAAGAACACATTCGCAGCTCTCATGGCGATGTCGACTATGCTCAGGCATCCGCTGAACTGGCGAAAGCGATCGCAAAACTGCGCGTTATCGAGCTCACCAGAAAAGCGATGTAATGTTTGGGTGCCCTGCACCCAACTTTAAGAAAGCGGCCTATAGGGTCGCTTTTTTTTTACTTTAAAATAAGCATTTCAGCCCGGCGGGCGGTGTGGTGTATAACCCCTGATATCGGGAAAGAAACGTCGCCGAACGCCGACAGTTTTTTCGTCCTGAAGCCGAATCGGCCATGATGGCGGCAGGCCAAGAGGCGCGCGGCCTGCGCCGGGTTCGTGATGAGAAATATGTAGTAATATCGTCGCTAAACGGTTTTACTTTCGTCTATCAAAATGGAGTTATCAGGTTGCTTATGTCGAACAGCGCAATGAGCGTGGTCATCCTCGCCGCGGGCAAGGGTACGCGCATGTATTCCGATCTTCCCAAAGTGTTGCATCCGTTGGCCGGTAAGCCGATGGTGCAGCACGTCATTGATGCCGCGATGAAACTGGGCGCGCAACATGTTCACCTGGTATACGGCCACGGCGGCGATTTATTGAAAAGCACGCTGACGGACGGCGCGCTGAACTGGGTGCTGCAGGCGGAGCAATTGGGCACCGGTCATGCAATGCAGCAGGCGGCGCCGCATTTTGCCGACGATGAAGACGTGCTGATGCTGTACGGTGACGTGCCTTTGATTTCCGTGGATACGCTGCAACGCCTGATTGCGGCCAAGCCGCAGGGCGGCATCGGTCTGCTGACGGTGAAACTGGACGATCCGAGCGGTTACGGCCGCATCGTGCGCGAGCAGGGCAACGTGGTGGGCATCGTTGAACACAAGGACGCCAGCGAGGCACAGCGTCAGATTAATGAGATCAATACCGGCATCCTGGTGGCGAACGGGCGCGATCTGAAGCGCTGGCTGGGGATGCTGAACAACGACAACGCACAGGGCGAGTTTTACATCACCGATATCATTGCGTTGGCCCATGCCGACGGCAAGAAAATCGAGGCTGTACACCCGTCGCGCCTGAGTGAAGTGGAAGGTGTGAACAACCGCCTGCAACTGGCGGCCCTGGAACGTGTATTCCAGTCGGAACAGTCTGAAAAGCTGCTGTTGGCTGGCGTGATGCTGCTGGATCCGGCGCGTTTCGATTTGCGCGGGGAACTTGTTCACGGCCGCGACATCACTATTGATGCGAATGTGATTATCGAAGGTCACGTCAAGTTGGGCGATCGGGTGAAAATCGGCGCCGGCTGCGTGCTGAAAAACTGCGTGATCGGTGATGATTGCGAGATCAGTCCTTACAGCGTGCTGGAAGACAGCGTGCTGGAAGTCGGCTGCACCGTGGGGCCATTTGCCCGCCTGCGCCCAGGCGCGGAGCTGGCGGCAGGGGCCCACGTCGGCAACTTCGTGGAAATGAAAAAGGCGCGTCTGGGCAAAGGCTCCAAGGCCGGCCACCTCAGCTACCTGGGCGATGCCGAAATCGGCGATGACGTGAATATCGGCGCCGGCACCATCACCTGTAACTACGATGGCGCCAACAAGCACAAGACGCTGATCGGCGATGGGGTGTTCGTCGGTTCCGATACTCAGCTGGTGGCGCCGGTATCGGTCGGCAAAGGCTCCACCATCGCCGCAGGCACCACGGTGACGCGCGATATTGCCGAGAACGAATTGGTGCTGAGCCGCGTCAAGCAGGTGCACATTCAGGGCTGGCAACGTCCGGTGAAGAAGAAGTCATAGTGTGTTTTGCGTTGGGCTCTATTCACGAGCCCAATACAAAACATAATAACCCCCACCATCTACAGGCTCGGGGGACGCACGGTAAAAACCGGCAAAAATCAGGTCAAGGCATCGAAAGCGCCCATGAAGGGCGTTCATTAGGAATATAACTGATGTGTGGAATTGTAGGCGCAGTAGCGCAACGTGATATCGCAGAAATCCTGTTGGAAGGTTTACGTCGTCTTGAGTACCGCGGTTATGACTCCGCCGGTCTGGCGGTGGTCGATGAAAAAGGCAACGTCAGTCGCCTGCGTCGCGTAGGCAAGGTACAAAAACTGGCCGAAGCGGCGGAGCAAACCGATCTGCACGGCGGTACCGGCATCGCTCACACCCGCTGGGCAACGCACGGTGAACCGACCGAAGCGAACGCGCACCCGCATGTTTCCGACTACATTACCGTGGTGCATAACGGCATCATCGAAAACCACGAACCGCTGCGCGAGCTGCTGATCGAACGTGGTTACCGTTTCAGCTCCGAAACCGACACCGAAGTGATCGCGCACCTGGTGCACTGGGAACAGTTGCAGGGCGGTACGCTGCTGGAAGTGGTTCAGCGCGTGATCCCACAGCTGCGCGGCGCTTACGGCACCGTGGTGATGGACAGCCGCGATCCGAGCGTATTGGTTGCGGCGCGCTCCGGCAGCCCGCTGGTTATCGGCCGCGGCGTTGGGGAAAACTTCATCGCCTCCGATCAGCTGGCGCTGCTGCCGGTCACCCGCCGCTTCATCTTCCTGGAAGAAGGCGACGTGGTGGAAGTGACTCGCCGCACCGTCAACATCTTCGACAAGCAGGGCAACGCCATCGAGCGTCCTGAGATCGAATCCCAGGTGCAGTATGACGCCGGCGACAAGGGCGCTTACCGTCACTACATGCAAAAAGAGATCTACGAACAGCCGCTGGCGCTGAAAAACACCCTGGAAGGGCGTTTCAGCCATGGCCAAATCAACCTGAGCGAGCTGGGCCCGCACGCCGACGAGCTGCTGGCCAAGGTGCAACACGTGCAGATCATCGCCTGTGGGACTTCTTACCACTCCGGGATGGTGGCGCGCTACTGGTTTGAAGCGTTGGCCGGCGTGCCGTGCGACGTCGAGATCGCGTCCGAATTCCGTTACCGCAAATCGGCGGTGCGTCCGGGCAGCCTGATCATCACCCTGTCGCAGTCCGGCGAAACCGCCGACACGTTAGCGGCGCTGCGCCTGTCCAAAGAGCTGGGTTATCTTGGTTCGCTGGCCGTTTGTAACGTTGCGGGCTCTTCGCTGGTGCGTGAATCCGATCTGGCGTTGATGACCAAAGCGGGCACGGAAATCGGCGTAGCCTCGACCAAGGCCTTCACCACGCAGCTCACCGTGCTGTTGATGCTGGTGGCGCGCCTGGGCCGCCTGAAAGGCATGGCGGAAAGCGTAGAGCAGGAGATCGTGCACGGCCTGCAGGCGCTGCCGGCGCGTATCGAGCAGATGCTGTCGATGGATAAAGAGATCGAAGCGCTGGCGGAAGGCTTCTCCGACAAGCACCATGCGCTGTTCCTCGGCCGCGGCGATCAGTATCCGATCGCCATGGAAGGGGCGCTGAAGCTGAAAGAGATCTCCTATATTCACGCCGAAGCTTATGCGGCGGGCGAGTTGAAACACGGCCCGCTGGCGCTGATCGACGCCGATATGCCGGTGATCGTGGTGGCGCCAAACAACGAACTGCTGGAAAAGCTGAAGTCCAACATTGAAGAAGTGCGCGCGCGCGGCGGCCAGCTGTACGTGTTCGCCGATCAGGACGCCGGCTTTGTCAGCAGCGAAGGCATGACCATCATTCCTCTGCCGCACGTCGAGGAAATCGTCGCGCCGATCTTCTACACCGTGCCGTTGCAGCTGCTGTCTTACCACGTGGCGCTGATCAAAGGCACCGACGTTGATCAGCCACGCAACCTGGCGAAGTCTGTCACCGTAGAGTAATTTGCCGCAGGTAAACTGCAAAAGCCGGCCTTCGCGCCGGCTTTTTTCATGAGCGGCCTTAAAGATGACAGCGCGACCGATTCGGCGATAAACGTTGTCATATTCAAGCGGATAGGCCGCGCCAAAACGGTTTTTTTATTGCTTGGCAAATGTGCTGTTTCACAACTAACTTTTTGATTTATAGATAAAACAATACCCATCAAACGCACTGTAATATAACTGTCATATTGCGTACATTTTTCTGTCACCAAACTGTCCTATTTTCCCTCCTGCAGCAATACTTACTCTGATTAAAACGACTCGAAGTCGATTTTAAGTATCCCATTAGGAGGGATTATGAAACTGATGCGTACCACCGTCGCCAGTATTGTGGCAGCGACCTTCTCCCTGACCGCCGTGTCCGCGTTCGCTGCTGCCAGCCTGACCGGTGCAGGTGCGACATTCCCCGCTCCGGTTTACGCCAAGTGGGCAGATTCTTATCAGAAAGAAACCGGCAACAAAGTTAACTATCAGGGCATCGGCTCCTCTGGCGGCGTGAAGCAAATCGTGGCCAACACCGTTGACTTTGGCGCCTCCGACGCCCCGTTGTCTGACGACAAGCTGGCGGCCGACGGCCTGTTCCAGTTCCCGACCGTGATTGGCGGCGTGGTGCTGGCCGTGAATATTCCGGGCATCAAATCCGGCGAACTGACGCTGGATGGTAAAACCCTGGGCGATATTTACCTGGGCAATGTCAAAAAGTGGAACGATCCGGCTATCACCAAGCTGAACCCAGGCGTGAAACTGCCTGACCAGAACATCGCCGTGGTGCGCCGCGCCGACGGTTCCGGCACCTCGTTCGTGTTCACCAGCTACCTGTCCAAGGCCAACGCGCAGTGGAAAGAGAAGATTGGCGCCGGTTCTACCGTTAACTGGCCGACCGGTCTGGGCGGCAAAGGCAACGACGGCATCGCCGCCTTCGTTCAGCGTCTGCCTGGCTCTATCGGCTACGTAGAATACGCTTACGCCAAGCAGAACAACCTGGCTTACACCAAGCTGGTATCCGCCGACGGCAAACCGGTCAGCCCGACCGAAGAGAGCTTCAGCAACGCGGCCAAAGGCGTGGATTGGAGCAAGACCTTCGCTCAGGATCTGACTGACCAGAAAGGCGACAACGTGTGGCCAATCACCTCCACTACCTTCATCCTGGTGCACAAAGAGCAGAAAAACCCTGCTCAGGGCGCCGAAGTGCTGAAGTTCTTCGACTGGGCTTACAAAACCGGCGCCAAGCAGGCGAACGAGCTGGATTACGCCACCCTGCCGGCAGAAGTGGTTGAGCAGGTGCGCGCGGCCTGGAAAACCAACGTAAAAGACAGTTCAGGTAAAGCGCTGTACTAACAACGCAGGGGCGCGGGTTCGCCGCGCCCCACAAGTTCTTCAGGCTCCGATCCCGGTTGGGGCTGCCAGGGTTCAAACAGAGAGTAATCTATGGCTGAGTACAAGCCGACCATCAAAGCACCGGGCAAAAACGGTGACATCATTTTCAGCGCGCTGGTGAGACTGGCTGCGCTGATTACCCTATTGTTGCTGGGCGGCATCATCGTTTCGCTGATCTTCGCCTCCTGGCCAAGCATGCAGAAATTCGGCTTCGCCTTCCTGTGGACCAAAGAGTGGGACGCGCCGGCGGAGCAGTTCGGCGCGCTGGTGCCGATCTACGGCACCGTGGTCACCTCGCTCATTGCGCTGATCATCGCCGTGCCGGTGAGCTTCGGCATCGCGCTGTTCCTGACCGAACTGGCACCGAACTGGTTGAAGCGGCCGCTGGGCATCGCCATTGAACTGCTGGCGGCCATCCCGAGCATCGTCTACGGCATGTGGGGCCTGTTCGTGTTTGCTCCGCTGTTCGCCGAATACTTCCAGACGCCGGTGGGCGACGTGCTGTCGGGCATTCCGATCGTCGGCGAGCTGTTCTCTGGCCCGGCTTTCGGCATCGGCATCCTGGCCGCCGGGGTGATCCTGGCGATCATGATCATTCCTTACATCGCTGCGGTCATGCGCGACGTGTTTGAACAGACCCCGGTAATGATGAAAGAGTCGGCCTACGGCATTGGCTGCACCACCTGGGAAGTCATCTGGCGCATCGTGCTGCCGTTCACCAAAAACGGCGTTATCGGCGGCGTGATGCTGGGCCTGGGCCGAGCGTTGGGGGAAACCATGGCGGTGACCTTTATCATCGGCAACACCTACCAGCTCGACAGCGCTTCGCTGTATATGCCGGGCAACAGCATCACCTCGGCGCTGGCCAACGAATTCGCCGAAGCTGAGTCCGGCGTGCACACCGCGGCGTTGATGGAGCTGGGCCTGATTCTGTTTGTTATCACCTTTATCGTGCTGGCGCTGTCGAAACTGATGATCATGCGTCTGGCCAAGAATGAGGGGCGTTAACATGGCGACGATGGATATGCAAAACGCAGTCGTTCTGGCGGAAAGCCGCCGCAAAATGCAGGCCTGGCGCCGGCAGAAAAACCGCCTCGCGCTGTTCCTGTCGATGGCGACCATGGCGTTCGGGTTGTTCTGGCTGATCTGGATCCTGATCGCCACCGTCACCAAAGGCTTCGACGGCATGTCGCTGGCGCTGTTCACCGAGATGACCCCACCGCCGAATACCGCGGGCGGCGGCCTGGCCAACGCCATCGCCGGCAGCGGCCTGTTGATCCTGTGGGCGACCCTTTTCGGTACGCCGCTGGGCATCATGGCCGGCATCTACCTGGCGGAATACGGCCGTAAATCCTGGCTGGCGGAAGTGATCCGCTTTATCAACGACATTCTTTTGTCCGCACCGTCGATCGTGGTGGGCCTGTTCGTTTACACCATCGTGGTGGCGAAGATGGAACACTTCTCCGGCTGGGCCGGCATTGTGGCGCTGGCGCTGCTGCAGGTGCCGATCGTCATTCGTACCACCGAGAACATGCTGAAACTGGTACCGGATACGCTGCGCGAGGCCGCTTATGCCCTGGGTACGCCGAAATGGCGCATGATTTCCGCCATCACGCTGAAGGCGTCGGTGTCCGGCATCATCACCGGCGTGCTGCTGGCGATTGCGCGCATCGCGGGGGAAACCGCACCGCTGCTGTTCACTTCGCTGTCGAACCAGTTCTGGAGCACCGACCTGATGCAGCCGATCGCCAACCTGCCGGTGACCATCTTCAAATTCGCCATGAGCCCGTTCGCCGAATGGCAACAGCTGGCCTGGGCCGGGGTGCTGTTGATCACCCTGTGCGTACTGTTACTGAATATCCTGGCGCGCGTGGTTTTCGCCAAGAAAAAGCATTCATAAAATTTTGAGCGCCGCTTTGGCGGCGCTGATGAAAAGAGAGAAGTCTTGATGAGTATGGTTACTGACGCTTCCAGCAGCAAAATTCAGGTACGCGATCTGAACTTTTACTATGGCAAATTCCATGCGCTGAAGAACATCACGCTGGATATCGCCAAGAACAAGGTCACCGCGTTTATCGGCCCGTCCGGCTGCGGCAAATCCACCCTGCTGCGCACCTTCAACAAGATGTACCAGCTGTACCCGGAACAGCGAGCGGAAGGCGGCATCCTGCTGGACGGCCAGAACATCCTGACCGACAACTCGGATATCGCACTGCTGCGCGCCAAGGTCGGCATGGTGTTCCAGAAGCCGACGCCGTTCCCGATGTCGATTTATGACAACATCGCCTTCGGCGTTCGCCTGTTTGAAAAGCTGTCGCGTGCCGATATGGACGAGCGCGTACAGTGGGCGCTGACCAAAGCGGCGCTGTGGAATGAAACCAAGGACAAGCTGCACCAGAGCGGCTACAGCCTCTCCGGCGGCCAGCAGCAGCGTCTGTGCATCGCCCGCGGCATCGCCATTCGTCCGGAAGTGTTGTTGCTGGATGAGCCTTGCTCGGCGCTGGATCCGATCTCCACCGGCAAGATTGAAGAGCTGATCAGCGAGCTGAAGGCTGATTACACCGTGGTGATCGTGACGCACAACATGCAGCAGGCGGCGCGCTGCTCCGACTCTACCGCATTTATGTATCTGGGCGAGCTGATCGAGTTCAGTGATACTGATAACCTGTTCACTGCGCCGCAGAAAAAGCAGACTGAAGACTACATCACTGGCCGTTATGGTTGATAGGAAGCATCATGGATAACCTGAATTTAAACAAACACATTTCCGGCCAGTTCAACGCAGAGCTCGAGCATATCCGCACTCAGGTGCTGACCATGGGCGGGCTGGTGGAGCAGCAGCTGACCGACGCCATCACCGCGATGCACAATCAGGATGGCGAGCTGGCCAAGCGCGTGATCGAAGGCGACGCCAAGGTCAACATGATGGAAGTGGCGATCGACGAAGCCTGCGTGCGCATTATCGCCAAGCGCCAGCCGACCGCCAGCGATCTGCGTCTGGTGATGGCGATCATCAAAACCATTTCCGAGCTGGAGCGCATCGGCGACGTGGCGGACAAGATCTGCCGCACCGCGCTGGAGAAGTTCTCGCACCAGCACCAGCCGCTGCTGGTCAGCCTGGAGTCGCTGGGGCGCCACACGGTGCAGATGCTGCACGACGTGCTGGACGCCTTCGCGCGCATGGATCTGGACGAAGCGATCCGTATTTACCGGGAAGATAAAAAGGTCGACCAGGAATACGAAGGCATCGTGCGTCAGCTGATGACCTACATGATGGAAGACTCGCGCACCATTCCGAGCGTGCTGACCGCGCTGTTCTGCGCCCGTTCTATCGAGCGTATCGGCGATCGCTGCCAGAACATCTGCGAATTTATCTTCTATTTCGTCAAAGGACAGGATTTCCGTCATTTGGGCGGCGACGCCCTGGAAAAGCTGCTCTCTCCGGACGGTAAAGACGAAAAAGATGACTAACCCTTTCCGGGTAATATCCTCCCAAGGCGCGGTTTCCCGCGCCTTTATTCCATCTTAAACGCGTAAAGATAAAAAGGTTATAAATATAGCTTTTTATATTATTTCCTGACCTATGTGGCGCTTGCTAGCTTATCCGCCAGCAGGACATCAACCACTTAGGAGCTTTCT
The DNA here is from genome assembly GCF_052168635.1 of Serratia sp. CY47444. Classification (NCBI taxonomy): domain Bacteria; kingdom Pseudomonadati; phylum Pseudomonadota; class Gammaproteobacteria; order Enterobacterales; family Yersiniaceae; genus Serratia; species Serratia sp. CY47444. The sequence goes on from NZ_JBJNMH010000012.1 coordinate 35,071, forward strand.
ATGAAACATCGCGCTTTGGCCTTAACGTTGTTAGCCAGTCTGACCGGTTTCGCCGCCGGCGCCGCGCACGCGGACAAACTTGACGATATCAAGCAAGCCGGCGTGGTGCGCATCGCGGTGTTCGACAGTAACCCGCCGTTCGGCTACATCGATCCGCAGAGCAAGAAGCTGGTGGGCTACGATGTGGACGTCGCCGACGCGATCGGCAAAGCGCTGGGGGTGAAAGTGGAGCTGCGCGCCACCAACCCGGCCAACCGCATTCCGCTGCTGGTGTCGAAGAAGGTTGACCTGATTGCCGCCAACTTCACCATTACCGACGAGCGCGCCAAGGAAGTGAACTTCAGCGTGCCGTACTTCGCCACTGGGCAGAAATTCATCGCCCGTAAAGGCGTGCTGAAAACGCCGGAAGACATCAAGAAACTGCGCATCGGCGCGGACAAGGGCACGGTGCAGGAAATCACCCTGCGCGAGCGTTTCCCGACGGCGAAAGTGATCTCCTACGATGATACCCCGCTGGCGTTCGTGGCGCTGCGTAACGGCAACGTGCAGGCGATCACTCAGGACGACGCCAAGCTGGTCGGCCTGCTCGGCAACCTGCCGGCGGCGCAAAAGGCGGAGTTTGAAATTTCGCCGTTCAGCCTGACCAAAGAGTATCAGGGGGTCGGCATTCCCAAGGGCGAAGATCGCCTGACCGCCGCGGTGAACGAGACGCTGATCAAGCTGGAAAACGACGGCGAAGCGGTTAAGATTTACGATCGCTGGTTCGGGCCGGAAACCCAATCCGCTCAACCGCGCGGCGATTTCAAAATCGCGCCTTTGGATCAGCAACCAAAAGCCTGACTTAACCGCTTGCGGTGAGATAGGCACGGAGGGGCGCAGCTTGCTGCGCCCCTGATGCATTCTGCAAGACAAGGATTGAACATGAACCTGGACTGGCTGCTGGCGCCGCAATACCTGAGCTGGCTGTGGCATGGCTTTCTGCTGACGCTGTGGCTTTCCGCCTGCGCGGGCCTGGCGGCCACGTTGCTGGGCTTTGTGCTGGCGGCGATGCGCGACAGCAGCCTGCGGCCGTTGCGTTGGCTGGCGATGGGGTACAGCTCGCTGTTTCGCAATACGCCGCTGCTGGTGCAGCTGTTCTTCTGGTACTTCGCCGCCGGGCAGATCCTGCCGTCCGCCGCCATGCAGTGGCTGAACAGCTCACATCAGGTCGGCCCGCTTGAGTGGCCGTCGTTCGAGTTTCTCGCCGGTTTCTTTGGCCTGACGCTCTACTCCACCGCCTTTATCGCCGAAGAGATCCGCTCCGGCATTCGCGGCGTCGCCGGCGGGCAGAAATATGCCGCTCAGGCGCTGGGACTGACCGGCTGGCAGGCGATGCGCTACGTGGTGTTGCCGCAGGCGCTGAAAATCGCGCTGCCGCCGCTGCTGGGGCAATACATGAACGTGATCAAGAACTCGTCGCTGACCATGGCGATCGGCGTTGCCGAACTCTCTTACGCCTCGCGTCAGGTCGAAACCGAAACCCTGCGCACCTTCCAGGCGTTCGGCGTGGCGACGGTGCTGTATATCGCCATCATCGCGCTGCTGGAAGGTTGGGGCATGTGGCGACAACAGCGTAAACCGCTGGGAGGACATTGAGATGGATTTCAGCGTGATTCACGACAACCTGGGTTACCTGCTGTGGGGCACCTGGCCGGACGGGCCGCTGGGCGGCGCGGCGCTGACGTTGGCGATCAGCCTGATGGCCGGCGTGGCCTCGGCGGTGCTCGGCACCTTACTCGGCGTGGCGCTGGCGATGTCACGCGGCGTCGCCGCCGGGCTGCTGGCGGCGGTGTTGGGCTTTTTCCGCGCCATTCCGGTCATCATGCTGATCTTCTGGACCTATTTCCTGCTGCCGATGGTGTTTGGCGTCGAGATCCCGGAAATCACCACCGTGGTGTGCGCGCTGGCGTTGATCGCCTCGGCCTATCTGGCCCATGCGGTGAAGGCCGGCATCGCCGCGATCGGCCCCGGCCAGTGGCAGGCCGGGCTTTCTCTGGGGCTGACGCGCTGGCAGACGCTGCGCATGATCGTGCTGCCGCAGGCGCTGCGCATGATGGTGCCGTCGTTCATCAACCAGTGGATCTCCCTGATCAAGGACACCTCGCTGGCTTATATCGTCGGCGTTGGCGAACTGACCTTCCTGGCGACCCAGGTCAACAACCGCAGCATGGTCTATCCAATGGAAGTGTTTCTGTTCGTGGCGCTGGTCTACTTCGTGTTCTGCCTGGCGCTCGATCTGCTGGCCAACGCGGTCAACCGCCGCTTCGGCGCGCAAACCCGCGCGCTGAAAAGGTCCTGGCGCTGGTGGCGCAACAAGCCGCCGTTGCCGGCCAGTTAATCGGCCGTGAGCCGCCAGCCTCGTTCGCGCCACAGCGCGGGCAGTTGGGCCAGGTCGTCAAACGTGGTCACCAGCGGGTGGTCAATCGGCGGGTTATGCGGATCGGCGCAGAAGTAAAAGACCGGGATGCCGGCATGGATGCCGGCCTGCGCGCCGGCGGGCGAATCGTCCACCAGGATGCAGCGCGTCACCGGCACCTGCATCTGTTCGGCGGCGTGAAACACGATCGCCGGATCCGGCTTCCAGCGCTGAATGTCATAGCCGCTGAATAACCGGTCATCAAAATAAGGCAGCATGCCGGTTAGGCCGAGCGAATGCTGCATCTTGCTGACCGGCCCGTTGGAGACGGTGCAGACAGGCACCGTTATCTGCGCCAGCAGCTCGCGGGCGCCGGCAATCTGTTGCAGTTCGCTGTCGAACAACCGCGCCACTTCCTGCCGATACAGCGGCTCCAGTGTCTCTTTGGCCAGGTCAGTGCCCTGCTCGGCGTTGACCCGATCGATGATCTCGTACAGCTTCACCCCTTTGTATTTCTTGAATACCTCTTCCAGCGACAGATGAATGCCGTAGTGGGCGAACATGTGCACATAGGCTTTGCTGCACAGCACTTCGCTGTCTACCAGCGTGCCATCGCAGTCGAACAAAATGCAGTCAATCTGATTCATGCGGGACAGGTTCCTTCGGGTTAACGCCGCTGAGGCCGCTCAGCGATCACTTGATCAGGTTACGCGCCTTGAGATCGTGCAAAATCAGCGCGGCGACGTGTGAGCACTGCGGCAGATCGCGACTGTCGCACCACTTCAGCTCGGCGATTTCGGCGGCCGGCTGCAGCTGCCCGGTAAAGTCGGCCTGGTAGCAGCGAATGCGCACCTGGGTGCCGTCCTGCTTGCCGTCCGCCGGGCCGGTGAATTCGCCGTAAAACGCGATGGATTGCGACAGCAGCGCAACGGTCAGCTCTTCGTCGATTTCGCGGCACAGCGCCTGTTCGTCGGTTTCGCCCGCTTCGCGCTTTCCGCCCGGCATATAAAACAGCGTCTTATTGTGTGAGCGCACCAGCGCCACTTTGTCATCTTTCAGCGCGATCAACGCCAGCTTATCGATAAAGGTCGAAGACATGCGGATTCCTGTTTTTAACGGATAGGGATAGAGGGGCGATAGGCCATTTTATCGGCCGTGCCGGCAAACGGCAACGCAGCGGGCGGCAAGGGGGATGAATGCCTGTAAATACAAGCCGTTGACGCGTTTAGCCGTAAAGACGGCGAAAAAAACCTGTGACCGACATCAAAAGCCCCACTTTTTGTTATAGGATAGCCGGCGACTGTCCATTCCCATTTTCGGAATTCTGATAATGACCAAACCAGTATCTGGCCTTGACGCTGAGCAAGGCTTGCTTGGGCGCGTGTTTAAACTCAAGCAACATGGCACGACGGCGCGTACGGAAACGATTGCCGGTATCACCACCTTTCTCACCATGGTGTATATCGTGTTCGTTAACCCGCAAATTTTGGGCGCGGCGGGCATGGATACCCAGGCGGTATTTGTCACCACCTGTTTGATCGCCGCCTTCGGCAGCATCTTTATGGGCCTGCTGGCGAACCTGCCGGTGGCGCTGGCGCCGGCGATGGGCCTGAACGCCTTCTTCGCCTTCGTGGTGGTCGGCGCGATGGGCATCTCCTGGCAGGTGGGCATGGGCGCCATCTTCTGGGGGGCGGTCGGCCTGCTGTTGCTGACCATTTTCCGCATTCGCTATTGGATGATCGCTAACATTCCGGTCAGCCTGCGGGTCGGCATTACCAGCGGCATCGGTCTGTTCATCGGCATGATGGGGCTGAAAAACGCCGGCATCGTAGTGGCTAACCCGGACACGCTGGTGACCATCGGCAGCCTGACCTCGCACAACGTGCTGCTGGGGGCGCTCGGCTTCTTCATCATCGCCGTGCTCTCTTCGCGTAACTTCCACGCGGCGGTGCTGGTGTCGATCGTGGTCACCACCCTGATCGGCTGGATGCTGGGCGACGTGAAATACGGTGGCCTGTTCTCCCTGCCGCCGAGTATCACCTCGGTGGTGGGCCAGGTCGACGTGGCCGGCGCGCTGAACATCGGGCTGGCCGGGGTTATCTTCTCGTTTATGCTGGTGAACCTGTTCGACTCTTCCGGCACCCTGATCGGCGTTACCGATAAAGCCGGCCTGACCGACAACCAGGGCAAATTCCCGCGTATGAAGCAGGCGTTGTACGTTGACAGCATCAGCTCAGTGGCCGGTTCGCTGGCGGGTACCTCTTCCGTGACCGCTTACATCGAAAGCTCGTCCGGCGTCGCCGTCGGCGGCCGCACCGGTTTGACGGCGGTGGTCACTGGCCTGCTGTTCCTGCTGGTGATCTTCCTGTCGCCGTTGGCGGGTATGGTGCCGGCTTACGCTGCCGCCGGCGCGCTGATCTATGTCGGTGTACTGATGACCTCCAGCCTGGCGCGGGTGAAGTGGGACGATCTGACCGAAGCGGTACCGGCATTTGTCACCGCGGTGATGATGCCGTTCAGTTTCTCGATCACCGAAGGTATCGCGCTCGGCTTTATCTCCTACTGCGTGATGAAGCTCGGCACCGGCCGCTGGCGTGAAATCAGCCCGTGCGTGGTGGTGGTGGCGCTGCTGTTCGTACTGAAAATCGTCTTTGTCGACGGCCATTGACAGCCAAAGGGCCGACGTCTGTCGGCCCTGAACGCTAGACTCCCGGCGTCGCGTCCGGCGCCTGGTCCAACACCCACTGCAACGGCCGCCGGAAGCGCGCCTGCCAACTGCCGGCGGCATCCTCGCCCTGGGCGAAGTGCAGCGTCTCTACCTGGTTATCCTCTCCAAACAGATTGGCGAAGTGCAACGCCAGCGCCTGCTCGCTGAAGTTCTGCCGATCGTAATACGCCATCACGATTTTCTTTTGCGCCGCCAGCGACTGCTGGGCCGGCTTGATCTCCCCGTTGGGGGCGATCAGGAGCGCGCCGGCGTAAAACTGCGGGTACTTCGCGATCAGGTTGGCGGCGTGCAGTGCACCCTGGCCGCGGGCGCTGAGGTAAATCCGTTGGGTATTCAGCTTTAGCTGCGGAGCCAGCTGTTGCAGCGTACGCTGAATGGCGGTTTGGGTGCTCTCATCGCTGTAATTCGACCAGCGGAAGCTGTTTTCCGACAGCATCTGCGTGCCGTTGATCTCGATGTAGGCTACGCCCATTTCGCCGAACAGCAGCCGTTCTTCGGGGCTGATAGCGGCGGCTTTGCCGTAGGTATGCAGGAAGATCACCGTTGGCCAGCCTTCGGGCGGCGCTTCGCCGTCCGGCATCGCGTAGCTGGCTTTGCCTTCATAGCGGCGAGCGTGCTGCAGATAGCGCGCTTTGGTGGCGGCCAAAATGGATTGGTAGGTGGCGGAATGTTGAATGCTGTTGAAGGCGTCGTCCTCCAGCAGGTTGTAGTAGTACCACAGGCCGCGGTCGGCGCTCAGCTGCAGGTAGCGTTCCGCCAGCTCGGTTTGCCCTTTCTCTGCCGACGACACCGCCAACTGGTAGGGCGCCCAGACATTGCGGCCGTCTTCGCGCATCAGCGTCAGGTACAGCGACATGGCGCCCAGCTTTTTGTCTTCCTGGTTTTGCGCGGATCGCGACAGCTGGGCGTTGAGCGCACTGTGTGCCGGCAGCTCCAGCGGTTCTTCACCGGCGGGATAACGCATGTCTGCGGCGAAAGCGGGACTGGTGATGGAAACAAAAAATAACGCTAAAATGAAAAAATACATGATGCTATGGCTTTAATTTTCAATGAATTGACGGACTTCATGTCCTGTTGCGGCACCCGGTGGGCGCCGCGAGACGGTCACTCCACGCGGCGAATAAAATCGCTGAACGCGGACAGCTGGCCGGTCAGGAAGTCCAGCGTTCCCTGATCGCTCAGTTCACCGGCCTGTTCATCGACCTTGCTCTGGATCACGCCGCCCATAAACTCAGGCTTGTTCATTACCATCGCATCGAGGAATACCAGGATCTGGCGCAGATGGTATTGGCAGCGCGCGCCGCCGATCGGCCCCATCGAGCTGGTTTGAATGGCGACCGGCTTGCCGGCCAGCGGCTGATTCGGCAAGCGAGACAGCCAGTCGATGGCGTTCTTCAACCCGCCGGGCACGGAATAGTTATATTCAGGGGTGACGATGATCACGCCGTCGGCCTGGCGGATCTGTTCGGCGATCGCCTCGACAGCGGCAGGGAAGCCTTCACCCTGTTGCATGTCGGCGTCGTACAGTGGGATATCGCGGATGGATGGTAGCGCTTCAATGGTGACGCCCTGCGGAGCCAGCCCTGGCAGAGCGCGGGCCACCATGGCGTTGTAAGAGCCTTTACGCAGGCTGCCGAGCAGAGTGACGATTTTTAAGGCTTGGTCTGACATGATGATTCTCCCTTTCGAATGAGCAGATTCAGCGTACAACATGGGCGAATAGTAGGCTAAAGCGCGGGTCGAGAATAGGCGATTGCTCAACATTTAGCTGTCTTTACAATTTAATCCAGCGACTCGAGCGGTAAAGACAGCGTTATCCGCTTTGCGCCGCGTTAACCGGGCGTCTTCAGGCCCGTCAGTTTAACGAAGCGCGAGGACGCCGCCGGGCTGCGCGGTGAGATTTCCCCGTCTTTGTGCAGTCCACCGCGCTCTTCGTAGCGCCAGCACAGCAGGCGATCCAGCCCAGGGCTGCCGGCGCAGGCCCAGCTCAGGTATTCGTCGGCGTCGCTCATCACCTGAACGTCCGGCGTGGCACTGGAGCGCAGGTGGCCGGAGAAGGGATGCAGACGCAGCGTAGACTGGCCGCTGTTACCGAGGCCGGAAATTTTCAGCACGCTTTGCCGGATGCTCCACAGCTGAGTCTCTGCCTCCAGCCGATCGTCCTGCGCGCCGATCCAGGCATTCTCCGCCGGCGTCTGATGTGCGTGTTGCAGCGCGCTTTGTCGGGTACCGCGCGCCCGCATCACTTCGATATCCAGTCCGACTTTGCCTTCGTCGCTGAGCAGCACGCCCACGGTGTTGCTGGCGTAAGCGAGGCTAAAGTCGGGCAGCTGATGATCGGCGAAACAGGGGCGGCCGGTCGGCGTGGTGGCTATAGGGGGGAGCGTCGGCAAGCCGTACAGGTAGAACATCATTTCGGCGAGCAGAATGCGCCCTTGCAGGTAGCGCGTGCGGCGCTTAACGGAAAAGGTGCGGGTGGCGGCTATCACTTCGTCGGAGAGTCTCTGGGTATCCAGGACAGCGGAGGCCGGGGTCCATCGGGCAAAATGACACGCCATTGTTCACTCCATGACAGAGGGTCGCTAAGAACGCAGGGGTGTTAGATTAAGACTAAGTTGAGGATTTATCATCAAAAAACACTATGCGGATTATCCTATTTATTAACGATGGAAGAGGTATCGTCCGACGCGGCATCGCTCCACCATTGGATCATTGATGCGTTCGGTGCCAAATCAAAGTATGGCTTGCCCAGCAAGTGATTGAGGATGCGCGCTGAACGCCAGGCCATCAGGCTCAGTCCGCCTTCTGCGCTGCCGTGGCTGTGTATCCCGGCATTTACCGCATAAATTCGATTTTGCTCCGGCCCGAGCCATTCAAGATTAAAATTCGGCAGCAGCGGTAGATGCTGCTTCGAATCGAGCGGGATGCGTGGCACCAAGGGTTTCAGGTACGCGGGCAGAGAGGCGCGATAGCCGGTGGCGAGAATGACGATATCAGCCCTGAAACTTTCCCGGCGATTTTCCAGACCGTGAAGCGTGCCCAGATGAAAAGCCTCATCCATTGATTCGACGGTCAGTAGAGTACGATGGGGCAGTAAACGCACATTGCGTGCCTGGCGCATCACGTCAAAACGCATATAAAGCTCACGGTACAAGGTTCGCAGCGTATGATTGCTGATGCCGTCTGCCGGCAATTTCTGTGTTTTGATTTCACGTGCGCGGATCTCGGCCGGCAGCGTATAGAAATAGTCGACGTATTCAGGAGTGAAATATTCGTTGGTGAAGGGGGACTCGTCCAGCGGCTGAAAATTGGGACGACGCGAGAGCCAATCCAGCTGTGCCGGCTCGCCCCAGTGTCCCTGCAACGCGTTCAAAAAAACATCGGCGCCGCTTTGGCCGCCGCCCACCACCATAACCCGCTTGCCGCTGAAGTCTGGATTGCGCAGGGCTATTTCGGCGGCATGCATGCAGTTTTCACCCAGCGCCGGGTAAAATGCTTCCGGCAACCAAGGGTCATGTCCGGTACCCAGACAGATATTTTTCGCCCACAGGGTCTGGTTGTGGGTACATACCTTGAACAAACCTTTTTCATCGTCGAAATCAATACGCTCTACGGACTGTGAAAACTGTAGCCCGTCTAACCTTTCGCAGGCCCAACTCAGGTAGTCGGAAAATTCTTCCCGGCTGATAATTTGCTGCTCGGTGATTAAAAAACGATAAATTTTTTTCTGTTCGACCAAGTAATTAATAAATGAAAATTGGCTGCGTGGGCTGACGGCGGTAACCAGATCCTGAAGTACATAGGTTTGCATATAAGCTGAGGGTAGCAGCATACCGGGATGCCAACGGAAGCTGGCGTTACGATCGAGAAAGGTATAATTGACGGCGCCGCTTTCGGCGGCCAGAGCGGCCAGACTGAGATTGAAAGGCCCCAATCCCACGCCGATCAAGTCTAAAGGTTCGTTCATGTAAGCTTATCTCTCACGCAGCAAAATTGATGAGATAAGCTTAGGTGAGTTTTGATGCCGCCGGGAGAAGTAACATGCGGGCGCCGAGTAGGATACGGCGCTCGCAGTCGATTATTTCCCGATACAGAAGCTTGAGAAGATACGGCCCAGCAGATCGTCGGAGGTGAATTCGCCGGTGATTTCACTCAGGGCCAGCTGCGCCTGGCGCAGTTCCTCGGCCAGCAGCTCCCCCGCGTAAGCGCTCACTAACTGTTCTTTACCCTGCACCAGGTGCTGTGCCGCCAGTTCCAGCGCCTGCAGGTGGCGACGGCGCGCCAGGAAGCCGCCTTCCATATTGCTGGTGAAGCCCATGCTCTGTTTAAGATGATCGCGCAGCACATCGACGCCTTCGCCGGTGCGGGCCGACAGGCGAATAAGTGAGTGGTTATTCACTTCCGTCAGACCCAGCGTTTCACCGGTGATGTCGGCCTTGTTGCGTACCACGGTAATCGGCAGCGTGCCTGGCAGGCGCGCCATAAACTCCGGCCAGATCGCCGCCGGCTCGGTGGCGGCGGTGGTGGTGCCGTCAACCATAAACAGTACCCTGTCGGCCTGTTCGATCTCGCTCCACGCACGTTCGATGCCGATACGCTCTACTTCGTCGCTGGCATCGCGCAGGCCGGCGGTGTCGATGATGTGCAGCGGCATGCCATCGATATGGATATGTTCGCGCAAGACGTCGCGGGTGGTGCCGGCGATATCGGTCACGATCGCCGCCTCGCGCCCGGCCAACGCATTGAGCAGGCTCGATTTACCTGCGTTGGGGCGCCCGGCGATCACCACCTTCATCCCTTCGCGCAGCAGGCTGCCCTGGCGCGCTTCGCCGCGCACGTTGTCCAGATCCGCCATTACGTCGTTGAGCTGCGCCTCGATTTTACCGTCGGACAGGAAGTCGATTTCTTCGTCCGGGAAGTCGATCGCCGCTTCCACGTAGATTCGCAGGTGAGTGAGCGCTTCCACGAGCTGGTGGATGCGGGTGGAAAACGCGCCCTGCAGCGAGTTCATAGCCGAACGTGCCGCCTGCTCGGAGCTGGCGTCGATCAAATCGGCAATCGCTTCGGCCTGCGCCAAATCGAGTTTGTCGTTGAGAAATGCGCGCTCGGAGAACTCGCCGGGCCGTGCGATGCGCACGTCAGGGAGCGCCAGCACGCGCTTGAGCAACAGATCGAGGATCACCGGCCCGCCGTGGCCCTGCAGTTCCAGCACGTCTTCGCCGGTAAAGGAGTTCGGCCCCGGGAACCACAGCGCGATGCCCTGATCGAGGGTGGCGCCCGTGGCGTCGCGGAACGGCAGATAGTCAGCGTAGCGCGGCTTCGGCAGCTTGCCGAGCAACGCCTGGGCGACGTCTTTGGCCTTGCTTCCAGAAATGCGCAGAATGCCGACGCCGCCGCGTCCCGGCGGGGTGGCTTGGGCAACGATGGTATCGGTGGTGCTCATAACGGTTCTCTCTGACGATTAAGATGCAAAAAGGCGGTCTAATGACCGCCTTTGGGGTGACTGCAAGGGTCGGCGCGCCGAACCCCTACAATACGCTTAGCTTTTTTTCTTGTCGCGGCTGTGCAGACCGCGTTTTTCCAGACCACGGTAAATCAGCTGCTGCTGCAGGATGGTCACCAGGTTACTGACGATGTAATACAGCACCAGACCGGACGGGAACCACAGGAAGAACACTGTGAAGATCACCGGCATGAAGGTCATGATTTTCTGCTGCATCGGGTCAGTCACGGTGGTTGGCGACATCTTCTGAATGAAGAACATCGTCACGCCCATCAGGATTGGCAGGATGTAGTACGGGTCTTGCGCCGACAGGTCATGGATCCACAGGGCGAACGGCGCGTGGCGCAGCTCGACCGAGCCCATCAGCATGTAGTACAGCGCCAGGAAGATCGGCATCTGAATGATCAGCGGCAGGCAGCCGCCGAGCGGGTTCACTTTCTCCGACTTGTACAGCGCCATCATCTCTTGGCTCATGCGCTGTTTGTCATCGCCGATGCGCTCGCGCATCGCCTGCAGCTTCGGCTGCAGCATGCGCATTTTCGCCATCGAGGTGTACTGCGCCTTGGTCAGCGGGTACATGATGCCGCGCACGATGAAGGTGATGATGATGATGGAGAAGCCCCAGTTACCGATAAAGCCGTGGATGAACTTCAGCAGTTTGAACAGCGGCTGGGAGATGAACCACAGCCAGCCGTAATCCACGGTCAGGTCCAGGTGCGGCGCCAACTGGGCCATCTGATCCTGCAGCTCCGGGCCGACCCACAGGGTCGCGTTCAGCTGCTGCTGAGCGCCCGGCTGCACCACGACCGGGGTAGATTTGAAGCCGATGGTGGACAGGTTGTCACCCGGTTTGGCGGTGTAGAAGGTGTTGTCACCCTTGGTCGCCGGTACCCACGCGGTGGCGAAGTACTGCTGCAGCATGGCGACCCAACCGTCTTTGGTGGTGACGCTCAGGTTTTCGTCTTTGTCGAACGCGTATTTCTGGTACTTGTCCTCGCTGGACGAGTACGCCGCGCCGCGGAAGGTGTGCAGCGCGAAGTTGCTGCTGCCGGTGTCGCGGTGCTTAGGCAATTCGGTGGTCTGCTTCAGCTGGCCGAACAGGGTCAGCTCCAGCGGCGTCGCGCCTTTGTTGTCGATGCTGTAATCCACGCCGACCGCATAGTGATTGCGTTTGAGCACGAAGGTCTTGGTGTAGATCGCGCCGTCTTTATCGGTGTAGGTCAGCGGGATGCGCAGCTCGTCCTGGCCTTCCGGCAGGGTGTAGCTGTCCTGCGCCGCCTGATACAGCGGGCGCTCGCCGTTGGCCGGGTTGTCCGGGCCGTTTTTACCGGTCAGGCCGCTTTGTGCCTGATAGACGAACGACGGAGTGGTTTCCAGCAGTTGGAACGGAGTCGATGAACCCAGGGTATCCGGGTAGGCCAACAGTTTAGCCTGCTCGATATCGCCACCACGGGTGTTGATGGTCAGTGACAGCACGTCGGTGTTCACGGTAATCAGCTTACCCTGACCACTGGCTGGCACGGCCTGGCTGGCGGCATCACCGGCTACTGCGTTCGAAGTCTGTTGCGTGGTCTGTGCGGCCGGCTGCGGAGCATTGTCCGTTTGCCATGCCTGCCAGATCATGAAAGACACGAACAGCAGAGCGATGAGGAGAAGATTGCGTTGCGAATCCATCGTTAGTGTTCTCTGTTATCGTCGGTTTTTGGCGGCACCGGATCATCGCCACCTGGGTTCAAAGGGTGGCATTTTAATACGCGTTTCAATGCTAACCAACTGCCTTTTATCATGCCAAACCTGCTTAATGCCTCAATTGCGTAATGAGAGCATGTCGGCTGGAAGCGACAACGAGGCCCTAGCAGCGGACTGATGACGAGCTGATAGGCCCGCACCAGCCCGATCAGGATGCGGGAGCCTGGCGACAGTGGCGACGCCATAATTTATCCAAAGCTTCCGTCAGCGCGCGGTTATCCAAATCCGCTATCCCCTTTTTGGCCACCACGACAAAATCCATCGCCGGTAATTCGTGCTGACGCAAGCGGAAGCTTTCGCGGGTTAGGCGTTTGATCCGATTACGCTCGTGCGCGCGTTTGACGTGTTTTTTGGCGACGGTAAGACCGATGCGGGGATGCCCCAGCTGGTTCAGGCGGCCGAGGATGGTGATTTGCGGCGTGCCAGCCCGTTGTGGCTGCTGGAAGACGAAAGTGAAATGAGTGGGAGTTAACAAACGTAACTCCCTGGGAAAAGCGAGCTTAACCACTCAGCGGGTTAGCTTTATTACTTAGAAACAGTCAGACGAGCACGGCCTTTCGCACGACGGCGGGCCAGAACTTGACGACCATTTTTGGTGGCCATACGAGCACGGAAACCGTGGCTACGGTTGCGCTTCAATACGGACGGTTGGAAAGTGCGTTTCATAGCGATTTCTACCTAAACTTAAAATAATTACTGATCAGTAAACGCGTTTGGCTACTCGGCGTGAAGATGACCGACGCCTCAATCGCAATACATAAAGAAGCGGGATTGTAATAATTGTACAGTCCTGAGTCAATTCGCATCGCGCCAGCCTACCTGGTTGTCTGCCAATAACGGAACAAAATCCGGTCTTGGCCCGTGGTCACCGCAGAATCCTGTCTGGCTAATGACGCACCATAAGGAACCAGGTATCACACGTAGGGCGAAGATTATACGGACTCGGGGTGAAATCGCAAGGATCCCCGTGAGATCCTTTGCGCGCGATCCCAGGATCCGACGTGGATAACAGGGTATAACCGGTTGACAATGTAAAAAACGCGGCGCAGCGGCCGGGATCTGCGCGGTCATTCGGCGTTGGCGGTGAAAAGATCGCCGCCGGCCGCGGCCTGTGGATAAAATGGATCTAATCTGTGAGGAAGGGGAGGATCTCTTGCTCGGATTGCGCTATGATCCGTCATTCCGATCGCGATCCCTCATGCCGGGATCGTGAGGGACACAAACCGTGAAAGGCGGTTCGCATCCCCCACAGGCAAACAGCCGATGCCGGGTATGTGTCAAAAATCATGAGTTATAAAAAAGTTGCCCGTTTCTTTTCTTTATTGATCTTGTTCGAGTGGAGTCCGCCGTGTCACTTTCGCTTTGGCAGCAGTGTCTTGCCCGATTGCAGGATGAGTTACCTGCCACAGAATTTAGTATGTGGATTCGCCCATTGCAGGCGGAACTGAGTGACAACACCCTGGCGCTGTACGCGCCTAACCGTTTTGTGCTGGATTGGGTTCGCGATAAGTACTTAAACAACATCAATGGTCTGCTGAATGATTTCTGCGGCACGGATGCGCCTTTGCTGCGTTTTGAAGTCGGCAGCAAGCCGATCACGCAGGTGATCAGCCAGACCGTGACCGCCAGCGTCAGCAGCGCCCCTGCGGCCCCGGCGGCGCGTACGGCTGCACCTTTGCGCCCGAGCTGGGACAACGCGGCGGCGCAGCCCGAGCTCTCTTACCGCTCCAACGTCAATCCTAAACACACCTTCGACAACTTCGTCGAGGGTAAGTCCAACCAGCTGGCGCGCGCGGCGGCTCGCCAGGTGGCGGACAATCCGGGCGGCGCCTACAACCCTTTGTTCCTGTATGGCGGTACCGGCCTGGGTAAAACTCACCTGCTGCACGCGGTCGGCAACGGCATCATGGCGCGCAAGGCCAACGCCAAAGTGGTCTACATGCACTCGGAACGCTTCGTGCAGGACATGGTCAAAGCGTTGCAAAATAATGCCATCGAAGAGTTTAAGCGCTACTACCGTTCGGTCGACGCCTTACTTATCGATGACATCCAATTTTTCGCCAACAAGGAGCGTTCGCAGGAAGAGTTCTTCCATACCTTTAACGCCCTGTTGGAAGGCAATCAGCAGATCATCCTGACCTCGGATCGCTACCCTAAAGAGATCAACGGGGTGGAAGATCGCTTGAAGTCCCGCTTCGGTTGGGGGCTGACGGTGGCGATCGAGCCGCCGGAGCTGGAAACCCGCGTGGCGATCCTGATGAAAAAGGCCGACGAAAACGACATTCGCCTACCGGGCGAAGTGGCGTTCTTCATCGCCAAGCGCCTGCGTTCCAACGTGCGTGAGCTCGAAGGGGCATTGAACCGCGTGATCGCCAACGCCAACTTTACCGGCCGGGCTATCACCATTGATTTCGTGCGCGAAGCGCTGCGCGATCTGCTGGCGCTGCAGGAAAAGCTGGTCACCATCGACAATATCCAAAAGACGGTGGCGGAGTATTACAAGATTAAAGTCGCGGATTTGCTGTCCAAGCGGCGTTCGCGATCCGTTGCCCGCCCGCGCCAGATGGCGATGGCGCTGGCGAAGGAACTCACCAACCACAGTCTGCCGGAAATCGGCGATGCGTTTGGTGGCCGCGACCATACCACGGTGTTGCACGCCTGCCGGAAGATCGAGCAGCTGCGTGAGGAAAGTCACGACATCAAAGAAGATTTCTCCAATTTAATCAGAACATTATCTTCATAGCGCTATGAAATTTATCGTTGAACGTGAGCATCTGCTAAAACCGCTGCAACAGGTGAGCAGCCCGCTGGGCGGCCGCCCGACCTTGCCGATCCTGGGCAACCTGCTGTTGCAGGTGACGGAAGGCTCCCTGCTGCTGACTGGCACCGATCTGGAGATGGAGATGGTGGCGCGCGTCGCCCTGTCCCAACCGCATGAGCCGGGCGCGACCACCGTGCCTGCGCGCAAATTCTTTGATATCTGCCGTGGCCTGCCGGAAGGGGCGGAGATCGCCGTCACGCTGGAGAGCGAGCGCATGCTGGTGCGGTCCGGCCGCAGCCGTTTCTCACTGTCTACGCTGCCGGCGGCGGACTTCCCGAACCTGGACGACTGGCAGAGCGAGGTGGAGTTCACCTTGCCGCAGGCGACGCTGAAGCGCCTGATCGAAGCTACCCAGTTCTCGATGGCCCATCAGGACGTGCGTTACTACCTGAACGGCATGCTGTTTGAAACCGAAGGCGAAGAGCTGCGCACCGTCGCGACCGACGGCCACCGCCTGGCGGTGTGCTCGATGCCGATCGGCCAGCAGCTGCCGTCGCATTCGGTGATCGTGCCGCGTAAAGGGGTGATGGAGCTGGTGCGCCTGCTGGACGGCGGCGATTCGCTGCTGCAGTTGCAGATCGGCAGCAACAACATCCGCGCCCACGTCGGCGATTTCATCTTCACGTCGAAGCTGGTTGACGGCCGTTTCCCGGACTATCGTCGCGTCTTGCCGAAGAACCCGGATAAAACGCTGGAAGCCGGCTGCGATCTGCTCAAGCAGGCGTTTGCCCGCGCGGCCATTCTCTCGAACGAGAAATTCCGCGGCGTGCGGCTGTACGTCAGCCAGAACCAGCTGAAGATCACCGCCAACAACCCGGAGCAGGAAGAGGCGGAAGAGATCCTCGACGTCAGCTACGACGGCGCGGAGATGGAGATCGGTTTCAACGTCAGCTACGTGCTGGACGTGTTGAACGCGCTCAAGTGTGAAGACGTGCGCCTGCTGTTGACCGACTCGGTCTCCAGCGTGCAGATCGAAGACGGCGCCAGCCAGGCGGCGGCCTACGTTGTCATGCCAATGCGGTTGTAGTCTCGTTACCTTGAATTACAGCACCGTCATCGGTAAAGAGATTGCATGGCTCTGACGCGTTTATTGATTAAAGACTTCCGCAATATCGAGGCGGCGGATTTGGCGCTAGCGCCGGGATTCAACTTCCTGGTTGGCGCCAACGGCAGCGGCAAGACCAGCGTGCTGGAAGCGGTGTATACGCTCGGCCACGGCCGCGCCTTTCGCAGCCTGCAGGCTGGTCGGGTGATTCGCCACGACCAACCGGAGTTCGTGTTGCATGGCCGCATCGAAGGTGCGGAGCGCGAGCTGTCGGTAGGATTGAGTAAGAGCCGTCAGGGTGACAGCAAAGTACGCATCGATGGCAGCGACGGCCACAAGGTGGCCGAGCTGGCGCAGCTGCTGCCCATGCAGCTGATCACCCCCGAAGGTTTTACCCTGCTGAACGGCGGGCCGAAATTCCGGCGCGCCTTCCTGGACTGGGGCTGTTTTCATAACGAACCCGGTTTTTTCACCGCCTGGAGCAACCTGAAACGGTTACTGAAGCAGCGCAATGCCGCGCTGCGCCAGGTGAGTCGCTATGCGCAGATCCGCGCTTGGGATCAGGAACTGATCCCGCTCGCGGAGCGCATCAGCGAATGGCGGGCGGAATACAGCGACGCGATCGCCGCGGATATCACCGCGACCTGTGCGCAGTTTCTGCCTGAATTCGGCCTGAGCTTCTCCTTCCAACGCGGCTGGGACAAAGAGAGCGACTACGGCGAGCTGCTGGAGCGCCAGTTTGAGCGCGACAGGGCGTTGACCTATACCGCGGTGGGGCCGCATAAAGCGGACTTTCGCATTCGTGCCGACGGCACGCCGGTAGAGGATTTGTTATCGCGCGGTCAGCTTAAGCTGCTGATGTGCGCGTTGCGCTTGGCGCAGGGTGAGTTTCTCACCCGGCAGAGCGGGCGGCGTTGCCTGTATCTGATTGATGATTTTGCCTCCGAGCTGGACACCGGCCGTCGCCGGTTGCTGGCCGATCGCCTGAAAGCCACCCAGGCCCAGGTTTTTGTCAGCGCAGTCAGCGCTGAACAAGTGACCGACATGGCCGGTGAAAAGGGCAAGATGTTCCGCGTGGAACAGGGTAAAATAGAGGTTCAACCACAGGACTAAAATGAGCGAGAAACGTTGATGTCGAATTCTTATGACTCCTCAAGTATCAAGGTATTAAAAGGGCTGGATGCGGTGCGCAAGCGCCCGGGCATGTATATCGGCGATACCGATGACGGCACCGGTCTGCACCACATGGTATTCGAGGTTGTGGACAACGCTATCGACGAAGCGCTCGCGGGCCACTGTAGTGACATTCAGGTCACCATCCATGCCGACAACTCGGTATCGGTGCAGGATGACGGCCGCGGCATTCCGACCGGCATTCACCCGGAAGAAGGGGTTTCAGCCGCAGAGGTCATCATGACCGTGCTGCACGCCGGCGGTAAATTCGACGACAACTCCTATAAAGTTTCCGGCGGCCTGCACGGCGTGGGCGTCTCGGTGGTTAACGCCCTGTCGGAGAAACTGGAGCTGGTGATCCGCCGCGAAGGCAAAGTGCACGAACAAACTTACAGCCACGGCGAGCCGCAGGCGCCGCTGAACGTGGTGGGCGAAACCGAGCAGACCGGCACCATGGTGCGCTTCTGGCCGAGCCACCAGACCTTCACCAATGTGACCGAGTTCGAGTATGACATTCTGGCCAAGCGTCTGCGCGAGCTGTCCTTCCTCAACTCCGGCGTGTCTATCCGCCTGAAGGACAAGCGTACCGACCGTGAAGACCACTTCCATTACGAAGGCGGCATCAAGGCGTTTGTCGAGTACCTGAACAAGAACAAAACCCCGATCCACCCGAACGTGTTCTACTTCTCGACCGTGAAAGACGATATCGGCGTGGAAGTGGCGCTGCAGTGGAACGACGGTTTCCAGGAAAACATCTACTGCTTCACCAACAACATCCCGCAGCGCGACGGCGGCACGCACCTGGTCGGTTTCCGTACCGCGATGACCCGTACGCTGAACAGCTACATGGAGAAGGAAGGCTACAGCAAGAAGGCCAAGGTCAGCGCCACCGGCGATGACGCACGTGAAGGCCTGATCGCCGTGGTCTCGGTGAAGGTGCCGGATCCGAAGTTCTCTTCTCAGACCAAGGACAAGCTGGTCTCTTCCGAGGTGAAAACCGCGGTTGAAACGCTGATGAACGAGAAGCTGGTGGATTACCTGATGGAGAATCCAGGCGACGCGAAAATCGTGGTCGGCAAAATCATCGACGCGGCGCGCGCGCGCGAAGCGGCGCGTAAAGCGCGTGAGATGACCCGCCGCAAAGGCGCACTGGATCTGGCCGGCCTGCCGGGCAAGCTGGCGGACTGCCAGGAACGCGACCCGGCGTTGTCCGAACTGTACCTGGTGGAAGGGGACTCCGCGGGCGGCTCTGCCAAGCAGGGGCGCAACCGCAAGAACCAGGCTATCTTGCCGCTGAAGGGGAAAATCCTCAACGTCGAGAAAGCGCGTTTCGACAAAATGCTCTCCTCGCAGGAAGTGGCGACGTTGATCACCGCGCTGGGTTGCGGCATCGGCCGCGACGAGTACAGCCCGGACAAGCTGCGTTATCACAGCATCATTATCATGACCGATGCCGACGTCGACGGTTCGCACATCCGTACGCTGCTGTTGACCTTCTTCTATCGCCAGATGCCGGAAATCATCGAGCGTGGCCACGTGTTCATCGCACAGCCGCCGCTGTACAAGGTGAAGAAAGGTAAGCAAGAGCAGTACATCAAAGATGACGAGGCGATGGATCAGTACCAGATCGCTATTGCGATGGACGGCGCTACGCTGCACACCAATGCCAGCGCACCGGCGCTGGGTGGCGAACAGCTGGAAAAACTGGTGGCTGAGCACTATGGCGTGCAGAAGCTGATCGGCCGCATGGAGCGCCGCTACCCGCGCGCGCTGCTGAACAGCCTGATCTATCAGCCGACGCTGAACGAAGGCGATCTCAGCGATGAAGCCAAGGTGAAAACCTGGATTGCTTCGCTGGTGCAGGCGCTGAACGACAAAGAGCAGCACGGCAGCAGCTATGACTTCGTTATCTTCGAGAACCGCGAGCGCCAGATGTTCGAGCCGGCGCTGCGCATCCGCACCCACGGCGTGGATACCGACTATAAGCTGGACTTCGACTTCATCCACGGCGGCGAATACCGCAAGATCTGTCAGCTGGGCGAGAAGCTGCGCGGGCTGGTCGAAGAGGGCGCGTTCATCGAGCGCGGCGAACGCCGTCAGCCGGTAGACAGCTTCGAGCAGGCGTTGGAGTGGCTGGTGAAAGAGTCGCGCCGCGGCCTGTCGGTGCAGCGTTATAAAGGTCTGGGCGAGATGAACCCGGAGCAGCTGTGGGAAACCACCATGGATCCTGAAAGCCGCCGTATGCTGCGCGTGACCGTCAAGGATGCCATCGCTGCCGATCAGCTGTTCACCACGCTGATGGGCGATGCGGTTGAACCGCGCCGCGCCTTTATCGAAGAAAACGCCCTGAAAGCGGCGAACATCGATATCTGATGCGTTAATGGCTGTGAAAATCCGCGCCGGGCGACCTGCGCGGATTTTTTTTGCGCCCTTTTTGGCGCTGACAGCCGAGGCTGAAACGCGTTAGCATGGGAAAAAACCACTGGGAGAAGCGTTGAATGGCTATTGAACTGATTGCGATCGACATGGACGGCACGTTGCTGGATCCGCAGCACCAAATCACGCCGGCGGTAAAGCAGGCTATCGCGGCGGCGCGGCGCAAAGGGGTGCACGTGGTGTTGGCCACCGGGCGGCCTTATGTCGGCGTGCAGGATTATCTGCGCCAGTTGGACATTCAGGGCCCCGGCGATTTCTGTATCACCTATAACGGCGCGCTGGTGCTGCGTGCGGTTGACGGCGCCTGCATTCTGCAAGAAACGCTGGGCTTTGAGGATTATCTGCACTTTGAGCAGATGGCGCGCGAGTTCGGCGTTCACTACCAGGCGTTTGATTTCGATACCCTGTATACCCCGAACAAGGATATCGGCAAGTACACCATACACGAGGCGGAAATGACCGGCATTCCGCTGAAATATCGCAGCGTGGAAGAGATGGATCGCCAGATGCGGTTCCCTAAAGTGATGATGATCGACGAGCCGGAGCTGTTGGACCGCGCTATCGCGCGCATCCCGGCGGAAACGCGCGAGCGTTATACCATCCTGAAAAGCGCGCCTTATTTCCTCGAGATCCTGCACAAGAACGTCGATAAGGGCGCCGGGGTGAGAATGCTGGCCGAGCATTTGGGCGTGGCGCGGGAAAACATCATGACGCTGGGGGATCAGGCCAACGATACGGCGATGATCGAATATGCCGGCGTCGGCGTAGCGATGGGCAACGCCATTCCCGAACTGAAAGCGGTGGCGCAGTTTGTCACCAGCGGCAATACAGAGGACGGCGTGGCGCGCGCTATCGAGAAGTTCGTGCTCAACGCCTGATAACGCGTGGGCGCTGCGGCGCCCCTTTATACTTTCGCCAACACCCCTTTGGCGATCTGCAGATCCTGAATCGCCAAGCCGGTGAGATCGGCGATGGTGATGTGCTGCGGCTCGCGTCGTACCCGCCCTCCCTGCGCCAAGACGGCGCCCATTTCGACGATTGGCGTTGAAATCAGCCTGTTTTGCCGATAAGCCGTCGCGATCTCGCCATAGTCCGCGCACTGCGTCAGGGCATCGACCAGCAGCGCGTCTGTGTTGGCCACCAAATCGGTCGCCAGTTCCTGTTTGCCGGGCGCGTCGGCGCCCACGGCGGTGATGTGCGTGCCGGGCCGAATATCCGCCGCCTGCAATATCGGTTCGCGGCTGGGCGTGGTGGTCACGATCAGCCGACAGTGCGCTGCCAGTTCCGCCGCATTCTGCGTAACCCGCACCCGAAAACCCTCGGCTTCGGCATCGCGCCGATACGCCGCCAGCGCCTGTTCGTCTCGTCCCCACACCCATACGTCTCGGCAATCGGTCACCGGTTTCAGGCATTGCAGCTGCAGCCGCGCCTGCAGACCCGTGCCGACCATGCCGATCGCCTGAATATGCGGCGGCGCGCACAGCTCGGCGGCGATGCGGCCGGCCAGGGCGGTGCGCAACGCGGTCAGCCAACCTTCATCCTGCAGCAGCGCCTGCGGTTCGCCGGTCTGGGCGGAGAACGCCATCACCAGCCCCTGATTGCTCGGCAGGCCGTGTTCGGCGTTGCGATAGAAACCGGCGGAGATCTTGACCACGAACAGTTCGTCACCTTCCAGCCAGGCGGACTTGATGCAGCAGTCGCCGGCGGCACGCTCGAACAGGAAATGCTGCACCGGCGGTTGTTGCACTCGCTGTTGCGAGTAGGCGATAAAACCCTGCTTCAGCAGCGGCGTTATGGTCTCGGCGTCGAACGCGGCGAGGATTTGCTGCCGATTAAGGATGTGCATCGGCGATGGCCTTGAGGTATTTCTCCAGCACGATGTTCTTGCCGCACAGTACCACCGCCACCTTTTTACCCTGGTATTCCGGCGCCAGTTTGATCGCCGCCGCCAGCGCCACGCCGGCCGCGCCTTCGATAATCCAGCGATCGCTGGCGGCGATCCGGCGCATCGCGTGTTTGATCTCTGCCTCGCTAACCAGCACTTTGCGGTCGATCAGCTGTTGGCACAGCGGAAAGGTCACGGCGCCCGGCTCGACGCCGCCGGCGGTGCCGTCGGACAGGGTTTCTTGCTCTTCCACCGGGAAGATATGGCCCGCTTCCAACGCGCTGTACAGGCTGGTGGCGTTTTCCGGCCAGCAGGCGATAAGCTGCGTGTTCGGCGACAGTTGCCGCAGAACGGTGCCGATGCCGGCGATATAACCCCCGCCGCCGACCGCCACGAACACCGCGTCCAGATCGGTGAGTTGTTCAACCAGCTCCATGCCGCAGGTGCCCTGGCCGGCGATCACCTGCTCGTCGTTATACGGCGAGATATAGGTTTTTCCCTGTTCGCGTGCGGCCTGTTCCCCCGCCAGTTCGGCGTTCAGCGCATCGCCCGGCACCAATTCCACGGTGCCGCCCAGTGCACGAATGGTGTCGAGCTTGATGCTCGCGGCCGTCTCTGGCGCATAAACCGTGACGCCAACCCCCATCAGGTACCCCGCCAGGGCGACCGCTTGGCCGTGGTTGCCGGTTGAGGCGGCGATCACGCCGCGCCGGCGTTGCTCGTTATCCAGCAGCCGCAGCTTGTTGCTGGCGCCGCGAAATTTAAAGGAGCCGGTGTGCTGCAGATGATCGCATTTCAAATACAGCTCGCAGCCCAATTGCTGAGAAAGCAGTACGCTGCGCTCCAATGGCGTGACCCGAACCTGAGGGCGCAGTTGCTGATGGGCAGAAACAATGGCATCGAAGAGGGGATTCATACCGGCTCCAGAATATTTTGGACTTAAAAATCCAGTTTGTACTTTTTTGTATTGATTGTAAACCCCGTCGGGCAACCCGGCCAGAAAGCGGAAATGGCCGGGGTACGGCATCGCGTATGCGGTGAAAATAAACATTACTGGGCGTTTAGCGGCACGATTTTTTATTTATTTGCGTTAAGAAAGGCGCTGCCGCTGAATTATTTTGATCAAGTAAATGAGAATGAAAAAATAGCGCTCGCGGCATCTGCCTATACGGCATGGGCACCGCTGAGTTTCACTGCCTGGAATACGGCCGGCTTGCCGGGCGTTTATTTCCTGCCGGCGTCGTCGATAGGCTTAACGGATAAGTCTCATGGAAATTTCGACGCGGGAAAGCCCCCGGCTCGTCCTCGCCGGCCATATGAAACGCGGCTGCCGATCCGGTAAGATGGCCGTTCAGTGCCAGCATGCGCAGGAGAGCCGCCATGAGCCATCGGGAAAAACAACTGACTTTCGACCCTCGTGGGCATCAGTTAACCAATATCAACGTCTGGACGCCGGACAGCCAATGGCTGGCTTATGACGTGCGCCCGCGCGGCGCCTCTTTCACTGGTCTGAGCATCGAGCGGGTCAACGTCGCCAGCGGCGCGGTGGAGGTGGTTTATCGCGCCCAGCACGGCGCGCACGTCGGCGTGGTTACGGTCAGCCCCGATGCACCGGCGCGCTACGTCTTCATCCACGGCCCGGAGCACCCGGACAGCGCCTGGCAGTATGATTTTCACCACCGCCGCGGGGTGATCGTCAGCGAACCGGATCGCGAGTTGGCCATCACCCTCGACGCGCTGGATATCACCGCGCCCTACACGCCCGGCGCGCTGCGCGGCGGCAGCCATGTGCACGTTTTCAGTCCGGACGGCAGCCGCCTCAGCTTTACCTACAACGATCACGTGATGCATGAATGCGATCCGGCGCGCGATCTGCGCAACGTCGGCGTGGCCGTGCCGCTGCACGGGGTCAATCCGCCGAAACAGCATCCCCGTGAATATGACGGCAGCCACTATTGCGTGCTGGTCAGCGAGACCGTGCCGCAGCCGCAGCCGGGCAGCGATCAGATCAATCGCGCCTACGAAGAGGGCTGGATTGGCCGCGAAGGCTACCGTAAGGCCGACGGCAGTCGGCAGCGCTGGGCGCTGGCGTTCATTGGCGATACGTTGTCCGCCGCCGGAGAGAAACTGCCGGAGGTGTTTATTGTCGACCTGCCGGAGAACGATGCCGATTACGCCAGGGCGGGCGCTTTGCCGCTGCAGGGGACGGAAAGCGAGCTGCCGGCGCCGCCGCTTGGCGTCAGGCAGCGGCGGGTGACCTTTACCGGTGAACGCCGTTTTCCGGGCGTGGTCGGTGCGCCGCGCCATTGGCTGCGCAGCTCGCCGGACGGCAGCCAGATAGCTTTTCTGATGAAGGATGACGGCGGCGTGGTGCAACTGTGGACGGTGTCGCCGAACGGCGGTGAGCCGCGCCAGGTCAGCCGCGGCGAGCATGACATCCAGTCGGCGTTCAGCTGGCACCCGCAGGGCGGGGCGATAGCCCTGGTGTGTGACAACAGCGTGATGCTGTGTGAGGTCGCCAGCGGCCGCCTGCAGCGTTTAACGCAGCGCAGCGTGCAGTCACCGTCGGGGGATGCCGTGGTGTTTTCGCCGGATGGCAGGAAAGTGGCGTTTATGCGCGAGATAGCGGGATTCAACCAGATCTTTGTGGTTGAGGTGTAGGCGGGCCTGGCGGCCCGCTGCGTGCGTGATTAGTGCGTGGCAGTGCTTTCGTTGCCTTCACCGGGATTGCCGGTTGCCGCCAGATTCTGCTGCTCGCTGCGCAGGATGCGCGCTTTTGGCGAGTCTGCGGTGGCGTCATTGCCTGAACGCAGATAGTCGTAAGGCAGCAGCACGGTATCCATCACTGCGGAGAACGGCAGATCCAGCGCCACCAGCGGCATCATCGCCCAACTGGTGTTGTCGTCCTTCAGCATGTCCACGCTGGCGCGGGTGCCGGGATAGTAACCCTGATTCGGGCCGGTATGGCTCATCACGCTGGAGCAACCGCTGGTCGCCAACAACATGCAGCCCGTCGCTATCGCTTTCATCGTCGTCATTAATCCATCCTGCAGGGTTGCTGTGCCCCTAAATTAAGCTGATTTATAACATCCTGTTGCTGCTTTAAAAGAAGCAAAATCCCGCTCTGTGGCGGCTCTCTCACTTTAGTGTAAGTGGTAAAAAAACTTTCACCTAACCGAAAAGCGCTTTTTTTGATCCTCGCCCGTTGAATTGATGAAATCAACCCCCATTTTATCATCAGAGCCGGATTGAGAATTTGCCGTAAGGGAATTCTGGCTTAATTAGCCTGTCCAGAATGGAAGGCGTATTTATTTCAACCTCGCTGAAGTGCCTTAGGAGGCTGTTTTATGCGTAATTTCGATCTTTCTCCGCTATACCGTTCCGCCATTGGTTTCGATCGCCTGTTCAACGCGCTGGAGGCCGGCCAGAGCCAGGGCAACGGCGGTTATCCCCCTTATAATGTCGAGCTGGTGGACGAAAATCATTATCGCATCGCCATTGCGGTAGCCGGGTTTGCCGAGCAGGAGCTGGAGATCACCACGCAAGATAATCTGCTGATCGTGCGCGGTGCGCACAATAACGAACCGGCAGAAAAAACCTATTTATATCAGGGCATCGCTGAGCGTAATTTCGAGCGTAAATTCCAGCTGGCTGAACATATTCAAATTAAAGGCGCCAAACTGGAAAACGGCCTGCTGTATATCGATATGCAGCGCATCGTGCCGGAAACATTAAAACCGCGCCGTATCGAAATTAAATAATTCCCTTTTCGCCGGCAGGAACGCTGTCGGCAAATATGCAGTAACAATCCGCCTGCCGTCAGGGGGCTGAATAAACACATCTCGCTTAATGAAAGGAGTTGTTCCTATGCGTAATTACGATCTATCCCCGCTTCTGCGTCAATGGATTGGTTTTGATAAACTGGCCAGTTCCATGGGGGGCCAGGAACCCCAGGGGTTCCCGCCGTATAACATCGAGAAAAGCGATGACAATCACTACCGCATTTCTCTGGCGCTGGCCGGTTTCCGGCAGAGCGAACTGAATATCGAAGTGGAAGGGCCGCGGCTGACCGTCAGCGGTAAACCCACGCCGCCGGAAAAACAGGTCGAGTACCTGCATCAGGGGTTGGTGTGCAAAGAGTTCCAGCTGACCTTCACTCTGGCGGAACACCTGCAGGTATCCGAGGCCAAATTTGAAAATGGCCTGTTGCACATCGATCTGGTGCGTCAGGTGCCGGAAGCCTTGCAGCCTCAGCGCATTGCCATCGGCGCGACGCCGGAGCTGGAAGCCAAATAACCGACTGAAAAACGGTCATCATCATGCGGGGGAGATCCAGACGGATCTCCCCCGTTGCGTTATGTGGCGCACGCCACAGTCCCCCCGTCTGCCCGATGCCATAATCCTTGTTAATTGTGTGTCTTTGTCCGCAAATCCCATGTTCAACTTTGGCAAGGATGTGACCTATGAGCGATATCGCCCTGACCGTCAGCATGTTGGCGCTGGCGGCCGTCATTGGGCTGTGGATGGGGAACTGGAAGCTGTACGGCGTCGGGCTGGGCATCGGCGGCGTGCTGTTCGGCGGCATTCTGGTCGGCCACTTTGCCCAGAGCGGGCAAATCAGCCTGAATGGTGACATGCTGCACTTTATCCAGGAGTTTGGCCTGATCCTGTTCGTTTACACCATCGGCATCCAGGTCGGTCCCGGTTTCTTCTCTTCGCTGCGCGTCTCTGGTCTGCGCCTCAACGCCTTCGCGGTGCTGCTGGTACTGACCGGCGGCGTCGTGGCGGCGGCGGTGCACAAGCTGTTCGACGTGCCGCTGCCGATCATCCTCGGCGTGTTCTCCGGCGCGGTCACCAACACCCCGGCGCTGGGCGCCGGTCAACAAATCCTGACCGATCTCGGTTCCGATCCGGCGTTGGTGGACGGCATGGGGATGGGCTACGCCATGGCCTACCCGTTCGGCATTTGCGGCATCTTGCTGGTGATGTGGCTGATCCGATTGGTTTTCCGCATCAACATCGAGCGCGAGGCGCAGGCGTTTGAAAACAGCCTGGGCAATCAGCGTGAGCTGCTGCACGCCATCAACGTGGCGGTGCGCAATCCCAACCTGCAGGGCATGGCGATTAAGCAGGTGCCGTTGCTCAACGGTGAAGCGATCGTCTGTTCGCGCCTCAAGCGCGGAGAGCTGCTGATGGTGCCGGCGCCACACGAGCGGCTGGAACTTGGTGACTACCTGCATCTGGTGGGCAAGCGTGAAGATCTGGAGAACGCCCGGCTGGTGATCGGCGAAGAGGTGGACGCTTCGCTGTCGACGCGCGGCACCGCGCTGCAGGTGGTGAGGGCGGTGGTGACCAACGAGCAGGTGCTGGGCAAGAAAATCCGCGAGCTGAACCTGAAGCAGAAGTATGACGTGGTGATTTCACGCCTCAACCGCGCCGGCGTGGAGCTGGTGGCCGGCAGCAACGTGACGCTGCAGTTCGGCGACATTCTCAACCTGGTCGGCCGGCCGGAGGCCATCGACGCGGTGACGGCAATCGTCGGCAACGCCCAACAAAAACTGCAGCAGGTGCAGATGCTGCCGGTCTTTATCGGCATCGGTCTCGGGGTGCTGCTGGGCTCCATTCCGCTGTTCGTGCCCGGCTTCCCGGCGGCATTGCGGCTGGGGCTGGCCGGCGGGCCGTTGGTGGCGGCGCTGATCCTGGGGCGCATCGGCAGCATCGGCAAGCTGTATTGGTTTATGCCGCCGAGCGCCAACCTGGCGCTGCGCGAACTGGGCATCGTGCTGTTTCTGGCGGTGGTCGGTTTGAAATCGGGCGGCAATTTTATCGATACGTTGCTGCACGGCGAGGGGCTGACATGGATTGGTTATGGCGCGTTAATCACCGCCATTCCGCTGCTGAGCGTCGGTATTCTGGCACGCACGGTGGGCAAGATGAACTACCTGACGCTGTCCGGCATGCTGGCGGGATCGATGACCGATCCGCCGGCGCTGGCCTTCGCCAACGGTCTGCATCCCACCAGCGGCGCCGCCGCGCTGTCTTACGCCACCGTGTATCCGTTGGCGATGTTCCTGCGCATCATGTCGCCGCAGCTGCTGGCGGTGCTGTTCTGGACGCTGTAGTGCGGATCGTCTACAGCCGATAAGGCATCAACACGCCATTGTCAGTGCCGAAATCTTTGGGGTTGCGGGAGATGAGCATCCGGAATCCCACCTGCGCTGTGGCCCAGATAATGGCGTCTGGCAGTTTCACATGCTGTGAGTGGCGCAGTTCTACGGCGCGTTCAGCGACTTCATCGGTAATAGGCAGCAGCAGAAATTGCCCTAAAAACTGACGTGTTTTCAGCTCCAGTGCCGGACCCTGTTTTTTAGCACCTACCATCACTTCCATCCAGGTGATGGCGCTGATGGCCGGATTGATGTGATACTCGACCAGAACGTCCCTGGCTTGAGGAATGCCGTTGAGATAATCGATCAGGATATTGGTGTCGAATAACGCCCGTTGAGCCACCATTATTCCCACTCCTCGCGCTGACGATTTTCGTACTCCACGCCATCTCCCATCGCCCCGGACCAGAGCCCGAAAGCGTTGCTGGGATCTTCCACGTGGTTCTCCGTCAGATAGCGGGAGACTGCTTGACGAATGATCTCGGCCCGCGGAACGTGGCGGATATTTTTCAGATTATCGAGCTGCCGCAGGTCTTCTTCAGGTAAATCGATCACGATGCGAGTCATCGTTGGCCCTCCAAAAAAAGATATACGATATATGCATCGTATATCTTTGTCGGTCAATTTTCAATCAGTCGGCGTTAGCCTTTCTGATGTGCGCGCTCGATCTCTTCCGCCAGAATAGCCACGCCGCGCTCGATTTTCTCCGGATCGGGCACGTAGTTCATGCGCATGCACTGGTGGGTGTGCGGCCATTCATGCTCCAACCCCGGGAAGAAGTAGTGGCCCGGCACCATCAGCACGCCGCGCTTTTTCAGGCGCTGATACAGCACTTCGGTGGTGATCGGCAGATCCTTGAACCACAGCCAGAGGAAGATAGCCCCTTCCGGTTTGTGGATCAGGCAGCGCTCCGGCGACAGGTAGCGGCGAATAATCTCGATGGTGTGCTCGACGCGCTGTTTGTAGAACGGGCGAATTACCTCGTTCGACAGGCGCAGCAGATCGCCGCGCGCGATCATTTCCGTCGCCATCGCCGGCCCCATACTGCCTGGCGACAGGCTAATGATGCCGTTCATGTTGGTTAGCGCGGTGATCACCTTCTCGTCGGCGATCACGATGCCGCAGCGCGAGCCCGGCAGGCCGAGCTTGGACAGGCTCATGCACAGGATGGTGTTCGGGTTCCACAGCGGCGTGGCGTCGCTGAAGATGATGCCGGGGAACGGCACGCCGTAGGCGTTGTCGATCACCAGCGGAATATCACGCTGCTGCGCCAGCAGGTCGAGCTTCATCAGCTCTTCGTCGGTGATCACGTTGCCGGTCGGGTTGGTCGGCCGTGAAACGCAGATCATGCCGATGTCATCGCCGATGGTGAGATGTTCGAAATCGACGTGATACTTGAACTGGCCGTCCGGCAGCAGCTCGATGTTCGGTTTGGCGGAGACGAACAGCCCTTCGTCCAGCCCGGCGTCGGCATAGCCGATATATTCCGGCGCCAATGGGAACAGCACGCGGCGGCGCGAACCGTCGGCGTAGCGGCCGGCGAACAGGTTGAACAAGTAGAAAAACGCGCTTTGGCTGCCGTTAGTCAGTGCAATATTCTGTGGCGAAATCTCCCAGCCGAGCTCGTCGCGCAGCAGATTGGCCAGCGCTTTCAGCAGCGCGTCCTTGCCTTGCGGGCCGTCGTAGTTGCACAGCGCCTCGGTCAGTTTGCCCTGGTCGAGCATCTCCTGGCACAGCTGTGTGAAGTAGGCTTCCATCTCTGGGATCTGCGCCGGATTGCCGCCGCCGAGCATGATGGCACCGGGGGTGCGCAGGCCTTCGTTCAGGTCGTCCATCAAACGGGTAATGCCCGCATAACGGGTAAATTTTTCGCCGAAAAGTGAGAAAGTCATAGGTGCAGCAGTACTGTTTCTTAGCAGGTAATCACCCACCATACCGCCAGACAAATCCCGCTGCAATGCGGCCGACAAATCGGCCAATGGGCACAAACTTCGCTCATTGGCCGATTAGCAGCATATTACGCTGGATTATTGTGACCGTTCGCCGGCCCACACCACCATCACCTTATCGTCGCCGAGCCGGCGGCTGAAGGCGTAATAGGCGGCGTGCGCCTGCGGGGTTTGCACGCCGCCGCCGATCGCCGGGTGGCGAGCGCGGAACTGCCCCAACCGTTGCCAGTGGGCCAGCAGCGGGGCTTTTTCCCCCTGTAGCTCACGCCAGTTCATGTCGGAGCGGGTACCCTGCAGCGGATCGGAACCGGTTGGGCCGAGCGGGCGGCCGCTTTCATCGCCGTAGTAAATCTGCACCGCGCCCGGCGCCAGCAACAGCAGGTTCGCCGCCCGCTGTTGCAGCGGCAGCGAGCCTTTGGCGTCGCTGGCGAAGAACAGCCGGGTGTCGTGCGAAGAGAGGTAGCTCAGCACGTTGAAATCCTGCAGCCGCTCGGCCATCTGCCGGTAGGTGGCGTCGATGTCGGCGAAGCAGCCCAATGCCTGCGCCGCCTGGTCCTGGAAGTCGAAGTTGATCATCGCGTCGAAGCCGTTTTGGTAATAGTCGCTTTTCATCACCCCGTGGCCCCAGGCCTCGCCAGTCATCCAAAACGGCGCATCATCCAACGCCTGCTGCGGATGCTCCGCTTTCCACGCCGCCAATGCCGCCGTGGCGCGCTGTTTCAACAGCGCCAGCGTCGGTTTTTCCACGTGCTTGGCGGTATCGACGCGAAAACCGTCGATGCCGTAATCGCGCACCCACTGGCTGAGCCAGACGGTCAGGTAATCGCGAGTGGTGGCGCCGAGCATGTCGCGCGCGGCGGTGTCGGGTTTGTGGCGATAGAACAGCGGCAGGCCGCTGGCGCCGGGCGCTTCGGTTTTGATGTCCGGCAGGAAGGCCAGCGACATCGTCAGGTCGTCATAGCCCGGTGAGTCATAGTCGCCGATGTCGGTGCGGATCCAGTTTTTCCCCCACCATGGGCGCCAGCCCGCCTTGTCGCTGAAGTTGATGTAGTCGTTGAAGCTGTGCCAGTTTTGCCCTGGCCCGGGGCGCCAGTCGTTCCAGTTTTTCCCCAGGGTTTTCTCCACCTCCGCGCCCTGCAGGTACAGCGAGCCGAAGTGGAACGTCTGCATATCCGCCAGTGTGGCGTAGCCGACGTGGTTCACCACCACGTCGAACAGAATGCGAATGCCGCGCCGATGCGCCTGCTCGACCAGCGTGCGCAGCTCTTGTTCGGTGCCCATGTTGGCGTCGAGGCGAGTCCAGTCCAGCGCGTAATAGCCGTGATAGGCGTAATGCGGGAAATCGCCTTTGGTGCCGCCGCCGACCCAGCCATGGATCTGCTCCAGCGGCGAGCTGATCCACAAGGCGTTGACGCCGAGCTGCTGCAGATAGTCCAGCTTCTGCGTCAGGCCGGCCAGATCGCCGCCGTGAAAGGTGCCTATTTCCTGCAGGCCGTCGCTGCGGCGCCCGTAGCTGTGGTCATTGGCCGGATTGCCGTTCTCAAAGCGATCGGTCAGCACGAAGTAGACCGTGGCGTTATGCCAGCTGAACGCCGCCGGTTTCGCCGTGGCGGCGGATTCCAGCAGCAACAGGCCGCCGCTGGCGGGGGCGGGCTGCAGCGTGATTTTTCCCTGGCTCACCTGCGCCGTTTGGCCGGAATAGAAATCGCGCAGCGTTTCGCCTTCGGTGAAGGTGGAGGTGACGTCGACCGTGACCGGCTTACCGTCCCAGCGCTGGCAGCTGCGGACGGCAACGGCGGCGCTTTCCGGCACGCTGCTCAGGCTGAGCTGCAGCGTCGGCGTGCCGCTGCGCGTATCGACGCGCACCTGATAGTCGCCGGCGCGGAACTGCCGCCAACTGACCGGGTGGTGGGCGCCGCACGGGTGCAGCGACAGCGTCTGGTTAAGTTTTACCGCCTCCGCCGGTTGCCAGCAGTGGTTATCCTGATACAGGCGCAGCGGCAGCTGGCCTTTGGGCAGCGTGGCCTGGCTGGTGAACAGCCCGGCGGCCGTTTCGTCGAGGGCCGGGAAACCCGGCAGTGTCCAGCTGGCCAGCGCCGAAGGCGACAGCAGCATCAATAAGGGCAGGGGTAACAGTTTCATGGCTCTCCTTACGCGCGGCAGGAAGCGTTTTTCTCGCAGGGTAGCGCCCAGTGTGGCAAACGACGGAAAAATGGCCTCCTCCCTGCGAGGGTTTTTCGAGGAGGAGAGGAAGGGCGGAGCGTTTTCGGATTGATTCGGCTTGGCTTTGTGCGCGCGCTGCGGCAGATTAAACGGTGAACATCAAAGGAGGTTAGCGATGACGGACAAAAACTGGCGAGAAGAGATCGTTCAGGCAATTCAGGATGCCGAATTGCAGCACTTCGCCGAAGAACATCAGCTGCAGGCGCTGTTCGCGCCGCAGCAGGAAGAGCAACACGGCCGGTTATCCTCAGACCACCGGCCGCGCTGAGTTATTTCCGCAACAGCTGCGGGTTGACGCAGTTTTCTTTCACCGTGCCGGTCAACGCGGCGATCAAATTATCCACCGCGCAGGCGGCCATGCCGTAGCGCGTTTCATGGGTGGCGGAGCCGATGTGCGGCAACGCCACCACGTTCGGCATGCTGAGCAGCGGCGAGTTGGCCGGCAGCGGCTCTTTCTCGAACACATCCAACCCGGCGGCGTGGATCACGCCGTTTTGCAGCGCTTCGATCAGCGCCTGCTCATCCACTACCGGCCCGCGGCCGGCGTTGATCAGAATGCCGCTTTTCTTCATTTTCGCCAGCTGTTCGCGGCCGATCATGTGGAAGGTTTGTTCGGTCAGCGGCAGCGTGATGCAAACGAAATCCGACTCGGCCAGCAGGGTATCCAGATCGCAGCGACGGGCGTTGAAGCGTTGCTCCGCCTCTTCGTGCGTGCGGCGGGCGTTGTAGAGCACCGGCATGCCGAAGCCGAAGTGCGCGCGCTGCGCCAGCGCCAGGCCGATGCGGCCCATGCCGAGGATGCCGATGGTTTTGTGGTGCACGTCGACGCCGAACCAGTCCGGCCCGATGCTGCCGCGCCATTCGCCGGCCTTCACCCGCTCCGCCACTTCCACCACCCGGCGCGCGGTCGCCAGCACCAGGCTCATGATGGTGTCGGCGACGGTTTCGGTCAACACCGTCGGGGTGTGCATCAACAGCACGTTATGGGCGTTGAGCGCCTCGACGTCGAAGTTGTCGTAGCCGACGGAAACGGTCGAGGCCGCGCGCAGTTTGGGCGCCTGCTGCAGGAAGGCTTCGTCAATTTTACCGCCGGAACCGATGATCCCTTCGGCCTGCTGCAACGCCTGGCGCAGTTCGTCGCGGTTATCCGGCTGCAGGCCGTTGAAGGCGTGCACGGTGAAGTGCTGTTCCAGACGTTCAAGCAGATCGGCGGGCAGGCTTTTGTACAATACGATAGAAGGCTTCATCACGAACTCCAGCTGGGCCAAAGGGGGCATGGTGCCCCCCCCGGTTGGGTTAACAGATAAAAAGTATAACTGGATCAAGCCAATTGCGGCTGGATCTCGTTGCGGGCGGGCTTGACGATCAGCGTCAGTACCACCGCCACCACCAGTGCGATGGCCATGAACATGTAGGAAGCCGCCGGGCTGCCGGTGGCGCCATTCAGATAGCCGACGAACCACGAACCGAAGAACGAACCCAGCGCGCCCATGCTGTTGATCAGCGCCATGGCGCCCCCGGCGACGTTTTTCGGCAGCATTTCCGGAATGATGGCGAAGAACGGCCCGTAGGGGGCGTACATCGCGGCGCCGGCGACCACCAGCAGGCCGTAGGAGATCCAGAAGTGGTTGGCGCCGACGGCGTAAGAACCGAAGAACGCCAGCGCGCCGATCAGCAGCAGCGGCCAGACGAACAGCTTGCGGTTTTGCATTTTGTCCGACGCCCAGGAGACCACGATCATGGCGATGGTTGCCGCCAGGTAAGGCACCGCCGACAGCCAGCCGGCTTCCACCATGCCCATCTGCATGCCGCTGCGCAGGATGGAAGGCAGCCACAGCACGAAGCCGTACACGCCGATGCTCCAGGCGAAGTACTGCACGCACAGCAGGATCACGTTGCGTGAGCGGAAAGCTTCGCCGTAGTTGCGCACGGCCTTGATGCCTTTTTGCTCTTCGTCCAGCTGCTGCTGCAGCGCCTGTTTCTCATCGGCGCTCAGCCAGCCGGCCTGCGCCGGTTTGTCTTTCGCCAGCACCCACCAGCAGAACGCCCAGATAACCGCCGGAATGCCCTCGATGATGAACATTTCACGCCAGCCGAAGGCGTGGATCAGGTAACCGGATACCACCGACATCCACAGCACCGTCACCGGGTTGCCGAGGATCAGGAAGGTATTGGCGCGTGACCGCTCCGATTTTGTGAACCAGTTGCTGATGTAGATCAGCATCGCCGGCATCACCGCCGCTTCCACCACACCCAGGATAAAGCGGATGGCGGCCAACATCGGGATATTGCTGACCACGCCGGTCAGCGAGGCGCAGCCGCCCCATAGGATCAGGCACCAGAAGATCAGTTTTTTGACGCTGCGACGTTCGGCGTAGATGGCGCCGGGAATTTGGAAGAAGAAATAACCGAGGAAAAACAGCGCGCCCAGCAGCGAGGCCATGCCTTTGGTGATGCCGAGATCTTCATTGATGCCGGCGGCAGAGGCGAAGCTGAAGTTGGCGCGATCGAGATAGGCCAGGCTGTAGGTGATAAACACGATGGGCATGATGTACCACCAGCGTTTGGCCGCGACAGTCGCTTTGTTCATGTTCAGTATCCTTCAGTGGTGTTGCATCCCCTTCGCCCGGCACGCTGGGCGTGAAAGACGAAGGGGCAGATGCTCTCCCGACGCGTCCCGGTTGTAGGGCCAGAGGCTGACGTCATGCGGAGAAGTCGTTTTTTTTATTGTTATTCGGCCAGCGCCGCACGGGTCGGCAGGCCTTCGCTGTCGCCGATGGCCTGGATCGCCAGCGAGCCGATTTTGTTGCCGCGCTGCACTGCCTGTATTAGCGTTTTGCCTTCCAGCAGGGCGCTGAGGGTGCCGACGGCAAAGCCGTCACCGGCGCCGACGGTATCCACTACGTTGTCGACCTTGACCGCGGCCACTGCCGCTTTATCGCCGGCGGCGGTTTTAAACCAGGCGCCGTCCGGGCCGGTTTTGATGATCACCGCCTGCACGCCGCGCTCCAGATAGAAATCGGCGATGCCTTCCGGTGTCGACTGGCCGGTGAGGATCTGTCCCTCTTTCAACCCCGGCAGAACCCAGTCGGCGGCGAACGCCAGCTGGTTCAGCTGCTCGATCATCACCTCGCGGCTGGGCCACAGCACCGGGCGCAGATTGGGATCGAACGAAATGGTTTTACCCATGGCACGCATCTCGCGCGCCGCATGGTGGCACAGCGCCAGCGACTCGCTGGACAGCGCCGCCGCCACGCCGCTCAGGTGCAGGTGGCGCGCGGAACCGAAATACTCGCGGTTGAAATCGGCAATCGACAGGTGGCTGGCCGCCGAGCCCTTGCGGAAATACTCCACACTGGGATCGGTACCATCGGTGGTTTTGGATTTCACCTGAAAACCGGTGGGGTAGTGGCCGTCGACCGTCACCTGCCGGTAATTGATGCCTTCTTTTTTCAACTGCTGCAGGGTGAAGCGCCCGAACGAATCGTTGCCGACGCGGCTGACCCAGCCGACGTTCATACCCAGACGCGCCAGGCCGATCGCCACGTTCAGTTCGGCGCCGGCGATGCGTTTGGTGAAGGTTTCCACCTCCGCCAGATCGCCGGTTTGTGCCGCCACGAACATCGCCATGGCTTCACCCAGCGTGACCACATCCAGGGGCGCCTGCTGCGCCGTTGTTGCCGTTAACGTTGTCATCATGGGGTTACTCCGCACGCAAGATATTGACGTAATGGCGGGTGACGGCTTCCAGGTCATCGCCCTGCAACGGGAATTCGATACCGCGCGGCACATCGTGCGGCAGGCGGGCCAGCAGGTCGCGCCAGCTGCCGTCGGTCTCGTCCAGCGCGACGGCGCGCCAGCCGCGCGGGCCTTGGGTGGCGGCTTTGACGTGCACGTAACCGACGTGGCGGGCCAGGCGTTCGGCGGCGGCGAAGGCGTCTTGCCCCACCCACAGCCAGTTGGCCATATCGAAGGTCATGCTGACCGGCAGGTGGCTATCTTCCGCGGCGTGGAAAAAGGCGTTCAGCATCGACAAAATGCCGCAGTCCGGCGTTTGGTCGTTCTCGACCACCAGCTTGACCGGGTGTTGCTCCAGCGCCACTTTCAACTCGGTAAAATCGAAGCCGGGGCGGAAATGGCCGAGGGAGAGCTTCAGCTGGCGCGCGTTCAGCGCCTGCGCTTCCGCCAGCAGCGCCGACAGGTTGGGGTTCAGCGTATGTTGCGGTGTGAACAGCGCCTCAGGGGCGGAATAGACGGCGAACAGCTGCTGGCGATCGATCTCTTGCGCCAGCGCCGGCAGGCTGTCCAGTTCACCGGCGGTGAACAGTTCGCGGCGGATCTCCACTCCGTCGGCGCCCGCGCCGGCGATGATGGGCAACAGCGCGCGCTGGCCGCCGTGTTGTTTGACGGTATCGGTGCCGTAGGCGCCGGTGACCACGATGATTTCTGTTTTCATTTTGACTCCTGAGGCGGCATTGTCGCCGCCGCTGCTGTTACCGGTACGTTAAATGGAACCGGTTCCAGCGAAAAGCGACAGAGTGTAAAAATATGATCGCAATCACGAAGCTGAGCAAAAAACAGCCGACTCAGATAGAGGCGGGGCGGTCAACGGCCCCGGAGAAGGTGGATTAGCGGGTGGTGGAGCCGCGGACGATCAGCTCGCCGGAGAACATCTGCTCGCCGCTGGGGGTGGCCAGGCCCTGAATGCGCTGCACCAGCCGCTCCAGCGCCGCGTGTCCCATTTGGTAGGTAGGTTGTTTCAGCGTGGTGATGCCGACGCCCGCCAGCTCCGCCCACTCCAGCTCGTCAAAGCCCAGCAGGCCGATGTCGTTGCCCCACTGGATGCCGAGCCGACGCATGGCGCGCGCTACCTGCAGCGTCAGGGCGCCGTTGGCGGAGATCACCGCTTTGCGCATGCCGCGATGGCGGCCGCTGAAATCGCTCAGCACCTGCTCCAGCTTCTGCCGATCGTTGAGCGGCGTTTCGGCCTGCTCCGCCAACAGCGCGGGGTGCTGCGCCATGGTATGTCTGAAAGCGTGCAGGCGTTCGAGACGGGTATTAACCGTACCGAGCGGCTCGCTGAGGAACAGGATCGCTTCGAAACCTTGTTGCAGCAGGTGTTCGGTGGCGACGGTGGCGGCTTCGCGGTTGTTCAGGCCCACCACGTCGCAGGCGAAGTCGGGGATTTTTCGATCGATCAGCACCATGGGCAGCATCGACTGTTGCAGCGTGGATAATGCTTCCTCGCGCATGCCGACCGCGTTGACCACGATGCCTTCTACCCGGTAACTGCTGAGCAGCTGCAGGTAGTGCTGTTCCTGATTGACTTCGTTGTTGGTGTTACACACCAGCAGGGTAAAACCGTGTTGACGGCAGGCGGCCTCGATGCCGCGCATCACGTCCACCGAATAGGGGTTGGTGATATCGGCGAGGATCAGGCCGATCAGGCGGGTCTGGCCGCCCTTCAGGCTGCGCGCCATCTGGCTTGGCCGGTAGTCGAGCTGCTGGATAGCCTGTTCGATGCGCTGTTTGAGATCGTCGGAAAGCAGGTGCTGTTCACCATTCAGATAGCGCGACACGCTGGTCTTGCCGGTTTTGGCGATGCTGGCCACATCGCTGATGGTGGCGCGTCCTGAGGTGCGCGTTGCCTTGCCTGTGCTCACAGCCGATCCCTCCTGCGGTTAATTGCCAAGGAGACTACCATACCCGATGTGCGAGCGGGAATATTGAAGGATAAGGAGAAAGTCGGGAGGAAGCGGCGGGGCACCGGTGGCGCCCCGCACGGGATTACTGCAGCGGGCTGAGGGTGATCTCGACGCGGCGGTTTTGCGCCTTGCCTTCCGCGGTGCTGTTGGAGGCGATCGGGTTGTCCGGGCCGGCACCGGTGGTGCGGATACGGTTCGCCGCCACGCCCTGGGTGATCAGCGCGCTGGCTACGCCGTCGGCGCGCTGCTGCGACAGGTTCATGTTGAGCGAGCGGGAGCCGGTGCTGTCGGTGTAGCCGACCACGTTGACCGCGGTTTTCGGATACTCTTTCAGCACCATGGCGACGCCGGTCAGGGTGTTGGCGCCCGCCGGTTTGAGCGTGGCGCTGCTGCTGTCGAAGGTCACATTATTCGGCATGTTCAGCACGATGTTGTCGCCCTGGCGGGTGACGCTGACGCCGGTACCTTTCATCTTGTCGCGCAGTTTGGCTTCCTGCACGTCCATGTAATAGCCTGCGCCGCCGCCGAGGGCTGCACCGGCCGCTGCGCCGATCAGCGCGCCCTTGCCGCGATCTTTCTTGGAAGAGGACAGCACGCCGACGCCGGCGCCCAGTGCGGCACCGAGGCCCGCGCCGATGCCGGATTTACCGACTTCGGATTCGCCGGTGTAAGGGTTGGTGGTACAGGCCGACAGCGTGAGCGCGACGCTCACTGCGCCGGCAATAATTGCAATGCGTTTTTTCATGTTCTTGTCCTTAATGGCATCAATTCTGTACGCGCCGGCCCAACACGGGGGCGCAAAAAGTAGGCGACGCAGGTGGGGCCCGCATCACCGCGCTACTATGACGCGTTGGCTCGCCGGCAGTTCCGGAGAAAAACGTGACAAATGATGAGCGCGGGTAAGTGCTGGGGGAGTTATGCGATAAAACGCCGGGCGGCGCCATGCAGCGGATTCCTAATTGCGCGCCGCCAGGGCGCGAATGCGCCTTTTTTAACCGTAACCGGTTGAATTCTCGATTGCCGGCCAGTTCATGATCAGCGTATAGGCTTGGGTTTCGTCGTTAAATAGACGTTGCGTCACCTGAAAACCGTGCTTGTGGTAGAACGCGCAGGCTCGCAGGTTCTGCTGATACACCTCCAGGCTGAGCCGGCGGTAGCGCTGCTGCACGTGCGTCATCAGCGCCTGGGCGACGCCGCGGCCGTGATACGCCCGATCGACGAACAGCGCGCCGATGAACTGCTCGTCCAGCACGCTGATAAAGCCGACGATCTCGTCGTTATGCCAGCAGGCCCAGCTTTGCGCGCGCGGCAGGTAGTTTTCCCGCACCAGTGCGGCGCTCTCATGCCAGTATTTTTCCGCCACGAACGGATGGGCGGCGATGGTGCTGGGCAGCCACAGCGCCATCAGCCGTTCGATATCCTCTGGGCCACAGGGGCGGATCACCGTGGCTTTGGGTAGCACATGCACCCCGTGAGATGATCGTTCACCAGCCCGCTGGCCTGCATGAAGGCGTAACAGATCGTGGAGCCGATAAACTTGAAGCCGCGCTTTTTCAACGCTTTGGACATGGCGTCGGACTGCTCGGTTTTAGCCGGCACCTGGCTCAGCGCCTGCCAGCGGTTGAGCTGCGGCCGGCCGCCGACGAAGTCCCAGATGAAGGTAACGAAATTCTCGCCGGACGCCTCCATCGCCAGATAGGCTTTGGCGTTGGTGATGATGGCTTCTATCTTGCCGCGGTGGCGGATAATGCCGCTGTCCTGCAGCAGGTTTTCCACGTCCTGCTCGGTCATGGCGGCGACCCGCTGCGGATCGAAACCATGGAAAGCACGCCGGTAATTCTCGCGCTTTTTCAGGACGGTGATCCAGGAAAGGCCGGCCTGCTGCCCCTCCAGGCACAGCATTTCAAACAGCTCGCGCGCGTCGGTGGTGGGCGCGCCCCATTCCTTGTCGTGATACTCGAGATACAACGGATCGGCCGTCACCCAACCGCAACGTTCGTCTGCCATCCTGACTGTCCTTATGCTGTGTTTATGAACAGTAATCATCGCTCGAAGCGCCGAACTTGGCAAGCCTCTGATTGTTTTGTCATCAGCCCGCTTGACGTGGTGAAAAAGCCGACAATAGTTACTACATGGCCGGTGGAAAACCGGCCAACGATAAAAACGACATTGCCTTCATTTGCAGGCTCTCAGGAGTCGATTCATGCCTCTAAAAATAACGTGCATGCCCCGCCCGGCGGCGCTTGCAGTGGCGTTGCTTTGCAGTATGACCCTTCCGGCTCAGGCGTACGATCAACTGTACGTCTTTGGCGATAGCCTGAGCGATACCGGCAACAACGGCCGGTTCACCTATGACGGCAGTCAGCACCTGCTGTACGACGAAGCGTTGGCGCAACGCATCGGCGCGGCGCTGGTGGCCTCGGACAACGGCGGTGAAAACTACGCCGCCGGCGGCGCCGTGGCGGTGCCGGGCCTGAACCCGGTCGACAACACCCAAGATCAGGTGCAGCGCTACCTGAATCGGGTTAACGGCCAGGCCGATGGCGACGGTTTGTATATTCACTGGATCGGCGGTAACGATTTGGCGGCGGCGGCGCTGAATGCCGCTACCGCGCCCGGCGTGGCCTATAACAGTGCCGCGGCCGCCGCCGCGCAGGTGCATTCGCTGCTGAACGCCGGTGCCGGCACGGTGATCGTGCCGACGGTGCCGAACATCGGCTCCACGCCGCAGCTGATGGAACTGATCATTCAGCAGGCGCTGCCGCCGGTACAGGGGGCGGCGATCCAGGCGGCCTATGCCACGCTTAATTCGGTGGCTACCCCGGACAACGCTTCGCGCACGCAGGCGATCCACGCGGCGTTGGCCGCCGCGGCGAAGCAGGGCAGCGCCATTCCTCAGGTGCAGCAGGCGATCGCCGCGCAGCTTATCGCGGCGTATGACAGCCTGAGCGCGCAGGCCGCTCAGCTGACCGATTTCTATAATCAAAGTGAAGACCGTCTGCTGGCGCAGGGGGGCGGCAATATCGTGCGGGTGGACGTCAACAAGCTGTTCGCCGAAGCGATCGCCAATCCGGCGCAGTTCGGCTTCGCCAACACGGCCGGCATGGCTTGCCCGGCGGGCGTTTCCTCGGCGGTTTGCCGTTCCGACATGCCCGGCTTCGACGCTGGCCAGTCCTATCTGTTCTCCGACCATTTCCACCCCAGCCCGCAGGCGCACCTGCTGATTACGGATTATATTCAGGCGGTGTTGGATGGCCCGGCGCAGGTGGTGGCGCTGAATCAGGCGACGGCGGCGATGGCGCGTGACAGCCGCGCTACGCTCGACAGCCGTTTCCAGCAGCTGCGCAACGGCGACAACCCGCAGGGCTCGCTGGGCGTGTTCGGCGGCTACGCCGGCCAGCACTACGACTATGCCGATAATCGGGCGGCGGGGGACGGCAACGCCACCACCCACAACCTGACCGTCGGCGTGGACTATCAACTGACCGACAGCTGGTTGATCGGTGCGTTGATCGCCGGTTCCAACGACGATCAGCATCCTTCCAGCCGTTTTGATTACAAGGCGCGTGGGCTGCTGCTGTCGGCCTTCAGTTCGCTGGCGCTGTTCGAGCACGGTTGGGTCAACGCCGATCTGCACTATGCGAGGATGGATTATGACGACATCCGCCGCAGCATGCGGCTGGGGCCGCTGACGCGTACCGAAACCGGGTCGACCACCGGCAAGCAGTGGGGCGCGCGCGTGACCGCCGGTTATGACTTCCCGATCGCCTCTTACCTGACCACCGGGCCGGTGGCGCAGTTCGCCTGGGATTACAGCCGCGTTTCCGGCTACGGTGAAGACGGCGATGACAGCACCGCCATGCGCTTCAACGATCAAACCTATCACTCGCAGATCGGCGCGCTGGGCTGGCGGCTGGATACGCAATTCGGCGTGTTTAACCCTTATGCGGAAGTGAGTTATCAGCATCAGTTCGGCGACGACGTCTACCGCGCCGGCGGCGGCCTGAAATCGACGCAAACCTCGTTTACCCGCGACAGTGCGGGCCAGGACAAAAACTGGGTGGATGTCACGCTGGGGGCCAACATGCCGTTGACGGACAGGGTATCGGCCTTCGCCACCGTTTCGCAAACCGGCGGGCTGAGCAGCGGCGAGCAGTTTATGTATAACGTCGGCGTCAGCGCGCGTTTTTGAATTGGCCATCGGCGCGCTCAAGGGCGCAGGATAGTCATAAGGTCTGATAAGGGATTTATGAGGAAGGCGGCCTGGGGTGAATTATGCGGGCCGCAATGACGTTGGCGGAAATACAAAAAAAAACTGATCCTATGAAAGGATCAGGTAGCCACTTGGCCAACACCAGGGAAAATTTTATTTATTATTGTATAACCAAAGATTAACTGTCAATTTGTTTCTGTGGCCCGTTAGCGCCGTCTTTCATCCCTGGCCGTTCCTCCCATGCCCCGACCGTCGGCACGCCGCGTGATATCGCCTTATTGTTCACGATAATAAGAAATAATCTGGCACTTGATCACATTATCTCTCGATGAGGGGAGTTTTTTAGTTGATAAAATTAACAAAAATAACATTGTCGCAACTTTATCTCGTGGCAAATATAAAGATACACGCACGGAAATCAGCCTGAATTTGACCGGCGAGGGGAGAAATAGCGTTCAGCTAATTGACTATTTAAACGGCGGTGAGTGATATTTTTGTTTAGATACTCTAATGTTTTTGCCGGGTGTGTCTTTCTGAACGGCGAGGCGACCGGCCGGCGCGTTGTCCTTCCCTCGGTGCCCGCCGCGTGAAAATCCAGCGCTTCTCACCCCGATTCGCACTTGTTGCCGGATTCTGGCTGTATATCTTACGGTCAAAGGGTATACTGGCGCATTCCATCTAAATCCACTTGTATCGCGTGCGAATTCAACATGCAAAAGTTTGATACCAAGACCTTCCAGGGCCTGATCCTGACACTGCAGGATTATTGGGCGCGCCAGGGCTGCACCATCGTTCAACCATTGGACATGGAAGTCGGCGCGGGAACCTCACACCCGATGACGTGCCTGCGCGCACTGGGGCCGGAGCCGATGGCGACCGCCTATGTGCAGCCATCCCGTCGCCCGACCGACGGCCGCTACGGCGAAAACCCGAACCGTCTGCAGCACTACTACCAGTTCCAGGTGGTGATTAAGCCATCGCCGGACAACATTCAGGAACTCTACCTGGGCTCGCTGAAAGAGCTGGGTCTGGATCCGACCATCCACGACATTCGCTTCGTGGAAGACAACTGGGAAAACCCGACGCTCGGCGCCTGGGGCCTGGGTTGGGAAGTGTGGCTGAACGGCATGGAAGTGACGCAGTTCACCTACTTCCAGCAGGTCGGCGGCCTGGAGTGCAAGCCGGTGAC
Source organism: Serratia sp. CY47444 (assembly GCF_052168635.1). Lineage (NCBI taxonomy): Bacteria > Pseudomonadati > Pseudomonadota > Gammaproteobacteria > Enterobacterales > Yersiniaceae > Serratia > Serratia sp. CY47444. Next base: position 78,252 of record NZ_JBJNMH010000012.1, read on the forward strand.
CGGCGAGATCACCTATGGTCTGGAGCGTCTGGCGATGTACATCCAGGGCGTGGACAGCGTATACGATCTGGTGTGGAGCAACGGCCCGCTGGGTGTCACCACCTACGGCGACGTGTTCCACCAGAACGAAGTGGAGCAATCCACCTACAACTTCGAATACGCCGACGTCGACTTCCTGTTCTCCTGCTTCGAGCAGTACGAGAAAGAAGCCCAATCGCTGCTGGCGCTGGAAAAACCGCTGCCGCTGCCGGCCTACGAACGCATCCTGAAGGCGGGCCATACCTTTAACCTGCTGGACGCGCGCAAGGCGATTTCGGTGACCGAGCGTCAACGCTACATTCTGCGCATCCGCACGCTGACCAAAGCCGTTGCCGAAGCCTACTACGCTTCCCGCGAAGCGCTGGGCTTCCCGATGTGCAACAAGAAGAACGAGAACTAAGAGGCAGCCATGACTCAACAGACTTTCCTGGTGGAAATCGGCACGGAAGAGCTGCCGCCGAAGGCGCTTCGTTCCCTGGCGGAATCTTTCGCCGCCAACTTCACCGCCGAGCTGGACAACGCCGGCCTGGAACACGGTGACGTGAGCTGGTTCGCCGCACCGCGCCGCCTGGCGCTGAAAGTGGCCAACCTGAGCGCGGCACAGGCCGATCGCGAAATTGAAAAACGCGGCCCGGCGATCGCCCAGGCGTTCGACGCCGAAGGTAAACCGAGCAAAGCGGCCGAAGGCTGGGCGCGCGGCTGCGGCATCACCGTCGATCAGGCTGAACGCCTGGTGACCGACAAGGGCGAGTGGTTGATGTACCGCGCCCACGTCAAAGGTCAGTCGGCGCAACAACTGCTGGCCGGCATGGTCAGCACTGCGCTCGGCAAGCTGCCGATCCCGAAACTGATGCGCTGGGGCGATTCCGACGTGCAGTTCGTGCGTCCGGTGCACACCGTCACGATGCTGCTGGGCGCCGATCTGATCCCAGGCACCGTGCTGGGCATCGAATCCGCGCGCACCGTGCGCGGCCACCGCTTCATGGGCGAAGCCGAGTTCACCCTCGACAATGCCGACCAATACCCGCAGATCCTGCTGGAGCGCGGCAAAGTGGTCGCCGACTACGAAGCGCGTAAAGCCCTCATCAAGCGCGATGCCGAACTGGCGGCGCAGAAGATTGGCGGCAAGGCCGATCTGAGTGAAAGCCTGCTGGAAGAAGTGGCTTCGCTGGTGGAATGGCCGGTGGTGCTGACCGCCAAATTCGAAGAGAAATTCCTGGCGGTGCCGGCGGAAGCGCTGGTGTACACCATGAAGGGCGACCAGAAGTATTTCCCGGTGTACGACGCCGCGGGCAAACTGCTGCCGAACTTTATCTTCGTAGCCAACATCGAGTCGAAAGACCCGCAGCAGATCATCTCCGGTAACGAGAAGGTGGTGCGTCCGCGTCTGGCCGACGCCGAGTTCTTCTTCAACACCGACCGCAAGAAGCGTCTGGAAGACAACCTGCCGCGCCTGGAAACCGTGCTGTTCCAACAGCAGCTGGGCACCCTGCGCGACAAGACCGACCGCATTCAGGCGCTGGCGGGCTGGGTTGCCGGCCAGATCGGCGCTGACGTCAACCACGCCACCCGCGCGGGCCTGCTGTCGAAGTGCGACCTGATGACCAACATGGTGTTCGAATTCACCGACACCCAGGGCGTGATGGGCATGCACTACGCGCGCCACGACGGTGAGGCGGAAGACGTCGCCGTTGCGCTGAACGAGCAGTATCAGCCGCGCTACGCTGGCGATGCGCTGCCGCAGTCGCTGGTGGCCTGTTCCCTGGCGATCGCCGACAAGATGGACACCCTGGCCGGCATCTTCGGCATCGGTCAGCATCCGAAGGGCGATAAAGACCCGTTTGCGCTGCGCCGTGCCGCGCTGGGCGTGTTGCGTATCATCGTCGAGAAAAACCTGCCGCTGGATCTGCAGACACTGACCGAAGAGGCCGTGCGCCTGTACGGCAGCAAGCTGACCAATGCCAAGGTAGTCGACGAGGTGGTGGAATTCATGCTGGGCCGCTTCCGCGCCTGGTATCAGGAAGAAGGCCACGCGGTCGATACCATTCAGGCGGTGTTGGCGCGCCGTCCGACCAAGCCGGCCGACTTCGACGCGCGCGTCAAGGCGGTATCCCACTTCCGCACGCTGGACGAGGCGGCGGCGCTGGCTGCGGCCAACAAACGCGTCTCCAACATTCTGGCGAAGTCTACCGAAACGCTGAACGACAGCGTGCGCGCCTCGGTGCTGAAGGACGCGGCGGAGATCCAGCTGGCGACTCACCTGGTGGTGCTGCGCGACAAGCTGCAGCCGTACTTCGCGGCGGGCAACTACCAGGAAGCGCTGGTGGAACTGGCCGCGCTGCGTGAGCCGGTGGATGCGTTCTTCGACAACGTGATGGTAATGGCGGACGATGCGGAAGTGCGCGTAAACCGCCTGACGCTGCTGAGCAAATTGCGCGAACTGTTCCTGCAGGTGGCGGATATCTCCGTGCTGCAGTAAGCGATTCTCTGCTGTGAAAAGGCGCCTGCGGGCGCCTTTTTTATTTCCGTTTCCTGGGTGCGAAGGCAAGGTCGCCTGGCGACTTGGGGGGGCTACTTGGGGAAATTGAAGCGTCCGGTCGCCGACGGCAATGAACCTCAGTGCGTTTTGCGCACGATTTTCAACCGCATCCGGCCGGGGCAATGCTCATCGCAAACGGAATCGCGTATCGGAACGCCGCCAGTTGATCTATTCTTATAGGCGCACGGAGTGCGCAAAAAGGGGCGGAGTCCAATGAAAAAGCAGGTTTATAACAGGAGTTATGTCACATGGCGGTAGGGATCCAGAGCAGAGGTTTCGCGCGTTGGTTGGCACCGGTATTGGCATTGTTGGTGGTCATGCAATTGACCGCCTGCGGCGATAAAGAGCCGGAACAGCGCAAAGCATTTATCGATTACTTACAGAATACCGTGATGCGCAGCGGGGCGAATATCCCCACGTTGAGCGAAGATCAGAAGCAGAAGTTCGGCAACTATGCCGGCGATTACGCGATTTTGGTCGGTTTTTCGCAGCAGTTGTCCAAATCGGTCGGCGCCAGCCTGACCCCGGCGCTGGATCAGATTAACCAGATCCGCACCGCGCAGGACTACCTGAACAAACGCGACGCGCTGCAGCAATCGGTCGGGGCGTTGAACCTGCTGGGCCAGCAGATCCAGTCTGCCAAATCGCAGGCGGATACTGCCCACGCGGCGCTGAAACAGCCTGACGATCTGAAGGCGGTGTACAACCAGGCCTATGACAAAATCGTCACCGCACCGGCCAACGCCTTGATGCCGGCGATCCCGACCACCGCCAGCTTTGTGCAGGATCTGGTGCAGGTCGGCGATTTCCTGCAGAGCCAGGGCAATCAGGTCAGCTTCAACAACAACGGCGTGCAGTTCCGCACCGCGCAGCAGGTGGCGCAGTACAACACCATGATGTCGAATCTGGTGGCCAAACAGCAGAACCTGATGAATGCGCAGAAGACCATTCAAAGCGTGACGCAATAATAACGCGTCCAGGCGCGAAACAGGCCGGCATTGCCGGCCTGTTTTATTTCCCCTCAGCGTTTCCAATAGCTTGCTGGTTTATTGCGCAGGCTTCTGTACTACACTTCAATTAATCCATTCATTAGGCAATGTAGTTTTCTTTCATTCATCACTTCGCTAGTTCCCGGCGGGATGAGTGCTCACAGGGAAGATCAAACAGAGCGTTGCGATCGGCGCTGCAGCTAAAAATAAATTGTGACTAATGTCACAATTCAAAAACAAAACGCCAATTTAAAAATGTGATCATAGTCACTTTATTGGGGGTTTTGTGGCGACTTTTTTCTCACTGTGCTTTTTTTACACGTCATAAATGTGATCTTTATCACTATAAATGAGGGTTTGCTGGGGTGTTGTGTGTGACTTGTATCACAAAAAATTCGTGAAGTTCGCGTGACAAAAACAGCGTGATAGAGTCCGTTTCGCATACAGCGGCAACACGGCTGGATCGTCACAACAATAATCACGCGCTCTATTGTCAGCGCGTAACAATAGGGGTGTGTTTTATGTTTTCACCAGACATCAAGGTTAAAGTGCAAAACTTTGGCCGCTTCCTGAGCAACATGGTGATGCCCAACATCGGCGCCTTTATCGCCTGGGGGATTATCACCGCGCTATTCATTCCAACCGGCTGGCTGCCGAATGAAACCTTAGCCAAGCTGGTCGGCCCGATGATCACCTACCTGCTGCCGCTGCTGATCGGTTATACCGGCGGGCGGCTGGTGGGCGGCGATCGCGGCGGCGTCGTGGGTGCCATCACCACCATGGGCGTCATCGTCGGTGCCGACATGCCGATGTTCCTCGGCTCGATGATCGCCGGCCCGCTGGGTGGCTGGGCTATCAAGCATTTCGACCGCTGGGTGGACGGTAAGATCAAAAGCGGCTTTGAAATGCTGGTGAACAACTTCTCCGCCGGCATCATCGGCATGCTGCTGGCGATCCTGGCCTTCCTGGGCATCGGGCCGCTGGTGGAGGTGCTCTCCAAGCTGCTGGCGGCGGGCGTGCACGTGATGGTGAAGAACAACCTGCTGCCACTGGCGTCCATCTTCGTTGAACCGGCGAAAATCCTGTTCCTGAACAACGCCATCAACCACGGCATCTTCTCGCCGCTGGGTATCCAGCAGGCCACGGAAGCCGGCAAGTCGGTGTTCTTCCTGATTGAAGCCAACCCAGGCCCGGGCATGGGCGTGCTGATGGCCTACATGTTCTTCGGCCGCGGCAGCGCCAAGCAATCCGCCGGCGGTGCGGCGATCATTCACTTCCTGGGCGGCATCCACGAAATCTACTTCCCTTACGTGCTGATGAATCCACGTCTGCTTCTGGCGGTGATCCTGGGCGGCATGACCGGCGTATTCACCCTGACGATGCTGAACGGCGGCCTGGTTTCTCCAGCTTCCCCGGGTTCGATCCTGGCGGTGCTGGCGATGACGCCGAAAGGCGCCTACTTCGCCAACATTGCGGCGGTGTGCGCAGCCTTTGCCGTCTCCTTCGTGGTGTCCGCTTTCCTGCTGAAAACCTCCAAAGTGAAAGAGGATGACGATCTGGAAGCCGCGACCCGCCGCATGCAAGAGATGAAATCGCAGTCCAAAGGCGGCGCAGCGGCGCCAGCGTCGGTCGACGGCGATCTGAGCACCGTGCGCAAAATCATCGTCGCCTGCGATGCGGGCATGGGTTCCAGCGCCATGGGCGCCGGGGTGTTGCGCAAGAAAGTGGCGGACGCCGGGCTGAAGAACATCTCGGTGACTAACAGCGCCATCAACAGCCTGCCGGACGATGTGGATCTGGTCATCACGCACCGCGATCTGACGGAGCGCGCGATGCGCCACGCGCCGCAGGCCCAGCACATCTCGCTGACCAACTTCCTCGACAGCAAGCTGTACAGCGATCTGGTCGACCGTTTGGTAGCGGTCAACAAAACCACCGACAACCAGCAGAAGGTGCTGGGCGCGCTGGACGACAGCTTCGAAGCCGGGGAACCGAACCTGTTCAAGCTGAGCGAAAGCAATGTGTTCCTCAACCTGCAGGCTAGCGACAAAGAGCAGGCGATCCGTTTCGCCGGCGAGCAGCTGGTGAAAGGCGGCTACGTCGAGGCGGAGTACGTGCCGGCGATGCTGGAGCGCGAAAAGCTCACCTCCACCTACCTGGGCGAGTCGATCGCCGTGCCGCACGGCACCATCGAGGCCAAAGACCGGGTGCTGCGCACCGGCGTGGTGTTCTGCCAGTACCCGCAGGGCGTGCGCTTCGGCGATGAAGAGGATGAAGTGGCTCGCCTGGTGATCGGCATCGCCGCGCGCAACAACGAGCATATTCAGGTGATCACCAGCCTGACCAACGCGCTGGATGACGAGAGCGTGATTGAGCGGCTGGCGAATACCACCAGCGTCCAGGAAGTGCTGGACCTGCTCGGCGGCAAAAAAGCTGGATAACAGAATCATTTTAAAGGGTGCAGCTTGCTGCACCCTTCGACATTAAGAAGGTAGAGTTATGAAAGCATTACATTTTGGCGCAGGGAATATCGGCCGCGGTTTTATCGGCAAGCTGCTGGCGGACGCCGGGGTTGAACTGACCTTCGCCGACGTCAATCAAACGGTGCTGGATCTGCTGAACAGCCGTAAAAGCTACGCGGTGCACGTGGTGGGCGAGCAAGAACGCGTGGAGAGCGTCAACAACGTCAGCGCCGTCAACAGCGGCAGTGAGGCGGCGGTGGCGCTGATCGCCGAAGCGGATCTGGTGACCACCGCCGTTGGCCCGCAAATTCTCGCCAAAATCGCCGGCACGATCGCCAAAGGGCTGTTGCTGCGTCATCAGCAGGGCAATGTGCAACCGCTGAACATCATCGCCTGCGAGAACATGGTGCGCGGCACCAGCCAGCTGAAACAGCATGTGTTCGCCGCGCTGCCGCAGGATGAGCAGGCATGGGCTGAGCAGCATGTCGGCTTCGTCGATTCGGCGGTCGATCGCATTGTGCCGCCGGCGGACAGCAACGACCCGTTGGAAGTGACGGTGGAAACCTTCAGCGAATGGATCGTCGATCAGACCCAGTTCAAAGGCCAGCCTCCGGCGATCGCCGGCATGGAGTTGACCGATAACCTGATGGCGTTCGTCGAGCGCAAGCTGTTCACCCTCAACACCGGTCACGCCATCACCGCCTACCTCGGCCAACTGGCCGGGCTGCAAACCATTCGTGACGCCATTCTCGACCCGGCGATCCGCCGCGTGGTGAAAGGGGCGATGGAAGAGAGCGGCGCGGTGCTGATCAAGCGTTACGGCTTCGACGCCGACAAGCACGCCGCCTACATCAACAAAATCCTCGGCCGCTTTGAAAATCCGTATCTGCACGACGACGTCGAGCGCGTAGGGCGCCAACCGCTGCGCAAACTGAGCGTCGGCGATCGCCTGATCAAACCGCTGCTGGGCACGCTGGAATACGGCCTGCCGCATGCCAACCTGATCCAGGGCATCGCCGCCGCCATGAGCTACCGCAGCGAACAGGATCCGCAGGCGCAGGAACTGGCGGAACTGCTGAACACGCTCGGGCCGAAAGCCGCGCTGGCGCAAATTTCCGGCCTGCCGGCGGAAAGCGAGGTTGTAGAAGAGGCCGTTGCTGTGTATAACGCCATGCACAAGTAGAATCGTGATGATGAACACCCGAGCGCAGCTTGCTGCGCTCCTGCAACCCGAGTTCGGCATCGACGGCCCTCCCCACGCCTTTCGAAAAGCGACGATGGAAGAAGCACAGGCATTTGAAAACCAGGTTCTGGAAAAGCTGAACGCGGGCAAAACGGTGCGCAGCTTCCTGATCGCAGCGGTAGAGCTGCTGGCGGAAGCGCTCAACGTGCTGGTGGTGCAGGTATTCCGCAAGGATGACTACGCGGTGAAATATGCCGTCGAACCGCTATTGTCCGGCAGCGGCCCGCTGGGGGAGCTGTCGGTGCGCCTGAAGCTGATGTACGGCCTGGGGGTGATTTCCCGCCACGAATATGAAGACGCCGAACTGCTGATGGCGATGCGCGAAGAGCTGAACCACGACGGGTCGGAATACCGCTTCGTCGATGACGAAATTCTCGGGCCGTTCGGCGAGCTGCACTGCGTGGCCGCGCTGCCGCCGGTGCCGACCTTCCTGCAGCCGGGCGAGGCGGATGAAGCGCTGATTGCCATGCAGCGCCAGCGCTATCAGCAGATGGTGCGCTCCACTATGGTGCTGTCCATTACCGATCTGATCGCCGGCATCGGCGCCAAACAACCTTCCCGACTCTCTCCTCTCGGCCGCGGCTAAGCAAAGGCCGCGCGCCACTCGTCGAACAACAGCCACAGCGCGGTGGCGGCCATCAGTCCGGACATCACGCCGTTGAAGGCGCGCAGTTTCCAGGTCACTCGCAGCGCGTTGCGCAACCGGTCGCCCAGCACCGCCCACAGCAGCACGCACGGCAGGTTCAGCAGCGCGAAACCGGCGATGACCGACAGCGTATGGACGAAGGTGGCGCCTTCGCGCGGGGTGAACAGGATCGCCACGTTGATCACCATCAGCCAGGCTTTGGGGTTGACCGCCTGAAACAGTGCACCGTTGAGCAGGCTCATCGGCTGCGCCTGCTCTTTGGCGTCCGGCGAGGCCGCCTGAAACAGCTTCCATGACAGCCACAGCAGATAGGCGCAGCCGATCACCGCCAGCGGGAGGCGGATGACGCCGGCCCAGCTCAACGCCAGCGCCAGCAGCGGGATAATGATCGCCAGCTGTACCGCACAACCGACACAGATGCCAAACAGCATCGGCAGGGTGCGGCGCAGGCCGAAGTTGACGCCCGACGAGGCCAGCAGCAGGTTGTTGGGGCCGGGGGTGATCGACATGACGGTGACGTAGCTGACAAAGGCGGAGTCCAGCATGGCAGGTTCCTTGAAAATGACGGTGATAACGAGAGGATCAGCATAATCGCTGCAATGGGATGGTGACAGAACCACAAATCGGATATTGTCATGGTTACAGTTGTGCAAAATGTAAACTGTACCCATTACCTGGAGAGAAACTGTGACCTTGCTCGATGAAACCCCGGATACCCGCTACCTGCAGCTGGCGGATACGTTGGCCGAGGCCATTCGACGCGGCACGCTGCTGCCCGGTGACCGCTTGCCTTCGGTGCGGCGCTGTGCGCAAACGCACCGCGTCAGCATCAATACCGTGGTGTCGGCTTACCGCACGCTGGAGGATCGCGGGCTGATCGAAGCGCGACCGCAGTCGGGGTTTTATGTCCGCAGCACGCTGCCGGCGCTGAAGATGGCCTCGGCGCCCAGCGGCCGCATCGAGCCGCCGGCGGACGACGTGCTGGCGCTGATCGATACGGTATTCGCCGCCCAGCAGAATCCGGCCTTCACTAACATTGCGCTGGCCTGCCCGCAGACCAGCGACTTCTATCCCGGCGGCAAGCTGGGGCGTATGTTGTCTTCTCAGCTGCGCCGCCAGCCGGATCTGATCGGGCAGTATCCGTTGCCGCCCGGCAGCCTACGGCTGCGCCAGCAGATCGCCCGCCGCTCGATGACGCTGGGCATGTTGCTGGAGCCGGGCGACGTAGTGCTGACCCATGGCTGCATGGAGGCGCTGCAGCTGGCGCTGCGCGTCACCACCAAACCGGGTGACTGCGTCGGGCTGGAGTCGCCAACCTACTTTTATCTGCTGCCGCTGCTGGCCAGCCTGGGGCTGAAAGCGCTGGAAATCCCCACCGATCCGCAGCTGGGGCTGTCGCTGGACGCGCTCGAGTTGCTATTGAACGAGAAGCGGCTGAACGCGGTGATCGCCATGCCGACGGTGCAAAACCCGTTGGGCTGTACCATGCCGCTGGCGGCGAAAAAGCGGCTGGCGCGGCTGATGAACGATCATCAGGTGCCGTTGATTGAAGACGGGCTGTATGCCGAGATCCAGTTCGGCGGCGCGCTGTCGCCGGCGGTGAAGGCGTTCGATCGCGACGGCTGGGTGCTGTTTTGCTCCAGCTTCACCAAAACGCTGGCGCCGGATTTTCGCGTCGGCTGGATCTGCGGCGGCCGTTTTCACGAGGCGTTGCGCAAGCTGAAGGCGGTGTCGTCGATGTCCGAGTCGCAGCTGCTGTCGGAAACGCTGGCGACCTTCCTGGAGAGCGGAGGCTACGATCACCATTTGCGCAACCTGCGCAAGCGCTATGCGGCGCAGGTCGACGAGGCGAGGGCGTTGATCGCCCGGCATTTCCCACGCGGCACGCTGGCCACGCAGCCGGCGGGCGGCTTCGTGTTCTGGGTCGAATTCCCTCCCGGCGTGGACAGCGTGGCGCTGTTCCACCAGCTGTTGGAGGAGCAGATCTGTTTGACGCCGGGCACCCTGTATTCCCCCAGCGGGCGCTACCGCAATGCGCTGCGGCTCTCCTGCTGCTACCCGTTCAACGCGCGCTACACCCAGGCGTTGGCCCGGCTCGGCGCCAAGGCCTGCGAGATGAGCGGCCTGCCGCCCGGTATTGCGCAGGACGGGTAACGGCGCGCGCCTTTTGCTACAATGCCGGTATCATTGATTAGCGTGCCATTTTGGGCACAACGGGCCAGAGACCATGAAAGAGAAAGAAAAGGCAGAGATCAAGCGCCTGAGCGACCTGCTGGACGCCTTGAACCACAAAGACGCCACCGTGATCCAACAGGGCAACCCTGAGTTGATCGCGCAGCACACCAAAGAAAAAGAGAAACTGGCGACGGAGATCGAGCGCCTGAAAGACGTGCGTGGCGAGAAGCTGAGCGCCGAAGCGCAGAAGCTGAGCAAGCTGCCGTTCAGCCGCGAGATCACCAAGAAAGAGCAGGCCGATATGGGCGCGCTGAAGAAAAGCGCGCGCGGGCTGATTGTGGTGCACCCGATGACCGCGCTGGGCCGCGAGATGGGCCTGAAAGCGGTCACCGGTTACGCCAAGAAAGCGTTCTGAACCCCCGGGCGTCAGACCTTGGTGGTGAAATACGCCTTGGTCTGATAGGGCACGGTGACCGTGTCCTGGCCCTGCAACTCCTCTTCTTCCGCCACCAGTTGGCGCAACCGATCGATAACCTGCTCCTGTTGCGCCTGTGGCAGTGCGGCGATAAAGCTGGTTGAACGTACCCGGTTGTAGATCACGTCCTCCACCGCGCCGCGGTGGCCCAGCATAAAGACCTGCTCCTGCAGCGGTTCAAAGCCTTTGAACGGGAAGAATTTGCGCCATTCGCCGGTATAGAAACGCGGCGCATCCCCTTCGTGGCTGTCGACGATCTGATTCAGTTTACGCACCCAACCGACACGCGCATCGCGCATGTTCCACACCAGACCGAGTTTGCCGCCGGGCTTGAGAATACGCTGGATTTCCGCCAGCGCCTGCGGCGTGGCGAACCAGTGGAAGGACTGGGCGCACACCACGGCATCGACCGACTCGTCCGGTAGCGGGATCGCGTCGGCGGTGCCCGCCAGCGTTTTCACCTGCGGCAGCGCCGCCGACAATTTTTCCAGCATTTGCGGCACCGGTTCGACGGCGATCACCTGCGCGCCGGTTTCCAGCAGGCGCGGAGTGAACTTGCCGGTACCGGCGCCGAGATCGATGACCGTCATGCCGGCGTGCAGGCCGATAGACTCACGCAGCCAGGCGGCGATTTCCGGCGGGTAATCCGGCCGGCCTTTCACATAGCGATCGGCGTTGGCCTGATAGCCCTCGGCGGCGGCGTGATGAATCGAATGGGTCGGGGTGGTCATATACCTGGCTCCTGGCTGAAAAACACGCGGCTACAGTATAGGCGGAAGAAGAGGGTTAACGCGGCATTCGGCGCACGTTTTTCATCTTTTCCGCCAGCGATTTCAACGGCCGAGCAGGCGACGGTTGAAGTCCTCGAGGCGCCCTTCGGCAAGCCGCGTGAGCATGGTCTTGCTCCAGCTGGCGGAGAGGCCGGCCACCGCCAACAGGCGGCGATATTGTTCCGCGTCGAACGGCATGTGCCAGGCGATGGCGATGGCTTCGGCCACCGACACGTCGCTGTTGCGCGCCGCCAGCTCCAGCGGACGATCGCCGCTGACCGCACCCGGCGAGACCACCCGATACAGCCAGCCGCAGCGGCCGCTTTGCTGCATCAGCACCGAAATATCCTCGATGGCGAAGTGGTAGTTGAGCTTGAAGCACGGCGAGCGCGGCTGGGTGACCTGGATCAGCGCTTCGCCCCAGCGGAAGATGTCGCCCATAAACACATTGTGTTCGGTCAGTCCTTCGGTGGAGATATTCTCGCCGAAGGCCGGGGCGCAAAACTGCTCGGCCTGCGCCGGAAACTGTTCGCGCCAGTGGGCATAATGCTCGCGCGGGTAGTGGCACAGCGCGCGGTCCGGCCCGCCGTGGTAGCTTTTCTCGGCTTGCTCGTCGCCTTCCAGGCCGAGCGGCGTGAGCCGGATGGCGCCATCCACCTGGCGTTTGGCGATGGCGCTGGGGCGCCCGCCTTCATAGGGTTGAATATTGCCGATGTAAACGTCTGGGTGATGCATGTGCGCCTCCGTGTCTCGCGTCGAGGGCTCAGCATAGCCTGAGTTGTGTCAGGGGGACATAACAACCCGCCCGAAAATCCTCGGGCGGGGGCGTGGCGTCAGAAGGTGGTCCAGTTCTCCTCCGCTGCGGCGTTGGCGGCCGTGGTTTTTACGGCAGGCGCTTTCGGCGCGGCGGTTTTCACGGCGGTGGGTTCGGTCTGCTCCGCCAAACGGAACACCGAAACGCTCTGCAGCAGCATGTCGGCCTGTTCTTCCAGCGAATCGGCGGCGGCGGCGGACTCTTCCACCAGCGCGGCGTTCTGCTGGGTGGTGTGATCCATCTCGACGATCGCCTGGCCAATCTGGGCGATGCCGCGCGTCTGCTCATCGGAGGCGGCGGCGATTTCAGCCATGATGTCGCGCACGTGGGTGACCGAGCGGACGATCTGTTCCATGGTGTTGCCGGTGCTTTCCACCAGTTCGGTGCCGGTTTTCACCCGGCTGACCGACTCGGCGATCAGCCCTTCGATCTCCTTGGCCGCTTGGGCGCTGCGGCTCGCTAGGCTGCGCACTTCGCTGGCGACCACCGAGAAGCCGCGTCCCTGTTCGCCGGCGCGCGCCGCTTCCACCGCGGCGTTGAGCGCCAGGATGTTGGTCTGGAAGGCAATACCGTTGATCAGGGTGGTAATTTCAGCGATACGCTGCGAACTGCTGGAGATATCGCGCATGGTGCTGACCACGTTCTCCACCAGCTTGCCGCCCTGTTGCGCGGTCTGCGAAGCGTCGGTGGCCAGCTGATTGGCGTGATGGGCATTGTCGGCGTTTTGTTTCACCGTGGCGGTCAGCTGTTCCATGCTGGCCGCGGTTTCTTCAACCGCCGCCGCCTGCTGTTCGGTGCGGGAGGAGAGATCGGTGTTGCCGGCGGCGATTTCCGCGGAGGCGGTGGAGACCTGGCTGACCCCCATCTGGATCTTCTCAATCATAGTGCGCAGATTTTGGCTCATCGCCGCCACCGCGTTCAGCAGTTGTCCCAGCTCGTCGCGGCGGGTACTGGTCTGCGCCTGGCGCAGATCGCCGCTGGCGATGCGTTCCGCCATCGCCAGCGTGCTGTGCAGCGGACGGGTGATCTGCAGCGTGATACGCCAGGCGATAAGTATCCCGGCGATGATGGCGATCAGGGTGGTGATGCCCATCTGCAGCTGCGCCAGGTTGATGTTGCTGCGCGTCTGCGCCAGTTCGTCCTGCATAAAGGCGTTCACCAGCGTGCCGATCTCATGCGCGCGTTCGCCGAGCTGCCGGCTGATCTGCTGTTCGTGCTCATAGGCCGGCAGGTAGGCCGCGATGCGGTTTTTGTAATCGTCCAGGGCGGCCAGCAGCGGTTGCAGCTGCGGGCGCTGCGCGTCGCTGACCCGGCGGCTCAGGGCGTTGGCCGCGTCGCGCGCGTCGTCGATGGCCGCCATCAGCGGCGCTTCGGTTTCCTTGTTCAGGCTCAGCAGCAGACCGCGCGCGCCGTAGCGCACCTGGGTCAGCTTCTGGTTCAGTTGAATGAAGGCCAACTGCAGATCGCCGTTGGTGAGCTGGCGCTCCACCTGGCTCAGGCTGGCCTGCACTTCCGACATGTTCCAGCTCTGGCGCACCGCGTCTTTCGCCGAGACCGCCTGCTCAAAGATTTTTTGCTGTTGCTGATATTCCCCAATCAGCGTCACCAGACGCTGCAGATCCTTGCGGCTTTGGGCGTCCCAGTCCAACGCCTGGCCCTGGTCTATCAGTTTGACGGCGTTATCGATATTGGCGCGATTGTTCTGCAGATACTCCGGCTGGTAGGTCTGGCCGTACATGGCGCGGTTGTATTTGGCCTGGTTGATCTCCTCGTTCAGCCGGTTGCTGAAGTCGATGCGATCGGCGCGGGATTCGATGATGTGCAGGTATTGCGCCCCGGTGCCGGCGATGACGACCGCCAACAGCAGCAACAGCGCGAAGCCGAGGCCGAGCTTTTTACCTACGGTGAGATGAGTGAACTTTCCTGCTAATGCTTGCAATGCCGCCATAGCGTTTTTCCTTCTCCGGGCGAACGTCAATTGAACAAACCATCGGCAAGAAGTGGTCAAACTTTAGCGGATTTCAGGCAAAAAAATACCCGCCGGCGGCGGGCATCTTCATCAACGGGGGCGAATTACTTCTTCGCGGCGAAGCGTGCGGCGGCTTCGTCCCAGTTGACCACGTTCCAGAACGCCTTGATGTAGTCAGGGCGTTTGTTCTGATATTTCAGGTAGTAAGCGTGTTCCCACACGTCCAGACCGATGATTGGGAAACCGGAAGCGCCGGCGACGGCTTCGCCCATCAGCGGGCTGTCCTGGTTGGCGGTAGACACCACGGCCAGCTTGCCGTCTTTCAGCACCAGCCAGGCCCAACCGGAACCGAAGCGGGTGGCTGCGGCTTTCTCGAACTCTTCCTGGAATTTCTCAACGCTGCCGAAATCGCGCTCGATGGCCGCTTTCAGATCGCCGCCCAGCGTGGTGCCGGTTTTCAGGTTTTTCCAGAAGAAGCTGTGGTTGGCGTGGCCGCCGGCGTTGTTGCGCATGAAGGTGCGTTTGTCGGCAGGCACTTTATCCAGATCCTGGATCAGCTCTTCAACGCTGTATTTGGCCAGCTCAGGGTAGGCTTCCAGCACGGTGTTGGCGTTGTTGACGTAGGTCTGGTGGTGTTTGGTGTGATGGATTTCCATCGTCTGCTTGTCGAAATGCGGTTCCAGTGCGTCGTAAGCGTACGGCAGGGATGGCAGTGAATAACTCATAATCATCATCTCCAGTGGTGTATGGGCGGCGCAAAGGGCGAGCACCGCGTAAGCAGTCGGATCATTATAGTTAATTAAATGATATTGAAAATGATTATCAATGCCCTGTGAAGTGTGTGGTTAATGTACAAATCGATGCGCTAACATACTGATAGAAGAGGGCGGCGGGTGGCCGCGTCAAGCCATCGCCCCGGCACGTTGGTTACTCTCTATACTGTAGGGAGCGCCAAGGTCGAAATGTATCGAAATGTGCCAATGCGTTCACTGAATGAGCACGAGTGTGTAACAACCACAAGCACGCTGTGGTAATATGGCCGGCGTTCGTAGCAAGCATAACAACAGTGACATTCGCGTTTGCCGCGCTAGCGGGGCAGGCGCATTTAAACAATGTGACAATCGAGAGTAAAGGAGACCCCCATGCAGGTCAGCAGAAGGCAGTTCTTTAAGATCTGCGCTGGCGGTATGGCAGGAACGACGGTGGCCGCGCTGGGCTTTGCCCCCGAAGTGGCGTTGGCGGAAACCCGGCAGTACAAACTGCTGCGCGCCCGTGAGACCCGTAATACCTGTACGTATTGTTCCGTCGGCTGTGGGCTGTTGATGTACAGCCTTGGTGATGGCGCCAAGAACGCCAAAGAAAGCATTTTCCATATCGAAGGGGATCCGGATCACCCGGTAAACCGCGGCGCGCTTTGCCCGAAAGGTGCCGGCCTGGTTGACTTCATCCACAGCGAAAGCCGCCTCAAGTACCCGGAATACCGGGCGCCAGGGTCGGACAAATGGCAACGCATCAGCTGGGACGACGCCTTCACCCGCATCGCCAAGCTGGTGAAAGAAGACCGCGATGCCAACTTCATCAAAACCAACGACCAGGGCGTTACCGTCAACCGTTGGCTGACCACCGGCATGCTGTGCGCCTCGGCCGCCAGCAACGAAACCGGTTTTCTGTCGCAAAAATTTAGTCGCGCTCTCGGCATGCTTGCCGTAGACAACCAGGCGCGTGTCTGACACGGACCAACGGTAGCAAGTCTTGCTCCAACATTTGGTCGCGGTGCGATGACCAACCACTGGGTTGATATCAAGAACGCGAATTTGATTATCGTCATGGGCGGTAATGCGGCGGAAGCGCATCCGGTGGGGTTCCGCTGGGCGATGGAAGCCAAAATACACAACAATGCCAAGCTGATCGTGATCGATCCGCGCTTTACCCGAACCGCATCGGTGGCGGACTTCTACACGCCGATCCGCTCCGGGACCGACATTGCTTTCCTGTCGGGCGTGTTGCTGTATCTGATGACCAACAACAAGTTTAACCGCGAGTACGTCGAGGCCTACACCAACGCCAGCCTGCTGGTGCGGGAAGACTTTGCCTTCGAAGACGGCTTGTTCAGCGGCTACGACGCGGAAAACCGCAAGTACGACAAAACCACCTGGAACTACCAGTTCGACGAGAACGGCTTCGCCAAGCGCGACGTCACGCTGCAGGATCCGCGCTGCGTGTGGAACCTGCTGAAGCAGCACGTGAGCCGCTACACGCCTGACGTGGTGACCAACATCTGCGGCACGCCGAAGGACGATTTCCTCAAGGTGTGCGAATACATCGCCGAAACCTGCGTCGCGGATAAAACCGCTTCGTTCCTGTACGCCCTGGGCTGGACTCAGCACTCGGTCGGCGCGCAGAACATCCGTACCATGGCGATGATCCAGCTGCTGCTCGGCAACATGGGCATGGCGGGCGGCGGCGTCAACGCGCTGCGCGGCCACTCCAACATCCAGGGTCTGACCGATCTCGGCCTGCTGTCGCAGAGCCTGCCGGGCTACATGACGCTGCCGTCGGAGAAACAGACCGATCTCGACACCTACCTGAAGGCCAACACGCCGAAGGCGCTGCTGCCGGGCCAGGTAAACTACTGGGGCAACTACCCGAAATTCTTCGTCAGCATGATGAAGACCTTCTACGGCGATAAGGCGCAGAAGGACAACAGCTGGGGCTTTGACTGGTTGCCGAAGTGGGACAAAGGCTACGACGTGCTGCAGTACTTCGAGATGATGGCGCAGGGCAAGGTCAACGGCTACTTCTGCCAGGGCTTTAACCCGGTGGCATCGTTCCCGAACAAAAACAAGGTAGTGGCTTCGCTGTCCAAGCTGAAGTTCCTGGTGACCATCGATCCGTTGAACACCGAGACCTCCAACTTCTGGCAGAACCACGGCGAGTTCAACGAGGTGGATCCTTCGCAGATCCAGACCGAAGTGTTCCGCCTGCCGTCCACCTGCTTCGCCGAAGAGAACGGTTCGATCGTCAACTCCGGCCGCTGGCTGCAGTGGCACTGGAAAGGCGCGGACGCCCCGGGCGAAGCGCTGAACGACGGCGAGATCCTGGCGGGCATCTTCAGTCGCCTGCGCGAGATGTATGCGCGCGACGGCGGTGCGGTGCCTGAACAGGTGCTGAACATGCGCTGGGACTACCTGACGCCGGACAACCCGGCGCCGGAAGAGGTGGCGCAGGAGAACAACGGCAAGGCGCTGGCGGATCTGCTGGATGCCGACGGCAAAGTGGTGGTGAAAAAAGGCGAGCTGCTCAGCTCGTTCGCGCAGCTGCGCGACGACGGCACCACCGCCAGCGGTTGCTGGATCTTCGCCGGCAGCTGGACGCCGGCCGGCAACCAGATGGCGCGGCGCGACAACGCCGATCCGTCCGGCCTCGGCAACACGCTGGGCTGGGCCTGGGCATGGCCGCTCAACCGCCGCATTCTGTACAACCGCGCCTCGGCGGATCCGCAGGGTAAACCGTGGGATCCGAAACGCCAGCTGCTGGAGTGGGACGGCGCCAAGTGGGTCGGGGCCGATATCCCGGACTACAGCACCGCTGCGCCGGGCAGCGACGTCGGGCCGTTCATCATGCAGCCGGAAGGCATGGGCCGCCTGTTCGCCACCGACAAGATGGCGGAAGGGCCGTTCCCTGAACACTACGAGCCGTTCGAAACGCCGCTCGGCACCAACCCGCTGCACCCGAATGTGGTGTCCAACCCGGCGGCGCGCGTGTTCAAGGACGATCTGGCGGCGATGGGCAAATCCGACAAGTTCCCGTACGTCGGCACCACCTATCGTCTGACCGAGCACTTCCACTACTGGACCAAGCACGCGCGGCTGAACGCCATCGCGCAGCCGGAGCAGTTCGTGGAGATCGGCGAAAAGCTGGCGGAGAAGAAGGGCATCAAGCAGGGCGATACTGTGAAGGTCAGCTCCAACCGCGGCTACATCAAGGCCAAGGCGGTGGTGACCAAGCGTATTCGCACGCTGCAGGTGCACGGCCAGGAAGTCGACACCATCGGCATCCCGATCCACTGGGGTTACGAAGGGGTGGCGAAGAAAGGCTTTATCGCCAACACGCTGACGCCGTTCGTCGGCGACGCCAATACGCAAACGCCGGAGTTCAAGGCGTTCCTGGTCAACGTGGAAAAGGTGTAACGGAGACGAATTATGGCCATGCAATCTCAAGACATCATTCGTAAATCCGCCACCAATGGCTTCACGCCGGCGCCGCGCGCCCGTGACCACCAGGAAGAAGTGGCCAAACTGATCGATGTCACCACCTGTATCGGCTGCAAGGCCTGTCAGGTGGCCTGTTCCGAATGGAACGACATCCGCGACGAAGTGGGGCACAACGTCGGGGTGTACGATAACCCCGCCGATCTGACCGCCAAGTCGTGGACGGTGATGCGCTTCTCCGAGGTGGAGGAAAACGGCAAGCTGGAATGGCTGATCCGCAAGGATGGCTGCATGCACTGCGCCGATCCGGGCTGCCTGAAGGCCTGCCCGTCGGAAGGCGCGATCATTCAGTACGCCAACGGCATCGTCGACTTCCAGTCCGAGCACTGCATCGGCTGCGGCTACTGCATCGCCGGCTGCCCGTTCGACGTGCCGCGCATGAACAAGGACGACAACCGGGTGTACAAGTGCACCCTGTGCGTCGACCGCGTGGACGTCGGCCAGGAACCGGCCTGCGTGAAAACCTGCCCGACCGGCGCCATTCACTTCGGTACCAAGGAAGCGATGAAGCAGGTGGCGGCGGATCGCGTCAGCGAGCTGAACACCCGCGGCTACCAGAACGCCGGTCTGTACGATCCGGCAGGGGTGGGCGGCACGCACGTGATGTACGTGTTGCACCACGCCGACAAACCGCAGCTGTACCACGGTTTGCCGGACAACCCGAGCATCAGCCCGGCGGTGACCTTCTGGAAGGGCGTGTGGAAACCCCTGGCGGCCATCGGTTTTGCCGCCACCTTCGCGGCCAGCGTGTTCCACTATGTCGGCGTCGGGCCTAACCGCGTCGACGATGAGGATGAGCACGACGAGTCGCATGACGAGGAGACGCGCAAATGAGAAAGGAAAAGCCCATTCAGCGTTACAGCGCACCGGAGCGCATCAACCACTGGATCGTGGCGTTTTGCTTCGTGTTCGCCGCCATCAGCGGGCTGGGGTTCTTCTTCCCCTCCTTCAACTGGCTGATGAACATCTTCGGGACGCCGCAGCTGGCGCGCATTCTGCACCCGTTTGTCGGGGTGATCATGTTTGCCGCGTTCCTGCTGATGTTCCTGCGCTACTGGAAGCATAACCTGATCAACCGGGAAGATATCGTCTGGGCCAAGAACATCCACAAAATCGCCATGAACGAGGAAGTGGGTGACACCGGGCGCTATAATTTCGGCCAGAAGTGCGTGTTCTGGGCGGCGATTATCAGCCTGGTGCTGCTGCTGGCCAGTGGCGTGGTGATCTGGCGGCCGTATTTCGCGCCGTCGTTCTCCATCCCGCTGATCCGCATCGCGCTGCTGGTGCATTCGCTGGCCGCGGTCGGCCTTATCATTGTGATTATGGTGCACATTTACGCCGCATTGTGGGTAAAAGGCACCATTACCGCGATGGTGGAAGGCTGGGTGCCGGCGGCCTGGGCCAAGAAACATCATCCGCGCTGGTACCGTGAGGTCCGCGAGAAACGACAGGAAGATAAACCCTGATGAGTATCCGCATCGTTCCTAAAGAGCAGTTAGGGGCACAGCGTGAGAAGTCCACAACGGCGGAGAACATCCCGCCGTTACTTTTCGCCAACCTGAAAAGCCTGTACAGCCGCCGCGCCGACCGTCTGCGTCAGCTGGCGGTCGACAACCCGCTGGGCGACTACCTTAACTTCGCCGCCGAACTGGCGCAGGCGCAGCAGCATGCGCTGCACGATAATCCGCTGGCGCTCGATCTGAGCGAAGCGTTGGCGCAGGGCGCCGCCAGCGGCAAACCGCCGCTCGATCTGAGCGTGTTCCCGCGCAGCGAGCACTGGCGCAAGCTGCTGACGTCGCTGATCGCCGAGCTGCGTCCGCAGGCGCCGGAGCACATTCTGGCGGTGCTGGACAACCTGGAGAAGGCCTCGGCGCACGAGCTGGAGCTGATGGCCGACGCCTTGCTCAACCGCGAGTTCGGCAAGGTGGGCAGCGAGAAGGCGCCGTTCCTCTGGGCCGCGCTGTCGCTCTATTGGGCGCAGATGGCCAGCCTGATCCCCGGCAAGGCGCGCGCCGAATACGGCGAGCAGCGTCAGTTCTGCCCGGTGTGCGGCAGCATTCCGGTCTCCAGCATGGTGCATATCGGCACCGTCAACGGCCTGCGCTACCTGCACTGCAACCTGTGCGAAAGCGAATGGCACGTGGTGCGGGTGAAGTGCAGCAACTGTGAGCAGACCCGCGATCTCAACTACTGGTCGCTGGACAGCGAACAGGCGGCGGTGAAGGCGGAAAGCTGCGGCGACTGCGGCACTTACCTGAAGATCCTCTATCAGGAAAAAGACCCGCAGGTTGAAGCGGTGGCCGACGATCTGGCTTCGCTGGTGCTGGACGCCCGCATGGAAGAGGAAGGCTTCGGCCGCAGCAGCATCAATCCGTTCCTGTTCCCGGCGGAGTAACCGCCCGGCCCCGTTCGCGCGGGGCCGGACCCGCAATTTAAGAACGGGCTTCTGGCATTCGCCCGGGCGAGTTGCTACGTTTAGGCCATGACGCGCCAAGCGAAAGGAACCACGATGTTAAACACCCTGGCAAAACTGACCGCGGTCGCCGTGCTGGCGATCGGACTGGCGGCCTGCGACAACAAGGACGACACCAAACCGGCGGTGCCGCCACCGGATACCAAACCGACCGTGACGCAGCCCGCGCCACCGCCGCCTGCGCCGGTAGAAACCCCGCCCGCGCCGCCGGGGCTGAACGTGTCGCTGCAGAAGGGCAAAATCACCTTCGAGTTGCCGTCAGGCTTTAGCGATCAAACGCTGAACAGCGGCATCGTCAATGACAGTACCTCCACTATCCAGCGCTTCCTCGATGGCAAGTCGCGCCAGAGCGCGGTTTCGTCCGAAGTGATCCCGCCGGACGGCATGAAGATCAATACCAGCGACAAAATGCTGAAAGAGCTGACGCAGAGCGCCATTACGGTGCTGGCCGAGCGCTATCAGAATATCCAGACCACCAAAGAAGAGAACTTCACCGTCGGCAAACAGAAGTTTCGCCGGGTGGATACCGAGCAGACCGTCAACGGCCAAAAGGTGGTGTCCACCCTGGTGTTGACGGTGTTCAACAAACGGGTGGTAACGCTGCAAATGCTGTCGCCGGCCAAAACGCCGGAAGTGCATCAGGCGCTGGTGCAGCGGATTATCGATACTCTGGCGGTGAAGTAAGGGCATTGCGCCGCGGCCAGGACGAAGCGGAGGAGACCGGATGAAGCTTATCGGCAGTTACACCAGCCCCTTTGTGCGCAAGATTTCCGTGATGCTGCTGGAGAAGGGGATCGCGTTTGAATTCGTCAACGATCCGCCGTATGAGCCCGGCAGCCGGGTGAAGGAGCAGAACCCGCTCGGCAAAGTGCCGGTGCTGATCGCTGATGACGGCGAGGTGTTTTACGACTCGCCGATCGTGGCCGAATACCTCGAACTGCTGACGGTGGAGCCGGCGTTTTTGCCGGCCGATCGCGCCACCGCGCTGCGCGTCCGCCGGGTGGCGGCACTGGCGGACGGCGTGACTGAAGCGGCGGCGACGCTGTTCCGCGAAAGCCGGCGCGCGCCGGAAAAGCAGGACGAAAACTGGATGCTACGCCAGCGTGACAAGCTGACGCAGGGCCTGGACGCATTGGAGGCGCTGGCGCAGGAAAAAACGTGGCTCAATGCCGAGCGGCTGACGCTGGCGGATATCGCCACCGGCTGCGCGTTGGGCTACCTCAATTTCCGCCACATTCTGCCCAACTGGTGCGTCCAACGTCCGGCGCTGGTCAAGCTGGCCGAACGCCTGTTCGCCCGCGAAAGTTTCGCCCGCACGGCACCGCCCTGAACGTTCTTTTCTCCCCGCCGCGGCGGGGTTTTGCTATGCCGATACGTCTAAATTGAAAACCGAGCGACCATGAGCACTGAATCCCACCTTCTTTACAGTCAACTGCCCGCCATCGACCGTCTGCTGCGTGAACCCGCGATTGAACCGCTGGTGGCTCAGCATGGCCAGACGCTGATCGGCGAACTGTTGCGCCGGCTGCAGGCCCAGGCGCGCGACGCTATCAAGCAACAGCAACGTTTACCGGCCTGGTGCGGCGACTGGCCGCAGGCGCTGCGGGCGGAGCTGGCCCGGCAGCAACGCCCGGCGTTATTGCCGGTGTTCAACCTCAGCGGCACCGTGCTGCACACCAACCTCGGGCGCGCCCTGCTGGCGCAGCCGGTGAAGGACGCGGTCAGCGCGGTGATGGGAGAGGCGGTGACGCTGGAGTACGATCTGGACGGCGCCGGGCGCGGTCATCGCGATCGGGCTGTGGCGGATCTGCTGTGCCGGCTGACGGGCGCGGAAGACGCCTGCATCGTCAATAACAACGCGGCGGCGGTATTGCTGATGCTGGCGGCGATCGCCCCCGGCAAAGAGGTAGTGGTGTCGCGCGGCGAGCTGGTGGAAATCGGCGGCGCGTTTCGCATTCCCGACGTGATGCGTCAGGCCGGCTGCCAATTGGTGGAAGTCGGCACCACCAACCGCACCCATCTGAAAGATTACCGCCAGGCCATCAGCGAGCAGACTGGCCTGTTGATGAAAGTGCACACCAGCAACTACAGCATTCAGGGCTTTACCGCGGCGGTCGACGAGGCTGAACTGGCGCTGCTCGGGGCCGAACAGGGCGTGCCGACCGCCACCGATCTGGGCAGCGGCTCACTGATCGATATGGCGCAGTACGGCCTGCCCGCCGAACCGATGCCGCAGCGGCTGCTGGCCGCCGGCGTCGATCTGGTGACGTTCTCCGGCGATAAGCTGCTGGGTGGCCCGCAGGCCGGCATCATCGTCGGCAAAAAGGCGCTGATCGCTCGCCTGCAGCAGCATCCGCTCAAGCGCGCGCTGCGCGTCGGCAAGCTGACGCTGGCGGCCCTGGAGGCCACGCTGCGGCTCTATCTGCAGCCGGAAAAACTGGCTGAGCAGCTGCCGACGCTGCGGCTGCTGACCCGCCCGCAGCAGGAGATGCAACAGGCGGCCGAGCGGCTGCTGGCGGCGCTGAGACCACGGTTCACCGCCGATTTCGACCTGCGCGCCGAACCGTGCTGGTCGCAGATTGGCAGCGGTTCGCTGCCGGTGGATCGCCTGCCCAGCTATGCGCTGACCTTCACGCCGCGCGACGGCCGCGGCGCCACGCTGGAAGCGTTGGCTGAGCGCTGGCGCCGCCTGCCGCAGCCGGTGATCGGCCGCCTCGGCGACGGCCGGCTGTGGCTGGATCTGCGCTGTCTGGCACAGGAAGGGGCGCTGATCGACGCGTTGAGCGCATCATGATCATCGCCACCGCCGGCCATGTCGATCATGGCAAAACCACCCTGCTGCAGGCGATCTCGGGGATCAATGCGGATCGCCTGCCGGAAGAGAAGCGCCGCGGCATGACCATCGATCTGGGCTACGCCTACTGGCCGCAGCCGGACGGCCGGGTGTTGGGCTTTATCGACGTGCCCGGCCACGAAAAATTCCTCGCCAATATGCTGGCGGGTGTCGGCGGCATTGACCATGCGCTGCTGGTGGTGGCCTGCGATGATGGCGTGATGGCGCAGACCCGCGAGCATTTGGCGATCCTGCGCCTGAGCGGGCGCCCGGCGCTGACGGTGGCGCTGACCAAGGCCGACCGGGTGGAGGCGGCGCGTGTCGACGAGGTGCGCAGTCAGGTGCGCGACGAGCTGGCGCGCCAGGGCTGGCCCGATGCGCCGCTGTTTGTCACCGCTGCGGCGGCGGGAGAGGGCATCGAGGCGCTGCGCGCGCATTTGCTGGCGTTGTCGCCCGGCGAGCACGCGCTGACGCGCCGTTTTCGCCTGGCGGTAGACCGTGCGTTCAGCGTCAAAGGGGCGGGGCTGGTGGTGACCGGCACCGCGCTGGGCGGCCGGGTGAAGGTGGGGGATACGCTGTGGCTGACCGGCGCCGACGCGCCGGTGCGGGTGCGCGGCCTGCATGCCCAGAATCAAACCGTGGAACAGGCGCAGGCCGGGCAACGCATCGCGCTTAACATCAGCGGCGATGTCGATAAAGAGCGGATCGCGCGCGGCGATTGGCTGCTGGCGCAGCGTCCGCCCGAAGCGGCGGAACGCATTCTGGTGGCGCTGGAGACGGATCGGCCGATCCGCCATTGGCAGCCGCTGCATCTGCACCATGCCGCCAGCCACATCACCGGGCGCATTTCGCTGCTGAACGACGGACTGGCGGAACTGATCCTCGATCGCCCGCTGTGGCTGGCGGAAAACGATCGGCTGGTGCTGCGCGATATCGGCGCGCGGCAAACGCTGGGCGCGGCCCGGGTGCTCAGGCTGAATGCGCCCAAGCGCGGCAAGCGTCAGCCGGACTATCTGGCATGGCTGCAGGCCTTGGCGCAGGCGCAAGACGACGTGCGGGCGCTGGCGCTTGAGCTGCCGCACGGCGCGTTGTCGCTGGTGGCGTTCGCCTGGGCGCGTCAGTTGACCGACGACGGCCTGGCGGCACTGCTGGCGAACCGCGATCTGCTGATCGTCGGTGACCGAGCGCTGGCGCAGGAGCAGGTGCAACAGGCGGAGAGCCGCCTGCTACAGGTGCTGGCGGAGTATCACCAACAGCACGCCGACCAGCTGGGGTTAGGACGCGCCCGCCTGCGGCGCATGGCGCTGCCTCAGCAGCCGGAAGCGCTGGTGTTTATGATGATCGATCGGCTGCTGAAGGCCGGCGCGCTGCGCAATACGCGCGGCTGGCTGCACTTGCCGGAACACGGCCTGGCGTTCAGCGCCGACGAGGCGCCGCTGTGGGCGCGCATCGAACCGCTGTTCGGCGACGAGCCGTGGTGGGTGCGCGATCTGGCGAGCGAACTGGGCGAGGAAGAGAGCCGGGTACGGGCGCTGCTGCGCAAGGCGGCTCAACTGGGCCATGTGACGGCGGTGGTGGTGGATCGCTACTACCTCAGCCGGCGCATCGATCAGTTCGCGGCGCTGATCCGCGAGCTGGATGCGGAGCGCGGGGGCGCCAACGCCGCCGATTTCCGCGATCGGCTCGGCGTCGGGCGCAAGCTGGCGATCCAGGTGCTGGAGTTCTTCGATCGCAGCGGCTTTACCCGCCGCAAGGGCAACGAGCATCTGCTGCGCGACGGCGGGCTGTTCGGTAGCGAGTCCCCTACCCGATAAACCTGACGGCGGCCCGGCTGACGTCGGGCGTTTGGGCGGTGAGAAACGCCTGTAAACGTTCGATCAGCGGCCGTTTTGCCGATTCTTCCGGCCAAACCAGATAGTAACCGTCGCCGGTACGCACGGCGGCGTCACAAGGCAGCGCCAATAACCCCTCCTCAATCGTCCGCAGGCTCAGCGCCAGATCGCCGATCGAAACGCCGTGCCCGGCGATGGCCGCCGCGTTGCCCTGTTCCAGTGAATCAAATACCTGGCCACGTGTGAGATCGATCGGGGCTGCGATGCCGCTTTTTTGCAGCCAGCGCCGCCAGTCGCGCCGATCGGGCGAAGGATGGATCAGCGGGCAGGTGGCGAGATCGCGCTGCCCGTCGGCGAGCAGCGCGGGGGCGCAAATTGGGATCAGCCATTCGTCGAACAGCTTGGCGGCGGCGGTGTGGGCGCCGAAATGGCCGTTGCCGAGCAGGATGGCGCAGTCGTAGGGTTCGCTGAAAAAATCCACGCTGTCGATGTCCATCCACACGCTGGCTGCCTGCACCTCGAACGCCTGCGCCGTTTGCCGGAATCGGCTCAGGCAGTCCAGCAGCCAGCGTAGGGTCAGGGTGGAGGGCGCCTTCATCCGCAGCAGATCGCGGTGGCTTCTGAACAGCTCGCAGGCTTGTTCGATGCGGCCAAACCCTTGCTGCAGCTCGGCGGCGAAGATTTTTCCCTGCGGGGTGACCTCGATGCGTGGGCCGTTGCGCTGGAACAGCCGACAGCCGAAGTGCTGCTCCAGCGTTTTGATGTGCTTGCTGACGGCGCTGGGGGTGAGATGCAGCTCGTCGGCGGCCAGCGTGAACGAGCCGGTGCGGGCGGCGCTCTCGAAAGCGCGCAGGGCGTAAAGCGGCGGAAGGGAACTGGCCATCGCGGCGTCTCTAAGAATGAGTCTGGCTCACAGTAAACGACAGGATTACTCCTTTTTCAAGGCGGGGGCTACGGCACCATAATGATCCGACGCCAACCGCCTGAATGTGAGTGAAATAAAGATGAACCTGTCGTTGCTGGCGGCGTATTTCGCCGCCATTTTCTTGCTGATCGCCACGCCAGGGCCGGTGGTGATGATGGTCGCCAACACCGCGGCGCGCTTTGGCGCCCGGCGCGCGCTGTTGACCGCGCTGGGCAGCAATGGGGCCTCTTTGTTGCTGATCGGTATTGCCGCGCTGGTTGTCACCGGGCTGTTCGCGGTGGATATGCGCTTGCTGCAGTGGATAGGCCTGCTGGGCTGCCTGTTTATCGGCCGCATGGCGATCGCCTCGCTGTATGAGGATTTATCCGCACGAACCCCCGATGCGCAGCCCGTTGCACCATCGCAAAAACGCTCGGCGATGGCAAACGGTTTTCTGGTAGGCATCGCTAACCCCAAGGACATCATCTTCTTCGTCGCCTTTTTCCCGCAGTTCATCGCCGTCACTCCCTCGATCGGCGCCAGCCTGACGCTGCTGACCGCGCTGTGGGTGCTGGCGGATTTCGCCATCTTGCTGGCCTATATCACCCTGCTGTCGGGAAAGGCGCTGCAGCGCGCGCGGCGGGCGATCTCTGTCCTGTCGGCGTTGCTGCTGTTGGGGGTGGCGGTAGTGGGAGCGGGGTATGCGCTGTGGGGGCTGCTCGGCTGAGGCCGCATAAAAAAACGCCGGTCGGGAAACCGGACCGGCGTTTTATCGTCGCGTTTACACCGCGCCGGTCGGCTGCGGTGTGGGGTCGCCGTTGCGGCGTTTGCCGAGGAACAGCGCCACCAGCGTCAGCCAGCACAGGCCGCTGATGAGGTTGAACAGGTTGAACAGCCCGCTGCCGCCCCAGACGTAGGCGACCTTGGCCAGCTCGATGCCGACGGTGAATACCATCATGCTCAGCATGCCCATAGTGGCCGACACCGTGCCTTTGCTGACATTGCTGGAGAACAGCGTCAGGCGGTACAGCCCGGCGTTGGCGAGGCCGATGCCGAAAGCGTACAGGCTCAGGCCGGCGGTCATCCACAGGTAGGCGTGGCTGGAGAACTGGGTTGCCAGCGCGGCGATCAGCAGCCCCAGCAGCATCGGGCCCGCGCCCAGCTTGATCAGGCGCTCCACGCTGTTTTTGCCGGTCAGGCGCGCCAGCGTCAGGTTGCCGAGGATCAGCGCGCCGAACACCGGGATTTGCAGCAGGCCGTAGTCCAGCGTCGACAGCGACTCACCGCTGATCAGGATCACCGGTGACTGGGCGATCCAGGCCAGCAGCGGCAGGCTGGCGAAACCGATCGCCAGCGCGCCGCACAGGAAGCGGCGGTTGCCCAGCACCTGGCGGTAGTCGCGCCACAGGTTGGCGGCGGAAAACGCCTCGCCCTGCAGCGTGGCGGTTTCCGGCATGGCTTTCCACAGGCCGTAGAAGGCGATGGCCGCCAGCGCCGCAAACAGCACGAACATGCTCTGCCACGGCGCGACGTGGATCAGCGCCGCGCCGGCCAGCGGCCCGAGCAGCGGGGCGATCAGCGCCACGTTGGCCATCAGGGCGGTGATTTTGATGCACACCGATTCTTCAAACGACTCCTGGATGGTGGCGTAGCCGACCGCGCCGATAAAGCACAGGCCGATGCCCTGCAGGAAACGCATGGCGATGAACTGCTCGATGTTGGTGACCAGCAGGATCGCCAGGCAGGAGACGATAAAGAACGCCACCCCGGCCAGCATCACCGGGCGACGGCCGCGGCGATCCGACAGCGGCCCGAGCAGCCACTGCAGGAAGATGCCGCCGGCCAGATAGGCGGTCATCGAGGTAGGCACCCACTCTTCGCCGGCGTTGAAATCCGCCACGACGGCCAGCATGCCCGGCTGAATCATATCGTTGCCGATATAGGTGGCGAACTCGAACAGCACCAGACAAAGAGGGAATAAAAGCGCCTGTCGGCCCAAACGTGCCGCAGGTGGTAATGTCGTTTTCATATTATTGTACTGATAGTAAAAGAGAAAAAGGAACTGCCAGGGCGGGAAGCGCAAACTGAGCGAGTTATGGCGGCTATTTTGCCGCCAATTGTTCACCTTCGCAATCATAAGGTGTTGTTTAAGTGCATTCTGATATTTCGCTTTTGGGTTGTCGCCGAACGCCGTGCCCGATAACCTCTTCTTAACATATCAATATGACACAAGATCGGGCGAGCGTTTGAGCGAGAAAATCGGCTGGATAGACAACCTGCGGGCGATGGCGTGCATGATGGTGGTGATGATCCACGCCACCACCTATTACGTCACCAACGGCGCGGCGATAGGGCTGCACAACTGGGATATCGCCAACGTGCTGAACTCGCTGTCGCGCGTATCGGTGCCGCTGTTCTTTATGATTTCCGGCTACCTGTTCTTCGGCGAAAAGAGCGCCGGCCGCCGGCATTTCACCCGCATCATCTGCTGCATTCTGTTCTACAGCGCCATCGCGCTGATCTATATCGCGGCCTTTACCAAGATCGGTTTCTGGCCATCGCTGCGCGGCATGTTGCAAAAGCCGGTGTTCTATCATCTGTGGTTTTTCTACGCCATCGCGGTGATTTACCTGCTGTCGCCGCTGATCAGCGTCAAACCGGTGTCGCGCTACGCCCTGGCCGCCGCGCTGGTGGTGTTGGCGGTGATCGCCAACCCGAATACCGACAAGCTGACCTTCGGCAACGCGCACCTGCTGCCGGTTAACCTGTATATCTACGGCGATACCTTCTACTACCTGCTGTATGCGCTGGCCGGGCGGGCGATTGGCATGATGGAGGCGCGCGGGCGCGCCGTGGGCTGGCTGGCGGCATTGGGATTTGCGCTGTGCGTGGCGCTGATCGCTCGCGGCACCAAACACCAATTGTTCATCAACGGCAACTTCGCCGATACCTACTACATCTACAGCGGCCCGCTGGTATTTATGGCGGCGGTGGCGCTGCTGGTGTGGGTGAAACACTGTTTGCCGCAGCCGATCGGCTGGCTGAGCGCGTTCTCCCGCCATTCGCTGGCGATCTACGGTTTTCACGCCCTGATCGTCAACGTGATGCGCAGCCGGCACCTGGACTTCACCGGCCACCCGCTGCTGGATATCTTCTGGGTGTTCGGCGTGGCGCTGGGGCTCAGCCTGCTGCTGTCTGTCGGCCTGCAGCGGCTGGATACCCGCCGGCTGGTGTCATAGCGGCGAGTGCTGGCGCTGCTGGGCGCGGCGCAGCTGCCGCCCGGAAGAAAAACCGGCCGCCAGCGCGGCCTTCTCCAAGCCATACCCTTGCTGCAGGCGCTGTTGCGCCACCGCCAGCCGCAGCTGCTCATGATATTCCCGCACGCTGATGCCGACGTGGCTGCGAAACAGCCGCGCCAGGTGGCGGCTGCTGACGTGCGCCTTCTCCGCTATCTGCGGCACCGACCAGTCGGCCTCCGGCTCGGCGGCCATCATGTCCTGCGCGCGGTGCACCGCCGGGTGCAGGTGGTTGCGGTAGCGCAGCCAGGGCGACAGCTGCGGATCGTCGCCGGCGCGGCGGAAATAGACCACCATATCGCGGGCGACGTCGCGCGCCCGGCCGGAACCGCAGTGGCGGTGGACCAGGTGCAGCGCCAAATCGATGCCGGTGGTGATGCCCGCGCTGGTGTAGACGCCGCGATCTTCGACGAAGATACGGTTCTCTTTCACCTGCGCTGCCGGCGCCTGCCGGCGGATACGTTCGATGACGTCGTGGTGGGTAGTGCACTGATAGCCGTCGAGCAGCCCGGCCTGCGCCGCCAGCAGCGCGCCGGAACAGATGCACACCAGGGTGATGCGCTGCCGCTGCAGGTCGGGCCGCAGCGTCGCCAGCCAGCGGCGCGCCTGCTCGGCCTCTTCCCCGGCGAAATAGCGCTGCGAATCGCCGACGCCCGGCAGCACCAGGATGGCACCGTCTTCCAGGCGCTCGGGCAACGGCTGCAGGCCGCTCAGCGTCATGCCGATGGAGCAGACGATCTGCGGCGCCGGGCTGAGATAACGCAGGGTGAACTGCCCGGCGAGGCGCAGGGTTTCCGCCGGGCCGCTGACGTCCAGCGACAACACGTTGGGCAACAGCAGAAAATAGACGGCCTGCGACATGGTTACTCCTGTGCGAGTTGCGCCAGCGCCTCATCCACGCTGGCGATGCGGGCAAAACGATCGACCAGTACGGTTTCAGTATGCCGTTTCAACTGCGCGGGGGTAAAGACTTCGCCGTCGGGATGGCGCATCGGGAAGGTCAGCGTCGCCTCGGTGACGAAAGTCACCCGATAACCGAGATCGGACGCCACCCGGGTGGTGGTTTCGCAGCACTGCTCGGTGCGGATGCCGGAGACGATCAGGTGGTTGATATTCCGTTCGCGCAGCCAGGCGTCGAGGCCGGATTCGGTCAGCGCATTGTGCACATGCTTATGCACGGTGATATCCGCCTGGTGGGTGAGGAACGGCAGGCGCTGCACATGGCCTGAAGCCAGTGAGAATGGCCCCTGCGGCGAAACGTGCAGCACGTCGACCAGCGCCGCGCCGTGCCGTTGGCAGCCCGCGATCAGGCGGGCCAGCGCCTGCTGAAACGCCGGCAGGTCGTCCTCTTGCCAGAATGGACGGTGCTGGAATGATTGCTGGACATCGATGATCAATAACGCGCTCTGTGACATTTTCGGCCCTCCGCCAGTGTGTGTAGCGACCATCTTGCGCCGCTACTGACTCTGGCAGAAGGCCAAAAACGGCCATCATGATGACA
This sequence comes from Serratia sp. CY47444, assembly GCF_052168635.1. Classification (NCBI taxonomy): domain Bacteria; kingdom Pseudomonadati; phylum Pseudomonadota; class Gammaproteobacteria; order Enterobacterales; family Yersiniaceae; genus Serratia; species Serratia sp. CY47444. The sequence goes on from NZ_JBJNMH010000012.1 coordinate 109,483, forward strand.
ACAGCGGACCGACCTTAGGCTTTGCTCACCTGGCCGGCGACCAGGCGCCCCTGATGGAAGGTGGCGTTGCGCGCCGGCAGACGGGCGACCGCCTCGGCGGAGCAGCTGGCGTTGACCAGCACGAACTCGGCGGCATCGCCGGCTTTCGGCCAGGCGCGCTGCCCCTTATCGTCCAGCGGCAGCACGCCGCCGGTGGAGATGGCCATGGCACGCGACAGGTGATACTCGTCGGAACCGCGGTACAGCTGGGCGTACAGATTGGCCTTCTCCAGGATGTCGCCGGTGCCGAACGGCGACCAGTGGTCGATCACGCTGTCGGTGCCGGTCATCACGAACACCCCTTTCTCGCTGAGCTGCGGCAGCGGCATCATCAGGCCGCCGATCGGTACCGTGGAGGCGATGGTAATCTGCTGCGCCGCCAGCCGGGTGGCGGTTTCCGCCAGTTCGCCCGGCGTCAGCGTGGTCAGGGCGAAAGCGTGGCTGATGGTGACCTTGCCGCGCAGCGCCGGGTTTTTCTCCACGGTGGCGATCATGTAGTTAATGGCGGCGACCCCAGCCGGGCTGGTTTCATGCAGGTGGATATCCACGCCTTTGCCGGTATCGAGGGCGATCTGGAACATGGCGTCGAGCGATTTCTCCATCACACCGTCGACGTTGGTCGGATCGAGACCACCGACGTACTGTACGCCCATCTGCATCGCTTCGCGCATCAGCGCATCGACCTTGGAGTGCAACAGACCGTGCTGCGGGAAGGCGACGATTTCACAGCTAAAATCCGCCCGGTGGTTTTCCAGCGCGCGCTGCAGGTGTTCCAGGCTTTTCAGGCCGCTGACCGGATCGATATTGCAGTGGCTGCGTGCCACGGTGCTGCCTTTGGACTGCAGCAGGGCGATCAGGTTTTCCGCCCGCTGCTGCGAGGTGGGCAGCAGTTTCGGGATCAGCGTCTGCTCCAGCGCGATCATGTCCATGATGGTTTTGCCCTGGCGCGGGCGCGGTGCCTGCCATGGGCCGCTGTAGAAGGTTTTGTCCAGGTGGATGTGCATATCGCGGAACGCCGGCAGCAGCAGCTGGCCCCGCGCCTGATAGCGGGGCACGCCGGCGGGCAACGCGGCGTTGGCGGCGTGAATGGCGGCGATCTTGCCGTCTTTGATCTCCAGTGTGTACAGCGCGGTGCGGGTGCCGATCACCGTTTCGCCGTCGTATTCAAAGCCGTCTTCCAGCCGCACCTCGCTCAGGCAGTAGTGACGATCGGTCAGGGTCATCGGCGTTGGCGCACATGGCTCGCCGCCAGGCGAAGCGGCCTGCGCCATGCCGCCGGTCAGGCCGATCACCGCGCAGGCGGTGGTGAGTTTGCCGGTTTGGCTGAGGAAGGCTCTGCGGCCCGGTTGCTGAGGGTTTTCCACGTTCGGTTCCTTAATCCAGAGGTGAGGGAGTGAAAACATCCCCCAATTTAGGAGAGGAACCGACCGGTTGGCAGCGACATTTGCCACTGGTGACTATTCGATTTGGTAATGATCGGCGTCTGCCGGCGGAAGGGTGCTCTTGGCTTGCTCTTTCGCAGCTTTAATGGCTACATTTGTAGTCATTAAAGCTACATTGAGGTCAGCGTGATGCACGATCCGATGCTCGAATTACTGTTCAGCGAATACCGTAGAAAAGTGCTAAGCCTGCTGTTTATTGAAGCCGGGCAGGCGTTTCATGTGCGAGAAATTGCGCGGCGCACCGCAACTCAGGCCGGGACTTTACATAAAGAGTTGAGCCGGCTGGCTGAAGGCGGCATCTTGCTCAGGCAGCGGCAGGGCAACCAAATTTGCTATCAGGCTAACGCCGATTGCCTGATTTTTCCCGAGCTGGCGGCGATTTTCCGCAAGACCTGCGGCCCGGCTGCGCGCTTACGGCAGGTGCTGACTGGATTTGGGGAGGACATCGAACGGGCTTTCATCTTTGGTTCCGTCGCCAGTGGCAAAGCAACGGCGGCCAGTGATATCGATGTTCTGATCGTCGGTAAACTGTCTTTTACGGATGTAATTCAGGCGGTTTATCCGCTGCAGGCAACGCTGGGTCGGGAAATTAACCCCAAATTGTACTCGCCGGAAGAGTGGCGAGCGGCTTTGGCCGAGAACTCCGCGTTTATTCAGGACATTATGCAGAAACCCCAACTCTGGATTGCGGGAGACAAGGATGACGCTGGACAATCTGGTCGGGCTGGGACTGGAGGTGATAACGCCTGACGCGGGGGCGATTAAAAAATTGCTGGCCGCCGCCGCTCGCAACCGACGCGATGCGGGTATCACTCAGCTCAGCAATGAGAGCCGTTTCGACATGGCATATAAGGCGGTCATGCAAATGGCTAATGCCGCTTTGCACGCCAAGGGATACCGTACGCTGACCAGCAGGCTTGGTCATCACCAGACCATGATCCAAACGTTGCCGCTCACTGTAGGGTTGCCGCGCGAGGCAATGATCTGCCTGGATGCATTGCGAAAACAGCGCAATGTGGCGGATTACTCCGGTGATTTGGTGACGGATGCGGCGGTACAGGCTTGCCTTGAGCAGACAGAAGCGCTGTGGGTACGGACTATCGACTGGCTGCAGCGCGAATATCCGCAGATAGTGGCGTAAGTGGTCTCACTTCAACCCGCAAAACACCGCCAGCCGCTGGGCCAGCGCCAGCGTGGCGGCGGGGGCGCCGTCGCGGTAGTAGAGCGCCAGTTCGAAGCTGTCTATCGGCGGTAATCCTTCGGCCTCACCCAGAACCCGGTGCGCGGGCAGACGGCAGCCGGCCGGCAGCAGGGTGACGCCCAGCCCGGCGGCGGAAGCGGCGGTCAGCGCCGCCAGGCTGGCGCTGCTGTAACCGATGCGCCAGCGTTTGCCGAGGGTGTCCAGCGCCTGGCACAGCTCTTCGCGGTACAGGCCGTTGAGCGGAAATACCGCCAGCGGCACCGGCGATTGCTCGATGGCCGGGAAGGCCAGGCTGTCCAGCCACAGCAGCGGTTCTGGCCGCGCGGCGCGCGGCGGTTGCCGGCGGCGCTGCTTCACCAGGATCAGATCCAGCTCTTCACGCGCGTAGGCGCTGTGCAGATCGGCGCTCAGGCCGCTGGCGACGTCCAGCCGCAGGTGCGGGTGCTCACGGCTGAAGTCGGCCAGCAGCTCGGTGGTGGGCACGGCGAAATCTTCCGGCATGCCGATCCGCAGCACGCCGTCGCGCCAGATGCCGGTCAGCGCGTCGTGGGCTTCTTCATTTAGCGCGATAATGCGGCGCGCGTAGCTCAACAGCTTGACGCCTTCTTCGGTCAGCAGCACCTGATGCGAGGAGCGCTCAAACAGCGGCTTGCCCAGCATCTCTTCCAGCCGGCGTACCTGCTGGCTAACGGTGGACTGCGACAAAAACACCCGCTCTGCGGCGCGGGTGAAGCTGTTGCTGTCGCATACGGCGACGAAGCTGAGCAGCAGCTGCGGATTGAACATCGGGTAGCGATTCATTTTCCCACTGTTGGCTATTTTATTATTTAATTTCCCAATACTAGCGGCGTTGCCTACAGTAACGCAACGCTGCGGCGATCGCGCTGTGACGCCGCACTCTTCATTTCGCAGTACCAGGAATATACCTTGTTAAATCATTCTGTTAATTCATCCTCCTCGCGCCGCTGGTTCAACCCCCTGTTGCTGGCGCTGGTGTTGATCGGCCTGAACATGCGGCCGCTGTTGACCTCGATCGGCCCGTTGCTGCCGACGCTGCGCCAGGCTACCGGGCTGAGCTTTGGCGGCGCGGCGCTGCTGACCACGCTGCCGGTGCTGATGATGGGGCTGATGGCGCTGGCGGGCGGCGCGATCAATCGGCTGTTCAGCGAACGCAGCGCCGTGACGCTGAGCCTGCTGGCGATCGGGCTGGGCGCGCTTTGGCGCGAACTGGCCCCCGGCAGCGTGCAACTGCTGATGAGCGCGGTGCTGGGCGGGCTCGGTATCGGGGTGATCCAGGCGGTGATGCCCGGCATCATCAAGCATCACTTCCTTAAAAGCATGGCGCTGGTGGCCGGGCTGTGGTCGGCGGCGCTGATGGGCGGCGGCGGGTTGGGGGCGGCGATCACCCCGTGGCTGATGAGCGTAGGGCACGACTGGCACAGCGCGCTGGCCTGGTGGGCGTTGCCGGCCCTGGTGGCGCTAGTGGCCTGGTGGCCGGTCAGCCGTGGGCTGTCTCGCCTGGGCGCGGCGGGAGAACACCGCGGGCCAGGCCTGCTGCGCAACCGGCGCGCCTGGCTGCTCGGCGCCTATTTCGGCCTGATCAACGGCGGCTATACCAGCCTGATCGCCTGGCTGCCGCCGTATTACATGCAGCTCGGCTGGCAGCCGCAGGCCAGCGGTTCGCTGCTGGCGTTGATGACCTTTGGCCAGGTGGTGGGGGCGCTGCTGCTGCCGGCGCTGGCGCGCAATCATGACCGGCGGCCGCTGCTGTTGCTGGCGCTGATGATGCAGCTGATCGGCTTTATCGGCCTGATTTATCTGCCGCAGACGTTGCCGTGGCTGTGGGTGTTGCTTTCCGGGCTGGGGCTGGGCGGCGCGTTCCCGCTGTGCCTGGTGCTGGCGCTCGATCACCTGCACCAGCCGGCGGCGGCCGGGCGACTGGTGGCCTTCATGCAGGGCGTCGGCTTCCTGCTGGCGGGCGTCACGCCCTACCTTTCCGGCCTGCTGCGCGACTACAGCGGCGGCTTCGTGCTGGACTGGCAGATCCACGCGCTGCTGGTGGTGGTGCTGATCGCCATCACCTGGCGCTTCCATCCGCACAGCTACCGGCGGGCGTTCGCCGAATAATATTTCTGTCATTGCCGCTCCCTATAGTGACGTTGCTTTTACTTCTGGGCGATAACAACGAAAAGGGACAATGACATGCACAACACCAAAACCCGGTTGGCGCTGCTGGTCGGCTGCATGGCGCTGAGCGCCAACCTGTGGGCCGACGCGCAGCCGGTGCAAGCGACGCTGGCCGGGCATGCGCTGCTGCCGGTGAAATCCGCCGTTTCCACACCGAAGGACGCGCCGAGCGATCTGCAGCAGAGCGGCAAGTACACCAGCGGCAAACGCGTCACCGAGCTGGGCAGCGTGGCGGGCAAATCCGCCGATCGCCTGACCGGCCTCGGCCTGCCGATCAGCGGTCAGCCGCTGCAGGGCCACTCCGGCATCAAACACATGCCCGACGGCACCTACTGGGTGCTGACCGACAACGGCTTCGGCAGCAAGGCCAACTCGCCGGACGCCATGCTGTACCTCAACCACTACAAGATCGATTTCAAAGACGGCACGGTTGCGCCGCTGAAGACGGTGTTCCTGCACGATCCGGATAAAAAGGTGCCGTTCCACATCATCAACGAGAGCACCGAGAAGCGTTATCTGACCGGCAGCGATTTCGATCCGGAAAGCTTCCAGTTTGCCGACGATGCCTTATGGATCGGTGAAGAGTTCGGGCCTTACCTGATCAAGGCCGACCTGAACGGCAAAGTGCTGGCGGTGTTCGACACCCAGGTGGACGGCAAGGTGGTGAAATCGCCGGACAACCCGACGCTGATCCTGCCGGGCGCGCCGGACGGCAAACAGAACTTCCAGGTGGCGCGTTCCAAGGGCTTTGAAGGCATGGCCGCCTCGCCGGACGGCAGCAAGCTGTACCCGCTGCTGGAAGGCGCGCTGTGGGACGGCGAGCAGTTCGAGAACGTCGGCGGTAAACGCTACCTGCGGGTGCTGGAGTTTGACGTGAAACAGCAGGCCTGGACCGGCCGCAGCTGGCAGTACGTGCTGGAGGACAACCAGAACGCCATCGGCGACTTCAACATGATCGACGCCACCCACGGGCTGGTGATCGAGCGCGACAACGGCGAAGGCACGCCGGATAAGGCCTGCGCCGCCGGTGCGCCGACCGACAACTGCTTCAGCCAGGTGGCCAAGTTCAAACGAGTGTATAAAATCGCCTTCTCGGACGCCAACGTCGGCAAACCGGTCGAAAAACTGGGCTATATCGACCTGATGAACATTCAGGATCCGAACAAGCTGGCGCGCAAGCCGCTGAACGATGGCGTGCTGACCTTCCCGTTCTTCACCATCGAGAACGTGGACGTGGTGGACGCCAACCACATCATCGTCGGCAACGACAACAACTTCCCGTTCTCCTCCAGCCGCCAACCCAATATGGCGGATGACAACGAGTTCATCCTGCTGGACGTGAAGGATTTCCTGAAGTAGCGCTCCCCGGCCGCCGAATCGCCGGCGGCCGCCATTTCCCGCTTAGCGCAGTGAACAAACTGCGCTATAATCAGCGCCTTGCTTCTCCCTTCTCCAAGGAAGATCCTCGTCCCCGGTGGGGCGGCCGGACTTCAAATCCGGTTGGGGCCGCCAGCGGTCCTGGGCAGGTTCGACTCCTGTGATCTTCCGCCAAAGTTTGTCCGGGTGGTTCCTGTAAAGTCCATTAAAATGCACAAAATCAATTGATTAAATTGTGTTGTTGTCCGCTGGTGTCCGAGTATAACCGCCTGAATCTGAGAAAAATGTGTATAATGTTGCGTATAATATTTTTATACACAGAATCCACTTATACACATGCTCCTAACTGACATACAAATTCGACGTTCCAAGCCGCAGGAAAAGCCCTACACCCTCAACGATGGTCAAGGCCTGTCTCTCCTTATAAACACTGACGGAAGTAAAGGCTGGCGTTTTCGCTATCGCTATGCCGGAAAAGCCAAGCTGATGTCCTTTGGTACCTACCCTTTGGTAACGCTGGCCGACGCTCGAGAAAAGCGCGGAGAGGCCCGTAAGCAAGTTGCTAATGGCATTGACCCTATAGCAGAGAAAAAGGCGCAAAAGCTCGCTCAGAAGCTTTCTGTTGAGAATTCCTTTGAAGCTATTAGCCGTGAGTGGCACACGCACAAGGCTGACCGATGGACTCTGGCTTATAGAGAAGAAATCATGCGCACCTTTGAGCAGGATGTATTTCCGTATATTGGTCAACGCCCCATTGCCGAAATTAAGCCCCTGGAGCTGCTGGAAGTGCTGCGGCGCATTGAGAAGCGTGGGGCATTGGAGAAGACTCGCAAGGTACGCCAGCGCTGCGGAGAGGTCTTCCGCTACGCCATTATTACCGGTAGGGCGGAGTACAATCCTGCACCGGATCTCGCCAGTGCTCTGGCCGTCCCCAAACAAAAGCATCACCCGTTCCTTTCGGCCGAGGAACTACCTTACTTTGTTACGGACTTGGAAGGTTATACCGGCAGCATCATTACTAAAAATGCAGCGAAGATCGTTATGCTGACCGGCGTGCGCACGCAAGAAATGCGCTTTGCAACGTGGGAAGAGATCGATTTTGAGCGTGGTATTTGGGAAATCCCCGCCGAACGTATGAAAATGCGCCGCCCGCACATTGTGCCGCTCTCGACTCAGGTGGTTGAATTGCTTAAACAGCTACAACCGATAACCGGTCATTACCCTTACATTTTCATTGGACGAAACAATCGTAGGAAACCAATCAGTAAGGAAAGTGTGAATCAGGTAATAGAGCTGCTGGGGTATAAGGGGCGAGCTACCGGTCACGGTTTCAGGCATACGATGTCTACTATTTTGCATGAGCAAGGGTTTGACTCTGCCTGGATAGAGATGCAGCTCGCCCACGTGGACAAGAACGGCATTCGTGCCACTTACAACCATGCTCAGTACCTTGAGAAGCGTCGTGACATGTTGCAGTGGTACGCCGATTTTATCGCGGGCTTGGCCCAACGGCCCCGCCGCCAATAAATCGTTAAACCCCCTGGCGCGCAATGCTACCCCCGCCTCGCCTGCGCGCTTTCTATGTCGCTTTTCATGCACCTGCATGAGGGGCCGCAGGCCGTGCCATTGCTGGGGCCACAGGGGGGTAAAAATGCAATTTTTTGCATGCAGATTCATGCACCCTATACATGCATGTGCTCTTTGGCGAAGGCTAGCCAGGAAAAGAGCTTATTTTCATAGTATCTGCGGCAGCATTTTCATCAGGTATCTCGAAAATGGATGTGCTGAGTAAAAGGTATCACTGCAGCAGTGATGACGTTTCATCCAGGCATGGAAGTAGATAAGGCTATTTTTCAAATACCTCTCTATGAGCAATTCACAATGAAAGATTTTAGTTCCTGTAAAACTATTCACTACTGTTCACTTTCTTATAAAGATAATATAAATCAATAGATAAAGTGGTGATTAGTTGTTTTTTAGCTATTCACGAGTGTTCACTACTATTCACCTATGAAGAAAAGTTCTCTTCTCTGGCTAGCCCAGTATTGCATGTTTTTCCCTCAACGTTTTTCTATACAAGCTCGTATCAGAATCACGGATTGTGGGTAATGCTGTTCTGAGGTTCGCCGTAAAAGACGCGACTACGAATGGCGTTCTATCAGGGAGTTTGAGCTGGTAGCTTTGTACGATACTTCTCGGTATGCGGGGAGGGGGAGCGACGGATTTCCCCCCGGTCTATAAGGATGACAGGGGGAAATGTACTGTGAACTGCACGCAGTTAAACGGTTTCATCCCATAGAGTTAAACAGCTTTTGATAGGTTTCCATAATTCGCGCTTTATCCGAACTGATATAGCTCGCTTTTTCAATATACTGCAGCACTTCCCTGGCATGAACACCGGCTGCTGAGGCATAAAGGTCCGGCCATGCCTGGCTGAGCATCGCCATCCCCTTCAGCAACCTTAGCTGAACTTCTCGCATAGCGGCGCCATCGCGGGCAATCGGTGAGAAAAAGTCGTCAAGCAGGTTGAAGGTGGAAAGAGGAGAGATATGAATAGCCGGATAGCGAACGGTATTTTTCTGGTCTATATGTCGCCCATATTCCGACAGTACTCTTACTCCTCGTCCAATGACATCAATAGCTGTGCCCGGATCATTTACAGCCGGAGAGAGTGCTCGGCAGGCAATCTCTGCCAGTACGCATAGGCAGAATCTGGGATCCTGATTAAATGAACGCACATCTGAAATGCTGAGCGTTGACAATACATCAGGAATAAGTTTGCTGTTAGCGTTGTTGGTGACATACATCACGGGGTGCGAAGGATGCACAAAACTGCCAGGTTGGCCAACCAGATAGACATGAACGGGACTGTCGGAGAGTGCGGAGGCTAGCTTACCGATATCGATATGTTCAATGTAACCGATATCTTTCGGATAAACTGCAATCGTTCCCGCAGGTTGAGTGTCACTTTCAAGCCAGGGATACCCGCCTAAACAAGGATCCTGAGCCCGAGAAATGAAAGCTTCTATAGCGGTCCGCTCTACTCTGGCCGTTGTTTCTCCTACTCGGCCAAGAGACGTTAAATGCTGTATCCAGCGTAGAAGAGTTATTAAGATAAGGGCGATAACCACCAGAGTTACTGCAAATAAAATCACTCTGCCTCTTTCACCGTAAGCTCCCATGTTGAGTGCAATAATGCCGACAAGGCTGAAAAGAAAAGAACCAATGAACGTCGCCAGCACGTTTTGGGTCGTCACATCTTCGACAACCAGCCTGGTTGCTCGAGGAGTCACATTTGTTGTGGCAGAGCCATATGCTGTCACCATAATGCTCAAAGAGAACGTAGTAACTGCCAGCATACTGGACGCAAGAATGTTCAAGATATTGTCGACGGCTTCGGCCCCAACTTTTACTGAAAATGATGGTGGTATCATCGACTTAAAAAGGATCGAGATCAGTGCAGTGACAACGGCGGCTATGGCGAACAACGTTGCTCTAAACCAGAGCTTTTTAAAGGTTTGTCCCACTACCCATTGCCAGCGAGAAATCATTGCACGCTCCTTTTCGTCCTTTGTCAGAAAAGATTGCCCCAAGGGGCAATCTTTATCGAATTAGCGAACTAGATGCAGAAAATGAAGATGTTTTTCATACTGGTCAAGAATATCGTTGATTAATTGTTCCTGATTCCAGCCCATAACATCATAGTTCTGCCCACCTTCCTTCAGATAGACTTCGGCACGATAATACTTGTGTTGTTCGGCCTGTTGTTCATCATTATCCAGTGCGGCAAGCGCAAACGTGGGTGAATTATAGCCACGCAGTCTGACCTCATAGATGAAGTTGAGCTCATTTCCCAAATCAACTTCAAGATGAATGCGATCATCATGAGCGTCGTTGATGTGACTGAGTGTACCTTGCTTATTCAACTCTTCCTGGACCAGTCCCATTGCTGGTTGAATAACGTCATCCATGAAACGTTTGACTAGTGAGCGTTTAGGCAGGTAGGCAATATTACGCAATCTACGCTGCCATGGTATCGGATTACGAGCTGCAGTCGGCGCAATGGTAGCCATGCTTTGGCTCTCTTTTTTAGTAAGATCGCGGCGTAATGCCTTGAGCAATCCGTATATTGAAATCAGCAGGATCACCGAAAACGGCAGTGCGCTGGCAATCGTGACCGTTTGCAGCGCACTCAGCCCACCTGCGACCAGAAGTGCGATAGCGACAATACCCATCAACGATGCCCAAAAAATTCGCTGCCAGACCGGAGTATTGCTTGAGCCACCAGAAGCCAGAGTATCGACCACCATGGCGCCGGAATCGGCCGAGGTCACAAAGAAAACAATCACCATTGCCATGGCAATAAACGAAAGTACGGTAGAGAATGGAAAGTGCTCAAGAAAGTTAAACAGGGCCAGAGCCACATCCTGTTGCACGGTCGTTGCGAGGTCAGTTGCACCCTGAGTCATGATGAGATATATGGCGCTGTTGCCAAATACGGTCATCCACATAAGTGTGAACCCCGCAGGAACGAACAGGACACCAGTAACAAATTCTCGTATCGTTCTGCCACGAGAAACTCGAGCGATAAACATCCCCACAAAAGGAGACCAAGATAACCACCATCCCCAATACAATAATGTCCAACCGCCCAGCCAGTTGCTGGATTTAGGCTCATAGGCATACAGATTGAATGTTTTACTGACCAGCTCAGAAAGGTAGCCGCCTGTATTTTCGACGAAAGACTTTAACAACAAAACTGTTGGCCCTAATAGCAAGACCAGTGTCAGCAGCAATAAGGCCAAACCAAGATTAAGTTCAGAGAGTATGCGTATACCTTTATCCAGTCCGGAAACCACAGATATTGTGGCAAGCCCGGTAATGATAATGATCAATATAACCTGAACGGTTTCATTAATCGGAACGCCAAAGAGATGGTTAAGTCCAGCATTTACCTGCAATACACCATATCCTAAAGAGGTGGCCACCCCGAAGACGGTGCCGATAACGGCAAAAATATCGACAGCATGGCCGATGGGGCCATATATGCGGTCACCAATTATAGGATAGAGAGCGGAACGAAGCGTGAGCGGTAGGCCATGACGATAGCTGAAAAAGGCCAGAATCAACGCTACAATTGCATAGATAGCCCAGGCATGAAGCCCCCAATGGAAAAACGTCAGGCGCATCGCTTGCTTGGCTGCTTCAATGGTTTCGGGCGATCCGACCGGAGGGGAAAGATAGTGCATGACAGGCTCCGCCACTCCAAAGAACATTAGCCCTATACCCATCCCGGCAGAAAAAAGCATCGCGAACCAGGAATGATAACTAAAATCAGGCTGAGCATGATCTGGCCCGAGTTTTATGTCACCATAACGTGATAGCCCAAGAAATGTTACGCTGAGAAGTATTAGTGCGACAGCCAAAATGTAAAACCAACTGGCATTTGTGAAGATTTGCTGTTGCAGGATTTTAAAATTCCTGTCAGCAATATCAGGGAAGATTGCTGCAAACGCGACTAGAAGAAAAATTAACAAAGCAGACGTGATAAATACCGCTTTGTTAATCTGGCTCTTTGACGTCTTTGGGATAGTATCGGTCTCACTCATATGTTTTGTTCATTCCATTTTGTGTAAACACGGCCCCAGATGAGAGGTGTAATCGACACTATTGTAGCAAGATTTCTCTTGTCTTTGCAGGTGACGTATCTATGGCGTGTGTGCCACAGTCGAGTGTTTTGTAATACAAAAACAGTTATAAGTAGATTGGTGGATTATATGGCCGAGGTGGCAAATAATAAGAAAACCCACTGAATATTGGGTTTTCTTATTGTCTTTACGTTATATTTTTCTATGGCATCAGTGATGTAAGGGTGAGTGGTGAACCGATTAATAGTATAAATAGCAGTAAGCTTCCAATGGTTATTGCAGTCGCTAAATCACTTTTCATAATGGATATCCCCGATGTTATTTGGTCAACGTGCCAACGAACTCTAAAGCGGTTCGATATAGCAGAAACTGATGGTTATCTGGCGTTTTTTCCATCTCTTTAACTAGCTGTGACAGGATGTTTGCTGTGTTGATAGTCCGTTTTCGAACGATGAGATCAATCACGCATCGACCGAGCACTTTCTCCATTTCATCCAACTGCTGTGCATCGTTGTCGGTAAGATAATGGATACTCATAATACCTCCAAAGCGAGCGACCTCGCTTCATTAGCCTGGGCAAGTACTTGAGTGTGGGCAAGCACTTGTCATAGGTTAAAGGATCTCCAACCAGTTGTTGTTTAATGGAAAGCCCGCTAGGGCGGGCTAAGAGAAGCCATTCCCACAAATCAAGTATTACAAGGGGGGACAACCCCGAATGACCCTTTTAGGTTAGGAGTATTCCTATTGTTGGGCAAGTTAGAATGAGGCTTGACTAGGAAGTTTGGGATAAACCTCATAAAAAAATCCCGCACTGAGGCGGGAAAGGTGATGATGCTAGCTACATGAATTTCCTGATTTTGACGATAAGAGGCTGTTTGTCGTCGATTGGCGACAGTACCCTACATAGAGAAGGTGAACAAGGATAAAGAGAGATGCTTAAGAAAATATAAGCTATGAAGTTGGCAAAGTGAGAGCCATATACTAGCGGTGTTGGCCGCTAATGTGATGACTTTGCTAGTTTTTCAATGTTTTTTCGGCTGTTTTGACTCATTGGCTCGCAACGAAAGTAATGGCTGCGACCAGCAAGAAATGAAGAAGGATGCATCAATATAGACTGATTTGTCTTTTGGCCTAGCTTTCGAATAGCAGATGCAAAATGATTTCTGTACTAAACTAATCAGTAAATCCGGTTTACAACGGACGGTTTCGTGGGGCATCACTCTGAACTGAGTAAGGCAATCGGGAGGGCACCATGAGTTACCAACATATTGTGATTGCGGTTGATCTCAATGGAGAGAACCAGAGCATATTGGAAAAAGGCGCAGTATTAGCCAATGCGTACAATGCGAAACTGTCATTAATTCATGTCGATATTCATCATGCGCCTTATTATTCGGCGTTGGGTCTCCAGACGAACCACTACAGCGGTGAAATGCCTGCTGAGGTTCAAATTAAAAAGCAGTTAGCGAATCTTGCACTCTGCTCATCTTATCCTATACCGGACGTCATTGTAGTTAGCGGCGAGTTGCTTCCTGAGTTGAAGAGAGAAATTCGTGAGCGAGGAATAGACTTACTCATTTTTGGCCACCATCATGATGTTTGGAGTAATATTTTTTCTACGACGCGTAAAGCGATTAATAATCTGGATGTTGATATTTTAGTCATTCCATTGCAAAGCGAATAGGAGGCTTTATGAACTATCAACACGTCGCCGTAGCAACATCACTGCTTGATGAGGAGCATATTCTTATCGGCAAAGGTGTTGAGCTCGCATCGACCCTAAGTGCAAAACTCTCTTTGATTTATGTCGACGAGAATCATTCATATTACTATTCTGAGCTAGGTCGCCCTGTGCAGAACTTCTCTGAGTCTCGCTTCGAGGAGAAGATAAGACGTGAGATGATGCCTATTATTAAGTCTGCAAATTACCCTATATCAGAGATTATTATAAGGCGTGGTGAGCTAACTTTTGAGTTAAAATCTGCTGCGGAAGAGAAAGGTATCGATTTGTTTGTTTTTGGTCATCACCAAGACATATGGAGTAATCTGTTCTCTTCCGCGAGAAATGCTATTAATGTACTTGATACTGATGTTTTAGTTATTCCATTGAAGCGCTGAGTGAAGACGTCATTTTAAAAAATAGAGAGACCTCACCGAGGTATTCATTCTTGGTCGATATTACTATAGGTGGTTTGTGAGCTTCCTTTAGGTCTCGAACGTTTCTCCCTATTAATTAACGAGCCATTCATCGTCGTTATACCTGTCGCGGTGGCCAATAACGGTCAATATAGGTCAGTATGTCCATTTGATTGAAAAACAAACTAAAAAGCTCTCCCACCACACAACAACGCCTTGTTGCCACCCTGGTAAATATTCACATAATAGGGCGCTACCGAAGTTCACACAGTCCCGGCCAGCGTTGGCCGGACACAAAGAGGTAGCGTTTTATGTTGACCGTTTCCACTTCCACCCCATTTACCCCGTCGCCGGTGCTTCCTGGCGGTTACACTCCGCGCGAACGTTTTATTCGCCTGCCGGAAGTGCTCTACACCACCGGTCTGTCCCGCTCCACCGTGTACGAGATGATGAGTCGCCGACAGTTCCCGGCTCAGGTCTCCCTCGGCGGTAAAAATGTTGCCTGGCTGGCCTCCGAGGTCGAACAGTGGATGGACGAACGTATTGCCAACCGTCATCAGGGGAGCGCCAAGTGATGCAGTTAACCCTCGGGCGGCACAGTTTTACCCTGAGCGACAATGACGCCCGGTTTGTAGCGGAAGCCATCTTGTTGCAGCGCAAACACCCGGATATCGTTTTGCCTGAGCACCGCAGCGAAAAACACGGTGTGATTTGCCTGGCGAACCGGCAGGCTGAGCTGCGTCGTATCTGTGCCGACGAAGTGGTTGATCACAATGCGATCGATTGAACGTCCGGGTGCGTCTTACGGCTTGCCCCCACGTCCGGCCCTGCGCTATAGTCCTCCCGCTGCCGCAAAATCGGCAGCCGGGCGTAGGAACCCGAGTTACTTCAAGGCGACACAACACGCGCCAGGCGTGTTTTTTTATGTCGTAGCCTTTGTGCGCTCATTTTTTGCGCGGTGGATGTTATGCTATCGCAGCAGTCAATCAATGGTGGCTCAGGCGGGGCAGCCTTCGGGCTGGCCGGTTCCCTTGAAGGCCGGTATTCCTACCCCCGTCTGGGCTACCACCCATAAGTGTAGGAACTTCGGTGGTAGCAATAACCTTTACTTCAAGGAGGCTGCCACCATGGCTACGACCCTCACCCCGACTCACCCGACATTCTGCTTTTTGTTTGCGGCCGTGCGCCGTTCTGCGCTGACGGCTTCGCCCCGTATGGTGCGCACCGTGGCGGATAGCGAACGCAACGCCCGCCGCCTGCTGGCCCGTGATTACGTGTTGTCCTTTGCCGGTCGTCTGCCGGTTAAGGCGGCAGCATGAACACCCTGGCCGACCGTTACTACCGTGACACCCATTACCCTATTCCGCACGCCGATTTTCTGCGTCTCCAGCACGCGCACGCCACCGGCGTGCTGTTCCTTGACCTGCTGGACACCCTCGACCTCGGCGGGCAGCGCCCCGATGCCGTGCAACAGGCATCGTTTGCCTCGGTCATTGCTATGTTGACCGACCAGCTCGGCCACGTCGTCAACACCTGTGAAACCCAGATTCTTGCCCGCATGGAGGCCACCTCCGCATGAACACCCAATCCTGTTTACCGATTGAAGTCCGTACCGCCGTTTTCCGCCGCGCCGTGGCGCAAGCCTATCTGGATACCTGCGCCTTTTACCGGGTGAGCCTCGGGTACACGCTGGACGAGCTGCAGATGACGATTGCTCTGCGCCTGGAGGGGCACTTTGTGCGTCAGTACGGCGCAGAGGATGGCATGGACATGGCGTGCACGATGTTGAGTGACATGGTGCAGCCGGACGTTCTGGTGGCCGCGCCGCGCCTGACCGCGCTGGGGCAAAAGATGATGGACGAGCTGTGCTGCGTGCGCCTGTCGGCAGCGCAGAACGCCACCGTACACTGAGGAGAAGAGCATGAGCGCCCAGTTCGTTTCCCAGACCGTACGCACCGCCACCGGCCACTGGCCGGTGATACTCCCGGCCCTCGGCATCGCCTTGCAGCCGAACGGCAAACCGCAGCCGTGCCCGACCTGCGGCGGTAAAGACCGCTTCCGTTTCGACAACCAGGACGGGCGCGGCACCTGGTTCTGCAATCAGTGCGGGGCCGGTGACGGCCTCAACCTGGTGGAGAAGGCCCTGTCACTGTCTGCCCGGGCTGCCGCCGAACAGGTGGCTGCCGTGATGGGAGAAAACACCAACGCTCTGCCACCGGCCGCTGAGACTGGTCATTCAACGAAAGATAAGGTCGAGTCTCAGAGCAAGGCCGCGCGACAGGCACAGGCTCTGGTGGCTGCCGCGCAGTCCCAGACCGGCAATGCCTATCTGAGCGCCAAAGGCTGGCCGGAGGCAGAAACCCTGACCCTGCACGGCCAGTCGCTGCGCGTCGGCGGTATCACCTACCACCCCGGCGACCTGCTGTTGCCGCTGTACAATGCCGGGGGAGAAGTGGTTAACGTGCAGCTGATTAACGCCGCCGGTGACAAGCGCATGCTGGCAGGCGGGCAGGTGAAAGCCGCCTGCCACACTTTGAGCGGCCTGGACAACGCGGTTATCTGGCTCACCGAGGGCTACGCCACCGGCCTCACCGTGCATCGCCTGACCGGCGAAACGGTGTGCGTGGCGCTCAGCGCCAATAACCTGACGGCCGTGGCGCAGCAGGTGCGCAGCCACTACCCGGATGCGAGGCTGCTGCTGGCGGCCGATAATGACCGCAGCGGCACCGGGCAGACCCGCGCCGCCGAGGCGGCCACACTCACCGGCGGCACTCCGGCACTGCCGCCCACGGAGGGCGACTGGAACGACGTCTACTGTCAGCAGGGCGCTGAGTCCACGCGCGCCCAGCTCCAGGCGTTCAGCCAGCCGTCGCAGCCGAGCCCGTTCGACACGCTGAGCGATGCAGACCTCAAAGCCATGAGCGCCAGCGAGAAGGCCGAGCTGCTGGCCGAGCACTACGGCAACACCCTGGCGGTGCCGCCGGTAGGGGAAGAGCTGTGCCGCTATACACGCGGCGCCTGGCAGGTGCTGCCACACCGGCAACTGAGCCGGGAGATTGCCGCATTGTTCCAGAAGGTGCGCGCGCCGTTCTCCGCCGCCGGTATCAACAGCATCCTGGACACCCTCAAGCTGATGGTGCCGCAGATGGGCGAGCCTGCCCGCCGGTTGATTGGTTTTCGTAACGGGGTGTTTGATACCGTCAGCGGCCAGTTCAGCGCTCACCGGCAAGAACACTGGCTGCGCACCGTCAACAGCGTAGACTACACGCCGCCGCGTGCCGGTGAGAACCTGGCCGACCATGCGCCGCACTTCTGGCAGTGGCTGACGCGGGCCGCCGGGGGCAACCACGACAAGCAAGAGCGCATCCTCGCGGCGCTCTTTATGGTGCTGGCCAACCGCTACGACTGGCAGCTGTTCCTCGAGGTGACCGGCCCCGGCGGCAGCGGCAAGAGCGTAATGGCGGCCATTGCCCGGCTGCTGGCCGGTGCCGATAACACCACCTCGGCCACCATTGATAATCTGGAGTCGGCGCGCGAGCGGGCCAGCGTGGTCGGCTACTCGCTGATACTCCTGCCTGACCAGGAAAAGTGGAGCGGTGACGGGGCGGGTATCAAGGCCATCACCGGCGGCGATGCGGTTGCCATCGACCCGAAGTACCGCGACGCCTACGCCGCCTACATCCCGGCGGTGATACTGGCGGTGAACAACAACCCGATGCAGTTCAGCGACCGCAGCGGTGGGGTATCCCGTCGGCGGGTGATTATCACCTTCCCGGACGCGATACCGCTGGCCGAGCGCGACCCGCAGTTGCTGGAGAAAATCACCCAGGAGCTGGCGGTCATTGTGCGCCACCTGATGCAGCGATTTGCCAACCCGAATGACGCCCGCACACTACTTCAGGCGCAGCAAAGCTCAGACGAGGCGCTGAACATCAAACGCCAGGCCGACCCGCTGGTCGATTTTTGTGGCTACCTGACGGTGCTGGGCACCCCGGAAGGGATGATGATCGGCAATGCCAACATCACTCCGCCGAACCCGCGCCGCTACCTGTACCACGCCTATCTGTCGTTTATGGCGGCTCGGGGCTATCAGCACGTGATGAACCTGACGGCGTTCGGTCTGGCAGTGCCGCAAACGCTGAGAGAGTATGAGAAAACCCTGCTCAAGCGTAAAACCCGGCTGGGGATGCAGACTAATGTGGTATTGAGTGAAGAGTGCGAAGCGGACTGGCTGCCGAAGTGCGGGGCGGTGTGATGATCGGCCGGGCCGATCAATAGACCTTTATTGATCTGCCGAACCCATTGGACGCTCAATCGTTGCACCGCCTATAGTGACATTGAAAGATATGCAGCAACACCAGGGCATTACCTCGGCCGTCCTACGGCCGACCTAATAATGACAAGCGCTCCCCAAACCGGCTCAGGCCGGTTTTTTTGTGTCTGCATCTCTAGGTTACCATCAAAGCGTAGCACGGGGGTTACACTAAGTGAGATAAAAATATTTATTTTATGTTTAAAATCAATCATATGAATGGTTTGTGTTGGTTGGCCTTTTACAAGAAATCGGAAACATACTCTTGATTAAGAGGGACTAAAAGATTTCTAAAGTATGTATTTAATAATCAACAGATTCCTTGATGATGAGCGTTTTGATAGTGGCTGCAGTATTTGGCATTCAGCAAAAAAGTTCAAATATGCGAACCATTCCCCATAGTTATGCTTGCAAATGTCGATTTTTTACGACAGGTTACATATGTGTTAATTAGTTACGTGTTGTAACTATAAAACTTAACATAAAAAATCTCACGCTAGACGGCGCACCCCGGTGTTAAGCAGTTGAACAACTAACTTTACCGGGCATCAACGAAGGGGTTGGATTGCATGAATGAATTTGTCAATGCCGTCAACGGCGTGATCTGGAGCCAGGCGCTCATTTATCTGTGTTTGGGAACCGGCCTTTATTTTTCTTTGCGTACCCGTTTTTTGCAACTGCGTCATCTGAAAGGAATGGTACGTTTGATATTCCAGGGCAAAGCGAATGCCGCCGGGGTATCTTCATTCCAGGCGTTATCCATGACTCTGGCTGGGCGAGTGGGAACCGGTAACATTGCAGGGGTTGCGACCGCTATTACATTCGGTGGTCCGGGGGCATTGTTCTGGATGTGGATGGTTGCGTTTTTGGGGGCCAGTTCGGCTTTTGTAGAGTCGACATTGGGTCAGGTTTATAAAGAGAAGTTGGATGGTGAGTATCGTGGCGGCCCTGCCTTCTATATTGAGAAAGGGCTGGGCATGAAGTGGTACGCCTGGATTTTTGCCCTCGCCACCATTTTCTCTTGCGGCGTGTTGCTACCGGGCGTACAGGCCAACTCCATCGGCGCCAGTCTGGATATTGCATTCGGTATCAGCCCAAATGTTACTGCAGCACTTATCGCTCTGTTGTTGGGGTTCATCATTTTCGGTGGGGTGAAGCGCATTGCGAGTTTTGCCGGTACCGTGGTGCCATTTATGGCACTGGGTTACATCATTGTGGCCTGCGTGATAGTAGCGCTCAATATTGACCAACTACCGGGTGTGATTCTGCTGGTCTGGAAAAGTGCGTTCGGTCTTGACGCTGGATTTGGCGCGATACTGGGGCTTGCGATCATGTGGGGTGTGAAGCGGGGTGTTTATTCCAACGAAGCCGCGCAGGGGACCGGCCCGCATGCGTCTTCCGCTGCTGCCGTCAGTCACCCGGCCAAGCAGGGGTTGGTGCAGGCGTTCTCTGTCTATATCGATACCTTGTTTGTCTGCTCCGCTACTGGCTTCATGTTGCTGATTACTGGCCTGTACAACGTTCAGGGGCCAGAGGGGGCAGCACTCTATACGGGAATTGCCGGTGTTGCCGCCGGACCAGGATATGTTCAGACTGCGATGGAAAGTATGATGCCTGGTTTTGGTAGCTATTTCGTTGCTATTGCGCTTTTCTTCTTCGCGTTTACGACCATCGTGGCTTACTACTATATTGCAGAAACCAATGTTGCCTACCTCAATCGTAAGATACATCGCCCCTGGCTTACCTTTGTGCTGAAAATCGGGCTGATGGCCTCGGCCGTTTACGGCACGGTCAAGACAGCGGATTTGGCATGGGGGTTGGGGGATATTGGTGTGGGGCTGATGGCGTGGCTGAACATCATCGCCATTTTGCTACTGCGTAAGACGGCGTTTACCTGCCTAAAGGACTATGAAAAGCAACTTGCCGAAGGTGTTGACCCTGTATTCCACCCTGAGACGCTCGGCATTGAACGGGCTGACTATTGGGTTAATAACCGCGCTGAGGTAAATCGGATTCGTGAAGCAACAGGCAACATTGATGAAAATGCAGGTTTTCCCGGAAGATAGTGCATCATGAGGGACTTACATCATCTGATTATGCTTTCAGTCAACCGGCTTAGGCCGGTTTTTATTGCCAACTGAAAACCACGTCCTGTGGGCGTGGTCATCAACGGGTTTTGGCTCTGCCTTATTGTCTTTGGATTTAAATCTCACAGAACTGGCATAGGCTTCTTTTTAAGGGTTTTTGGTACGCCCTTCCAGGGCAAAATCAATGCCGCCTTCTATGAAGGCGGATTTTAACTTAAATTAAATGAATTAATTTCGAGCTGACTATAGTAAATAGTTTTGTGCCGTGTTCCGGCCAGGTACATCATGATGAATAAGTTAAGCATGTCCATAGGCTGCTCTGCTCATACTGCTGGGATGAAAACCGTACAGTGAATGGTTGGTTTCTGTGCAAGTTCGGATAGTTCGTCTTGGTATTAGATGTATTAGCCCAGACGTGAGCTGACAGCATTCTCTGGCAGCACACAATCAAGTCCAACAGTTCGCTCTGAGCAAGGAGCGGACGCCGGTGTGAAGTAAACAGGTGCCCGATAATATTACGCGGAAAGATTACTTAACTCGTTTCCCCGTTTCGTCAATGACCTTTTCACCGTCCTCTTTGGTAAAAGAACCTTTCTGATCTTCAGGTAGAATATCCAGTACAATTTCTGAGGGACGACAAAGACGTGTGCCAAGTGGCGTCACTACAATCGGCCGATTAATTAGGATCGGATGCTGAAGCATAAAATCAATCAACTGCTCATCAGAAAATTTGTCTTCATCAAGACCCAACAGCTCATAAGGTTCAACGTTCTTACGCAGCAATGCGCGTACTGAAATCCCCATATCTGAAATCAGTTTGATCAGTTCTTTACGCGTCGGGGGCGTATCGAGATAATAAATAATGGTTGGTTCGTTACCGCTGTTGCGGATCATCTCCAGCGTGTTACGTGAGGTTCCACAGGCCGGGTTGTGATAGATGGTAATGTTGCTCATATCAATATCTCATTACAAAGTGACAGAGAGCCGCCATACCAGCGCGGCCAGAGTGACGAAAAGCACAGGCAGGGTCATGATTATGCCGGTGCGGAAGTAATATCCCCAGGTGATGGTCATGTTTTTTTGTGCCAACACATGAAGCCATAGTAAGGTTGCCAGACTACCTATCGGGGTGATTTTAGGACCTAAATCGCAGCCAATCACATTGGCATAAATCATCGCCTCTCTGACGATGCCGGTCGCAGCACTCCCGTCAATTGACAATGCACCAATAAGCACCGTTGGCATATTGTTCATCACAGACGACATGAACGCAGTCAGGAAGCCGGTACCGAACGTGGCAACCCATAAGCCTTTGTCTGCCAACATATTGAGTACGGCAGAAAGATACTCAGTGAGTCCTGCGTTACGCAGGCCGTAGACGACCAGATACATACCCAGCGAGAAAATCACGATCTGCCAGGGCGCCCCGCGCAGCACCTTCCCGGTATTAATGGCACGGCCACGCTTTGCTACCACGAAAAGCACCGCAGCCCCAACTGCTGCTATCGCGCTTACAGGGATCCCCAGCGGCTCCAGAACAAAGAAACCGACCAGCAGGAACAGCAGAACAATCCAGCCCGCCCTGAACGTCTCAGGATCTTTAATCGCACTGGCAGGCATCTTGAGCAGTGAAACGTCATATCTGGCTGGGATATCGCGGCGGAAGAAGAGATGGAGCATAACCAGCGTGGCAGCTATGGCCGCCAGGTTCACAGGGACCATCACGGAGGCGTACTGTGTAAAGCCCAGGTTGAAGAAATCTGCCGAGACAATATTTACCAGGTTGGAAACTATCAGCGGCAGGCTGGCGGTATCAGCGATGAATCCTGCAGCCATGACAAAGGCCAGAGTCGTCGCCTGACTGAACCCCAGTGCGAGCAGCATCGCAATCACAATCGGCGTCAGTATCAGTGCTGCACCGTCGTTAGCAAACAGCGCAGCAACAGCAGCGCCAAGCATTACTATCCAGGTAAACAGCAGGCGGCCGCGCCCATTACCCCATCGGGAAACATGCAACGCGGCCCATTCAAAGAAACCGGACTCATCGAGCAGCAGGCTGATGATGATCACCGCAATGAATGCCGCTGTTGCGTTCCAGACGATATTCCAGACTACGGGGATATCATGAATGTGGATAACCCCTGTACCCAGAGCTAGTACGGCTCCGATACTTGCGCTCCAGCCAATGCTGAGGCCTCTCGGTTGCCAGATGACCAGAACCAGCGTCAGTATAAAGATACTCCCTGCCAAAATCATTTCAGGTTCCTTTGTATATGGTTATATGTATGTGATAAACATTTTCAACATGATGTGCATGCTGATTTTGACAACCATTCATCCACATCTTCTCTCATACACTGCCAGGACGTCGTGATCGTATCAGCCGCCCACGCCGGCATGTGGGGTGATAGGCGGTAGTGAATCCATTTGCCTTCCCGACGGTCAAGCACCAGCTCAGCTTCGCGCAGAATAGCCATGTGGCGAGAAATTTTGGGTTGTGACTCAGTGGTGGCCGCGCATATATCGCATACGCACAGTTCGCCGGACTCCCGGAGAAGCATGACAATGGCGAGGCGGGTTTCATCCGATAGGATTTTAAAAAGCTGAACAGGCCGTAGCATTTTTTACTCCGTTCCCTTTAGAATACACATATGATAAATCATATGTATTCATTTTGAAATCACCAGAATCTCCCGGAGGAGTAATAATGGAACACTTTCCTGCACTGAACGCTGATTGCTTCGATCAGCTGATTGCTGAACGCCTGCAGCTCCAGGAACCGCCACGCATTCTGATTCTGTATGGCTCGGTAAGAGAACGTTCTTACAGTCGTTTTGCAGCAGAAGAAGCGGGTCGCCTACTGACGGCGATGGGGGCGGAGGTCAGACTGTTTAACCCCTCAGGTTTACCCCTGCCGGATGATGCTCCGGAAACGCACCCTAAAGTCACCGAACTGCGCGGACTGGTCAGATGGTGTGATGGAATGGTGTGGAGTTCTCCTGAGCGGCATGGGGCAATGAGTGCGGTGATGAAAGCACAGATCGACTGGATCCCCTTAAGTGAAGGTGCGGTTCGTCCTTCACAGGGCAAAACTCTTGCGGTGATGCAGGTTTGTGGCGGCTCGCAGTCTTTTAATGCCTTGAACCAAATGCGTATTCTTGGACGCTGGATGAGGATGTTCACTATCCCCAACCAATCTTCAGTAGCCAAAGCTTGGCAGGAATTCGATGAGAACGGGCGGATGAAACCTTCGTCCTGGTATGATCGTATCGTCGATGTCGCCGAGGAGTTGTTTAAACTCACGCTGCTGCTCAAGGGGAAAACAGGTTACCTGGCCGATCGCTACAGTGAACGAAAGGAGAGCCATCAGGAGCTTTCATCCCGCGTCAATCAGGACAAAATATAACCTCTTTCTTATTGAGCTCAAAACGTCTGCTTTTGCACCGAGCTGACTTGTTGGCTTAGGCTAAGCTCTATGCTGTGACAATGCCAGCTCGAGTCTGAGCTAATACACGTTAGCATCATCAGCTACTTTATTAGGGGTAAATGCGCGTGGCTCGAATTGATGGACTTGAACTCGTTGGTAGGAGGGAAGATAGAAAATAATTTTACGTAGGTCTGCTGCATCAGACAGCTATACCAATAATTGGTAACAATCATGCCAGTACTGAGGGATAGATTTTTGTATCTGTCGTATCCTTATGCACTTAACATAGGCGGGTTCACTGCGGCAGGTAATTTGGACATAGTATGGTTAAAACCAAACAGATTTTAGTCGTCATTCATCTTTGTAGCTTTTTGGTTCTTCTTTATAGTCTGTCAATGATCCCACCACTGGCAGTAGCGCTATTGTATAAAGAAAAGAGCGTATTTTCCTTTTTCTATACGTTGGCGATCGCTGGCATTTCTGGTGCCTTGGGGTGGTTCACTACTCGGCAAGCGAAAGTGCAGCTACGCACCCAAGATGGTTTTCTGATTATCGTAATGTTCTGGTTACTGTTCTCTCTTATAAGTGCTTTGCCATTGTGGTTCGATAACACTCTGAACATTAGTTTGGCCGATGCGATTTTTGAAGGGGTATCCGGTATCACGACTACGGGGGCTTCAGTGCTTAACGATGTATCGGGCGTACCAAAGTCCTTTCTCTATTACCGTTCTCAACTCAATTTTATTGGAGGTCTTGGCGTTATTGTTCTTGCTGTGGCTGTATTGCCGTTGCTGGGGATCGGTGGCGCCAAACTTTACCAATCAGAAATGCCTGGCCCATTCAAAGAAGAGCGATTGACGCCTCGCTTGGCTGATACGTCGAAAAATCTATGGTTGATCTATCTCGGGTTGGGGTTAGCTTGTACCTTTGCATACCGAATGGCTGGTATGCCATGGTTTGACGCACTCTGTCATGGCCTTTCAACTGTTTCGTTGGGAGGCTTTTCCACTCGTAACGAGAGCTTGGGCTATTTCGATAGCTCTGCGGTAGAAATGGTCGGAGGCATTTTTTCTATCTTGGCTGCTATAAACTTTACCCTATATTTCGTTGTCGTTGGTCGCCGAAGCTTGAAGCCCCTATATCGTAATACGGAACTGCGTTTCTTCTTACTGGTACTATCTATTATTGCAGTGATCGTGTGTATTGAGCTTTATCGTTCCGGTATGTACGGTGTGAAAGATTCCTTTGTGCACGGTTTTTTTCTTACTAGTTCAATGATGACAGACAATGGCCTAGCCACTGCCGACTACGCTAAGATGCCTTCACATACCATCATGTTATTGCTGGCAGCCAGCTTTTTTGGCGGCTGCGTCGGTTCAACATGTGGAGGGATAAAAGCACTGCGCTTTTTGATCATGTATAAGCAAAGTAGGCATGAAATCAATCAACTAGTACACCCTAATGCAATTTTCACCATTAAGGTAGGCAATGTACCGATCCAAGATAGGGTTTTGCGTTCAGTATGGAGTTTTTTCTTCCTCTATATCTTATTCAGTTGTTTCTTTATCTGGCTGCTTAACCTGATGGGGTATGACATGATCACTTCATTCGCCACTGTTGCTGCCTGCATTAACAACATGGGGTTGGGATACGGTGAAACTGCTGCCGGATTTGGAACGATGAGCGATGCGGCCAAGTGGCTAATGTGTGCCGCGATGTTACTTGGGCGTCTTGAGATATATCCAATGCTTATCCTTTGCTCGCGGAATTTTTGGCGTTTCTGATTGTAGTGAGATTGAGTTATATATCCCAATAACTCTAATGCTTATCATGGTAAAGTCTTTTTCGTAAAGAGTGTTTTCGTTGAGGTTATATGATTATCTGGCGTGGCTTTACGTGGATGGATAATGCCGGTGACTGGCTGTGAGGCTATTCTATGAGCAAGGATGTAATTCAATGATATAAATTGGCCATCTAAGGTTTGGGCACCAAAGATGGCCATTTCATTTTTTAAATAATCGATTCTAATCTTTGTCTTGCCTGACTTGTCAGACGCTTAATACCTAGTGACTTTGCCATTTCCGAGACCTTGTTTTCACCTTCAATACTCAAAGCCAATGCGCGCAATTCTTCACTTGGTATTGCATCAACCTGGCGAACATCGGCATCGGTTGAAGGTAAACGGAAGGCATTCCAGTCCGCTCTTTGAGCTTCTGATAACCAGATAAAATCTTCACCAAAATGATCCGTCGCTACATGATAGTTTTGGTCAACAACCTCCATAACACGCTCTCGAATCAATCTACCTGCACGGCTAAAGCCATGTACACGCGCTATGCGCTGTACTAGCGTTTTATCTAGAAGAGGGGACTCAAGATTAATCACCTCTGCGATGAGTATTTTTAGCGTTTCATCGTACTCTGCGATATAGAATCTCTCTGGATCAATTTTTCCCTGCCACTCCTTCAATTCATTTATAACATACTTACATGTTTTTCCAACTTGAGCGGTTTCTAATGTCGCAGAATAAGCATATTTCAGTTCTGGCAATGGATCCTCTGCATCATCTTCCGCTGATACTGGATGGATAATGGGTTTAATATGCTTACCAGAAACAGATCTTTCTTCATCATTAACAACCTGAATATATCCCTGCTCATCAGTTACGTCTGCACTACTATTTTCTATAGTGATTGGTTGATCCAGCTCATCTTTATCTGCGATTTTTTCTTCCGCAGTTCTGGATTCCTCCAACAGACCATTAATCGCCATATCTAGCCTTTCTAGTGCGCCTTCTTTATCAACCCACCATTCTGTTGACCATAGTCGAAGCAGTTTCCAGCCTAGCCCCTGCAGAATCGTACTACGAACTTTATCACGGTCACGAGCAGTGGCTGCACTATGATAGGTAGCACCATCACATTCAATCCCCACTAAATAGTCTCCCGGTTTATCCGGATGCACGATACCCAAATCAATACGAAACCGTGATACGCCAATCTGTGGAACAACTTGCCATCCTTTTCTTCTTAGGCCATTTGCTACGGCCTCCTCAAACGGAGAGTCATAACTTCCTACCGAGCCGCGAACTGCTTGTGCCAGAGCTATCGGGCCGCGCTGAGCAAATTCAATAAAATGCTTCAGGTCAGCAACGGCTCGAGCGCTTGTACGATTGAGATCTATAAAGGAAGGCTCAAAAGAGCTAAACACCATCATTTCCTGACGTGCGCGTGTAACAGCAACATTAAGACGGCGCCAGCCCCCATTTCGGTTCAGTGGTCCGAAATTCATCGACATGGTATTAGCGCCCGGCTCTGTAGGGCCATATCCAATACCAAGCATAATCAGATCTCGTTCATCCCCTTGGACTGTTTCAAGATTTTTAACTACGACAGGCTCTTCCAGTTCAGGTTGGAAGAATGGCTCAATTTCAGGATGTATTTGTCTGGCGCGGTCTAATAGATCATTAATCAGTTTCTGCTGTTCCGTATTGAGAGTAATAATGCCAATAGATTTACCAGATGCGATAAATTTTTTATCCTTCAGACGTTTCACTGTTTCAGAGACAATTGCCTCTGCTTCGGCCTGGTTATGGCGTCCCTTACCTTTAGAATAGGTCCCTATTACTTTGCGCCACTGAACGGAACTTTGTTTGGTTTTAGATGAGGGGAAGGTGATCAGATTACCGTCGTAATACTGATGATTGGAGAATGCAATCAAACTTTCATGGCGGCTACGATAATGCCAACTCAGACTGTGGTTATACAGGCCTGCAGCCAGACATTCATCAAGAATGCTTTCCATATCTTCTTCAGTTTCATCGGTATCATTAGCCGCACGGTTGAAGAAACTGGTTGGTGGCATTTGTCGAGGATCACCTGCAATAACAACTTGTTTACCGCGGGCCATTGTACCAATCGCATCCCAAGGAGCTATCTGTGATGCCTCATCAAAAATCACTAGATCAAACAACGCCTGCTCTGAGGGCAAGAACTGAGCAACAGAGAGTGGGCTCATTAGCATGCAAGGAGCTAGCTTCGACATAGCATCGCCCATTTCAGCAGCCATTTGGCGAACTGGCTTATGACGCCGTGATTTCTGCAATTCATGTTTGAGCAGAGCAAAGCCCCCTTGCTTACTGACTTCATTTTTTGCAGGTATCACACCGCACAATCGTGCACGAATATAGCGAACCGAGAGCCTGGCAAGGCGGTCAGTGTGAATGCGGTACGCATCAATATCACTCATATGTTCTGCGGGTACAAAATTATGCAGCAGAGGTTCTGAGTCAATCACCCACGAAGCAAACCAGCGGCAATAAGCTGTCTCAAATAACTCCACCGCACTGATATCACTTGGGTCAAGTTGGATAATCGCATTGACCAGTGGCAATAAGCCTTCCCCAACGGCTTCTTCGCGAACTCGGCTCCAGTCACTCCAGGCTTTCAGAGATGATTGATGGTTCACGATGCCCAATGCGCAATCGCGAAGGGTTGCGATCTCCAAGTCATGTTCTAACGTTTTAATCAGATTACAGAATCTTGCTTTGGCTTCATTGAAAGCTGACACGGAGGCGAGCAGATTCTGGGTAAGCGTTGCAATAATGCCCTGAGAACCCAGTAAGTCATTAGCATCAATCAATAACGTTTTAACTGTGGAGCGAAGCTCTGCAAGTTGCTGAGGTGATGAAGCAAATCTACTTAATGCACTGCGAATGGTGTCGGCCAAGTCGAGGGTGTTCTGTAAGACGGAATAGTCAGTGTCAAGACCACGCCATCCCGGCATAGTCGAAGTCAAAGGTATGCTCTCTGACAATCTCTGAGATAGAATTTGAAGCTTTTCAATAATAGGAAGGTCAACGGATAAATCGGGAGTAGCATTAAGTAAATGTTGCCGGACCACCTCGAAAATAACTTTCTTACGGGCATGAGTTGCAAAAAACCAAAATTTCTTATCAGCCTCTGCAAGAGAGTTTCTGACCTGGAGAACATTTAAACTTTGCCAGTTATTTCCTGGATAAGTAACAGACAATTTTGATTTGGCTAATTCGATCTCTTTGAGAAGGCTGATTGCCATTTTCGTAGCTTCAATTCTACTAACAACATCTGGAGCGAACATAAAGCTCAGATCAGTACCTGCTGCTTTTGACAATGAATCGCAAAGAGATGCCAGTTGAACAAGTTTATCAGGTTCATTTGATTCTAAAATGATTCCTGTTGCTTTAATTAGGTCTCCTGCAGCATTTTCTAGGTGCTTAATGTTATCCGGAATGGTCAGAGCTTCAGCAATAAGCAACGATTGCCATCCATTAGTCCAGTCAGTCTGGTTTATGCTCCCAAAATGCAGGTGATGTTGCTTAAAGGCATTTCGATTGAGATCAAGACGTTTGGCGATTTCTCTGAATTCTGTCATTTGTTCAGAGGTATGCAATGTGCCTGTAACCCATGTGAATTGAGGTGTGACTATACTGGCATCTCTGATGACTCGTCCCATTGCTTGATGAAGTGTCAGTCCATTTGGCCATCGCTGATGCAATAGACGGACAACCTCATTTAACTTGTCACGTAGTCGTTGAACTTTGCTAGCTTCTTCTTCCCATTCACTGGTCGTGAGCATATCGCGGGCATCCCATGCTCGTTCCAGCTGTTTGAGAAAATCCATCTTTGACGTTTTACTGGAATGTAATTCCAGACAAAATTCGCCCAATCCTTGAGCTTCAAGTCTGCGATAGACCACATCAAGGGCCGCTTTTTTCTCGGCAACGAACAATACACGTCTTCCTAGGGCCAGATTATGTGCAATCATGTTGGCAATTGTCTGAGACTTACCGGTGCCCGGAGGTCCATCCAAAACAAAATCGCGACCTTTTGCAGAAGCTACCACAGCGGCAATTTGCGAGGAGTCTGCGGGTAATGGCAGGAAAAGCTCTTGAGTGCTTATAGCATCATCAAGTCTATTGACCTCAATTATCTCCCCGTTCGTCTCAAGGGCAACATTTTCTTGACCCCGCTCGATAAGGTATTTTACTAGAGAACTTTGCATCAGTTGCGGTGCTCTATCGATGAGGTCTTTCCACATCAAATATTTTGCAAAGGAGAAAGTACCAATCACGACGTCACGAGTAACCTCAAAACCTGGCATATCACGTACAGCGCGACGTACCACATTCCAGATACCATCTACATCGATGCCACTTTCATCTGTAGGTAACTCGCCATCAAGGCCGTTGATAGTCAGTGCAAAGTCATTGTGCAATAACTCGAGTAAGGTAAGGTTAAAGCGCGGCTCTTCTTCCAGCAAACGCATAGTCACACCAGAAACTACACTTTTTCGGTCTAGCTGAATCGGTAATAGAATAAGGGGAGCTAAGTAATTTCTTGTATCTTCAGCTGATTTTTTCCATTTCAAGAAACCAATTGCAAGAAACAGGGTATTGGCTCCCCCTTCTTCCAAGTCGCTTTTTGACTTTCGATACAGATCAATAAGTGATGATTCCAGGCGTTCTTTTTCGAGAGGTGATACAACTTCACCACGCTCCAAAGCCTGTTGGGCATACTCCTCCCGGAGGTCTGCATTTGTTTGCTGGCGATATAATTCCGCATCACGCCCCCCCAACTCGAGGTCAGGTAATGAGACAATACGGATTCGTTTTCCCTCTGCCAGTTTGTCTTCTAGGTAACCGGGATTAGCGCATATCAGTCGAATACTTTTAGCACTGTCTGGTAAATGCAATAAGCGGTTACGGGTCGTCAAATCGAGTAGTTTACGTTGCCACTGTACGAGACGGCCAGCGGCATCTTTCGTACCTTCCATCTCTATGTCAAGTTCAAAAGAAGGAAGTACTGGTGCATCTTCAAAGCCATGTCGAACATTCGGTTCTGAATCTAACCGACTTTCTAAGCGAGTGCTCCCCAGAGCCAGAGGGCGAATCTTTTGCATACGTGCGCGACGGGTATCAATGGCTGCGTGAAACTCCTCTTCAGTAAGATGCTTTAAAGCTTCCTCGAAAGCTTGAGTAAAGGAAGGAGGCTGTGCTTTAGTAACCAACGTAGTTTCAAACACTACCATTTCTTTTAAATCAACACGTTTACGGACAGAAGATACGTCGTCAGTAACTAGTTGTGCAAACTCTTGCGGTTGAAGCCAGAAACCAGCGAAAGCATGCCCTTCGCTAAGGATTACCAGAGCATTGAGCCCCATTTGCTCCAGGGTAGAGGCAAATAATAGCGTTGTATCTAGGCAGGTAGCGACTTTACCTTCTAGAATTGCACCAGGTGTGCGAATTTTCTGACCGTTCCGCTCAAAACTGGCGGGGGGGAGTGCATAGCTGATATTCAGGTTACAAACAGCTGTCCATAGTGCAGAAGCCATTTCCCACACGCGCGTTCGGGATTTACTTTCATAGCCATCCAACGCATCTTTTTTCCCAGCACTGCGCAAGACATCAGATGTAGCTTTGATAAGGCGATCTACAGCAGGATCATTCGGCATAATGAAAGAGGGCAGCAGTTCGGACATTGCATTGCCACCCCATTCATTCTTCGCTAAAGCCTCGAGAGGATAATGAAGCGTGAAGAGCTCTTTGTCACTTTGCCGCAAAGTTAACGTGACTTCGCAAATCACACTTTCAGTAAGTTCAGCCAGCCATTCCGCATTGAGCCTTACATCTCGCTCACGAATATCAATCGATGAACCAGGCAGCAGGCAGTCAATATTCCATTGCTTTGCTTCCAGCACCGACGGCGCTGTTTGCAGGTGCAACGTTAGATTTTGGTAGGTTTGATCGGATTCGTTATGCAAGACAAGCTCACGTAACATCGGAACAGCATTCTGGTGGGAGGTGAAGCCCAATTTTTGCGCGATACTTACCTGCGCCGTGATGCTCATAATAGCGCCTCTTGTGCTGGAAAACTGTTAATATTCAATTTATTAAAGGTGTCATTCTTTTAAACAGGCAAAGGGGGGAAGTTGCTACGACAAAAATCAAAACCGCATAGCACAAAATCCAATAGCTGGATATTAATGCAAAATAAAAAGCAACTATATGTAAAATCCACCGTCAAGAATAACGCCATAAGAATAGTCTTAGCCTATTGATACCATAAAGTATAAAGCGTTACTAATCTATAGATGCAGCTGCGTTTGCTATGGAATGAAAGTCTTTTTTCTTCTATTTTATTGATATTAAAGCAAAAATGTCAATTGGGATTTATTGGTGTGATAATTGAAAAGCATTAATTTACTGATTTTATTGGAATATTTTTTCAACAAATAGAACGATTTACAGACAAAATTAGCCACGTCTAATTTGGCGCTAAATAGTCGACGGAAAAACATATCTTGATAGCACGCTTAGGGGAACAAACATCTGTCTAGGGCAGTCAGACCCATAAAAACATCGACCTGATAATTGATTGATTTTTATTATTATTTTCATTATCTAGCTATCAGAGCCTCATGAGCCTGATGATATTTGGATCACCACAGATACGAGTATGTAACTTCTGCAATCAGTACTAAGGGAAGTCAGAAGAGGGCGCATAGTCGAAGTGTTTCACCGCGAGATAATTACTTGCCCGATAATGTCGATTAAGACGCCATTATTGCTCCATCTAGCTCATTGGAAATATTATTAGAATAAATATAGTACCTCATGAAACCATATCGGTTGTGGGGTAGCTGTTATCACGAAACTAGCGTGTTACCCAATCGTTCAAGCCTGTTTTTGCGCGTATGTTCAGGCTGTTCATCTGTAAATGAGCAGTAGTGCACACTGATGAGATGACTGCAAATGACGTAACTATATGAAATTAAATAATAAAAACAAAAAGTGAACAGGGTGTACAGTTTTCCTATAAATCATTTCTGCAGCGGGTTGAGCGTCTATTTAAATCTATACCCTAGAGTAGATTGGTGATTTCTGTGTATAGGTGAGTGTATATTATTACATGGTCCATATGTGTAATTTGTTAATAAACAATGTGTTGTGATTGTTTTTTCACTCCTGTGATCTTCCGCCAATCAATATCTCCCAATCTCCTCTGTGATTGTCGGCTCCGGTAGAGTAAGTTTGCTTCTTTCGCTTTGTGATAGCGCAGCTTGCGTGGGTAGAAGAAACGTTCATGAAGAAGGACTATGAGGCAGTAAGCCGTTGACGTAAAAACCGCTTACGCGGCCTTTTTATTTCTGAGAAACAGGGCAAGCAGATACAGGGCGCCCAGCGGCAGGGCCATGACATAACAGAATGCATAATACAGGATCAGCACGCCATTTTTGCCTATGGTATCGGCGAACAGTCCGCGGTGCCAAAATTCTTCACTCGTGAACTGCAGGGCGGCCATTTCAGTGCCTTTTTTAGCACAGGGATACAGTAAAAAGCTCAGGATGGAGAGGATCAACGAAAGTGCGATATTCACCATGTCCTGGAAAGAATAGATGTAATAAAGCGCGATAAAAAAGTAAGTCACGCCCCACACCTGACTTTTCCAATAATACGCTTTGGTCATTTGCGCCTCCCTGGGCATGAGTTCCTTTCTGTTTCGTGCTTGGCGAAATGGAATACCGATGCCATTGCCCGCGTCGCGCGGTTTACCCAAGGCGTCTGAGTATGCGCAGGGCTTCGGCAAAATGCCATATTACCGGCTTATCTGGCAGGCGTATTTGGGTTCTGCAGCGAGCGTCCCTCTCCCCAACACATAGCCCCCTCACTCCCGCTGCAAAAAGAACTGCTTGATGGTCTGCCGCAGCCAGCGGTGCGCCGGATCGCGATCCAGGCGCGGGTGCCAGGCCTGGACGATAAACACCGATTCCAGCTCAAGCGGCAGCTCGATCTCCGCCAACGGCAGGTGGATGTTGCTCACCCCCTGCAGCACGTGGCGCGGCAGCGGCAGGATAAAGTCCGATTTCATGGTCAGCATCATCGCCGAATGAAAGCCCGGCAGGGTCAGGGCGACGTTGCGCTGCAGGCCGAGATCGCGCAGCGCGTCGTCGATCGGCCCCTGCGTGCGTCCGCGGCGAGAAACGCTGATATGCGGGTAATGGGTCAGGGTTTCGGGCGTTACCCGGCCGATGATCGGGTGCCCAGGGCGCACCAGCGCCTGAAAGGTGCTGGTGAACAGGCTCTGCGTCTTGATTTCCGGGTGCCAGTCGCGTGAGGAACCGATCACCAGATCCACTTTGCCGCTGCGCAGCGCGTCATCCTCGCCGTCGCTTTCGGCGATGAATTTCAGGCCGCTCAGCGGCGCCGATTCCCGCAGCGTCTCCAGCAATCCGCCCGCCAGCGCGCCGATAAAGATATCGTTGGCGCGAATGGTGAAGGTTCTGGTCAGCTTGCCGGGTTCGAACGCATCACTCGGTGCGATCAGCGCAGTGGCCTGCTCGATGATGTCGCCGAGCTGGCGTTTCAATTCCAGCGCACGCGGCGTCGGCACCAGATGCTTACCGGCTCTGACCATGATCGGGTCGTCGAACTGCCGGCGGATGCGCCCGAGAATGCGGCTCATTGCCGGCGCGCTCAGATTCATCTTCTCGGCGGCGCCGCTCACGCTCCCTTCTTCCAGCAGCAGATTCAGCGCATAGATCAGGTTGAAATCAATTTTTTGCGGCATGGCCTCTCCGGGGGGGTGCGCTCAATGGGTTGCGTTTTGTGCAACTAGTTAATTACATCATTTCATTTTAAACAATCGAAATAACTCCGGATACTGCCCACGACAACAAAGATTGAGGCTGAAACAGCAGGAGTGGGGAATGGTTGAGGTGTCTGTTACGCCGCACCACAAAAATCGATGGCTCGCCAGCGCCGGTGAAATCAACGGCCGTACCTGGCTGGGGTTGTTCGGCGTGTTTTTGGCGGTGATGGCCAGCGGCGTGGGGGAAAACGCCAGCAAGTTTGCGCTGGCGGATATACAGGGTGGCATGCTGCTGAGCTTCGATGCCGGCAGCTGGCTGACCACATGCTACGTCACCGGCTTTGTGATCGGTTCCGGGTTCACGCCCTGTTTTTGGCCGACCTTTTCGCTGCGCCGGGTGGCGTTGACGATGTGCGGCATTTACCTGGCCGGTGGACTGTTGACGCCCTGGTTGGGAGATCAGTATGGCGTGCTGCTGGCGGTGCGCAGCCTGCAGGGCTTCGCCGGCGGCGCGTTGCCGCCGATGCTGATGACGGTGGTGCTGCGTTTTATGCCGCCGCTGATCAAGGTGCTGGGGCTGGGTGCCTACGGCTGGGTCTCGGCCTGGAGCGCCACGCTGGGCGCTACCGCCGCCGCCTTCGCCTTTCACTGGGGCTGGAGCGGGTATTTCTACTGGAACCTGCCGCTGATGGCGATCGCCGCCGTGTGCATCGGTTACGGCCTGCCGCAGGATCCGCTGCGGCTGGAGCGCCTGCGGCAGTTCAATTGGCGCGGCCTGTTGCTCGGCGGCATGGCGCTCGGCATGTTGACGGTGGGCATTTCACAGGGGGAGCGCCTCGACTGGCTGAACTCGCCGCTGATCTACGTTTTATTATTGGGCGGCGGCGGATTATTGGCGTTATTTCTGATTAACGAATGGTATCACCCGCTGCCTTTTTTTAATTTGCAGCTATTAAGCAAAAGGAATTTGTCTTTCTCCTTAATTACGCTGGGTGGCGTGCTGTTAATTATGGTGTCGCTGGTTAATATCACGTCGGGATATTTAGCCGCGATTCAGGGTTATCGTCAGGAACAAACCTCCGACTTAATGCTGTGGGTCGCATTGCCGCAATTAATTACGCTGCCGATCGTCGCCATAATTTGCAATACGCCGCGGGTGGATTGCCGCTGGGTGCTGGCGATCAGCCTGCTGTTGATGGCCACCGCCTGCGTGCTGGCGGCTCAGCTGACGCCGGAATGGAACGGCGACACGTTCCGCGTCATCGCGCTGTTGCAGGCGGTCGCTCAACCGATGGCGATCATCCCGTTGCTGATGCAGGCGACCGGCGGGCTGTTGCCGACCGACGGGCCGTTTGCGGCGGCCTGGTTCAACGCGGTGAAAGGTTTCGCCGCCACCGCTGCCGGCGGCGCCATCGCGCTGCTCAGCCGGCAGCGCGGGGATTATCACGCCGGTACGATCGCCGACGGCTTCGGCTCGGCCTACAGCCGCGCATCGGGGTCGGCGGAGCAGCTGGCGCAGCTTGCCGCCCGGCAGGGCCACGTGCTGGCCAGCGCCGATCTTTATCTGTTGGTTGCCGGCCTGGCGTTATTACTGACCGCGCTGATTTTAGTTATGCCGACCCGTATTTATCCGCCGCGTTCGGTCGCTGCCTGACATTTTATCATCAGAAATAAATATTAATTGGAGTCACTTTTATGGCTAACAAGAAAGTCGCCGTCGCCGTATTGGCGGTTGCCGTCATTACGCTGGGGTTATTAATCAATAAGTTCTTTATTAAAGAGACACAGCAGAATACCAACGACGCCTATATTCGCGCCGATATCTCGCGTATTTCTCCGCAGATTGCCGGTGAAATTGCGCAGGTGTTGGTCAGGGACAACCAGTGGGTCAAACAGGGGGAATTGCTGGCGGTGATCGATCCGCGTGAATTCAACGTCGCATTGGCGCAGGCGACGGCGCAGGAGCAATCCGCCCGCGCCCGCCAGGACGACGCCAGGGCCAACCTGACCCGACAGAGCGCGCTGATCGCCGCCGCGCAGGCGGAGCGGCAGGCGGCGCAGGCGGAGCTGGCGTTTGCGCGCCAGGAGCAGAACCGCTACCAGAGAATGGCCAGCAGCGGCGCGGGTTCACAGCAGGCGGCGCAGCAGGCGACGACGCGCGTGCACACGCTTTCCGCCAATGTGGCGCAGGCGGAGGCGACGCTTAAAGCGGCGCGAAACATGGAGCAGGTGCTGCAAGCCAAGCTGGCGGACAGCGATGCCGAGTTGATGCTGGCGCAGGCGAAGAAAGCGATGGCCGAGCTGAACCTGTCTTACACCCGCATCACCGCGCCGATCGGCGGCGTGATCGGCAAGAACAGCCTGCGGGTCGGGGAGTTCGTCAAACCGGGCGATGCGCTGCTGGCCATCGTGCCGCAGGACAAGCTGTACATCATCGCCAACTACCAGGAAACCCAGCTGGAAAACATTGCGCACGGGCAGTCGGTAGACATCCATATCGATACCTTTCCCGGCCAAACGCTGAAAGGGCAGGTGGACAGCATCGCGCCGGCTTCCGGCGTCAGTTTCGCGGCCGTGGCGCCGGAGAACGCCACCGGCAACTTCACCAAGATCGTTCAGCGCATCCCGGTGAAAATTGTATTTGATATCAACAAAGAGCACGCCGCTTTGTTGAGCGCCCTGCGCGTCGGCATGTCTGCGGACGTCAGCATCAATACGCTGGACGGGGGCCTGCAATGAACAGAGCCGTGATCCCGCTGCTGTTGATTGCGCTGAGCGGCTGCCGGGCGGTGGGGCCGGACTACGCTCGGCCGCAGAACGCGCTGCCCGAGAGCTGGGGTGAGCAGGCCGGCGGCGGGGCGCTGCCGGTGGCCTGGTGGTCGATATTCAACGATGCGTCGCTGTCGCAACTGGTGCAGCGCGCGGCGGCCGGCAACCTGGATCTGCAGCTCGCCACGGCGCGCATGCAGCAAAGCCGCGCCTTGCTGGGCGTGACAGAGGCGGCGCTGATGCCGAATCTGAGCCTGGACGGCGCCTATCAGCGCCAGCGCGCCACCTCGGTGGGCAGCATGGATCCGTCCGGCAACGGCGGAGAGGCGGATTATAACCTCTGGCGCGGCGGATCCAGCGCCACCTGGGAGCTGGACATGTGGGGCAAGCTGCGTCGCGCGTCGGAAAGTGCGCGCGCCGGCTTTGCCGCTTCGCAGGAGAACCGGCGCGCACTGCTGACGTCGGTGACGGCGGAGGTGGCGAGCGACTATCTACGCCTGCGCGCCACGCAGCAACAGCTGGCGGTGGCGCAGGAAAACCGCGCCACGGCGCTGCGCACGCTGCAGCTGACGCAAAGTCGTTATCAGAGCGGCGCGGGCAACGAACTGGATGTCGATCAGGCGCAGGTGCAGTTGGCGCAGGTGGATGCCCTGCTGCCGACGCTGTTCGATAGGCAGGAACGCTTGATCAACGCCATCAGCCTGCTGTTGGGCGAGCGGCCGGGCGCGCTGAAAGCGATGTTGGCGCCGACGAAGCCCCTGCCGACGCTGGCGCGCGCGGTGCCGATGGGCGTGCCGTCGGATCTGGCGCTGCGCAGGCCGGATATTCGCGAAGCGGCGGAGCGTTTGCATCAGGCAACCGCCGAGATCGGCATCGCCACCGCCGACTACTATCCGCGCATCACGCTGACCGGCAATGCGGGCTATCAGGCACTGGCACTGGCGGATATGGGCAGTTGGTCCACGCATACCTTCGCCATCGGCCCCGCCCTGTATTTGCCGCTGTTCGACGGGGGGAAAATCACCCAACGGGTGCGCCTGAGCGAATACCGGCAGCAGGAAATGGCCATCGCCTACCAGCAAACGGTGTTGCGCGCCTGGCACGAGATCGACGACGCGCTTTCCGGCTATCGCGCCCAGCAGCGCCGCCAGACGCACCTGACCGAGGCGCTGGCCGCCAACCGACACGCGTTTGCGCTGGCGCGCGACAGCTATCTGAACGGTGCGAGCGATTTTATCCACGTTCTGAGCACGCAGCGTGCGCTGCTGGATCTGCAGTCCGCGCAAATTGTTTCAGAGGAGGAGACGGCGATCGCCGTGGTGAATATCTATCGAGCGCTGGGCGGCGGCTGGGAACACACCTACCCGTCTGTGGCGCCACAGGAGAAGGCTGATGCACAACACGCTGAATAAGATTGTCGACGAGATGCTGGAAAGAGACACCCGCCGCAAACGGGAGGCCCGGGTGAGCGCCGTGCGGCAAGTCACCGCCCGGATCCGCCGCATCACGTTGAGCGGCGACGATGTGGATAAGTTTATCGCCGATCCGCGCGCGCAGGAGCCGGCCAGTTGGGTCAAAGTGTTCTTCCCGTGGCGCGACACGCTGGCCGGACGGGCTTACACCCTGAGCGGCATCGACAAACTCGCCCGCACTTTCGATATCGATATGGTGCTGCACGGCGAAGGCCCGGCGTCGAACTGGGCGCGCGACGCGATGCCGGGCGACAAGCTGGGGTTCGCCGGCCCTTGCTCCGGCGGCTTCCGATTGTTGCCGCAAACTCGCTGGCTGCTGTTGCTGGGCGATGAGACCGCGTTGCCCGCCATGCGCACCATTCTCGCCTCGCTGTCCGACCCGTTGCCGGTGCTGTGGTTCGCCGAAGTGGGCGATGCGCAGGAGATTCAGGATGTCGATTATTCCTTTTTGCAGGTGAACAGCTGGCAAATTCGCACCCGACATTTTGACAGCGTGATGAACAGCCCGCTGGTGCAGGCCGTCAGCCATTGCGAACTGCCGTCCGGCGAAGGGCAGGTATGGCTGGCCTGCGAACACCAGATTGCCGCGTACCTGAAGGCGCGCTTTATCAACGAAATGGGTATCTCCCGCGCTGCGCTGTTTGCCAAGGGGTATTGGAAAAAGGGCGAAGCCAACTTCAAGGGCGCGATTTAACTCAGGCGAGTGAGGATGGTTATGATTGAGAGAGTGTTATTGGCGGTGGACTGCTTTGAACACAGCGGCAATGCCCTGGATTTTATGGCGCGCCTGCAAGGCTGCATCGGCGACGTGATCGTGCTGACGGTGGTAGACAATGCCTTTACGCTCAGCCGCAGCGGCCTGCGTTTTGACAGCGATGAGCGCGAGGAGTACCCCGCCGCTCAACGGGAAGAAGCGCTGGCGGAAAAGCAGGTCGGTCAGGTGACGCGGGCGCTGAAGCAGCAGGGTTTCAATGCCCAGGGCTTGCTGGCAGCGGGGACGCCCATCGAGGTGATCCCGGAACAGATGGCGCTGTTCAACTGCGATTTGCTGATCATCTCGCACCGCCACCTGTCTTCGTTGGGGCGCTGGCTGAACGCCTCCGTCACGCGCGGCCTGCTGGATGAGATTGGCCAACCGGTATTGGTGATCCCGCGCTAAGCCGGAGGGGGATCTCACTGGCGCTGATAGAGATAAATGTCGGCGCGCCGATCGTTGGGGTTGGCGATCGGCCTCTGGCCGCTGCGCGCTGGCCTGGCGCCGAGCGCAATCAGGTGAATGGGGCTGGCCTGAGGTAAGCGCTCGGCGATACGGTAGCCGCGTTGATATGACAGTGCTCGGTTGTGGCTCGCGTTGCCTATTGAGTCTGTGCGGCTGACAATAAATATGCCGTCGTAGTCAGACGCCTGGCTGATGTGCGAGCAGCAACGCGCCAGCGTCGCCTCATCAACCAGGGCGCTACCGCTTGCGAAATGCACCGTGCCGACATGGCTCATGACGATGTTTTCCTTGGTCAGTAGCAAGGCGCCGAGGCTGTTGGCGTCGTAAGCGTTTTCCTGGTGGCACAGTGTGCCCAGGTACTCGTGCAACACGGTGACGAATCGATACTGCACCAGCTGGCTACGGCTCAGCCGTGCGTTGGTGCGGCCGTCGAACCGGAGCAGGCCGGCCTGGCGTTTTGCGTCGCCGAAGCGTTCATATATCGGGCCGGTTTGGCAGCTGGACTGATTGAGCTCGTCGCTGCTTTTAGCATAGGAAAAAGGGGCGCAGAGCAGCATCAGCGCGATCGTTATAACTTTATTCATGTGCGTTAATGTTCCTGGTGGTGGATTCTTGCGAGAAGATAAAGTTGAATTGCTCTTCCAGCGTTGGCGTGGATTCGTTGTTTATATCTTCAAGGTTGATATAGCCCGGATCGGTGAACCACTGGGTAGCGCAGCTCAGCTCTTCGAACTTATCTCGGCCATCCTGATTCTGGGTAACGACGATCAGCTTGGCCGACTTATTATTGATAAAGCCGGTCTTAATGGCTGCGCAGCTCTGTCGGATGCCGGTGACCTCGTCGGGATCGATAACTTCTTTTGTGTCCGACGCAAACAGAATAATGACGTTGCGTGCCATGCCGCGAGAGGCAGAAAACGCGGTGCGCCCCGCCCACAGTAGCCCTTCCAGCGTTTTAATCTTATTGGTGCTAAAGTCGATGCCGGAAAGCGCACTATTCACATTTTGGGATGAGGTCAGGCCATATTTTACGGTGCTGGCGGGGCAGGTGCCGGCATCGCCAAAATAAACGCCGCGTTTGACCGCGAGGGAGGATAGATATTCCGCACTTTGGTAAGTCGTCTTTGCGGCGCGTTCAAAATCACTCTGCGTAATTGAAAATATTCCAGAGTTAGCAAAATTATCGGTATAATCATCCAGAAGATAATAGTTATCGTACCTTTTTGCGTAATGCTTGGCCAGAGGAAAGTAATCAATATACTGTTGTTGTTGCTTAAGGTTGTCTATAACTTCTTTCTGTGCATCGACATTTTCTTTGGCAATCTTTATGTTTTCATTAGCCATTGGCAGCATCGCCTCAGCAAGTCTTATCTCTTGTTGATAATAACTTATTTGTTCTGTCAGCTCTTTATATTCCTGAGTGCCGGGATCATGTTGACTAAGCTCATTATTCCAATATATTATCATCTGATTACTGTAATCAATCTCTGCGTTTAATCTTCCGAGATATTCCTCGGCCATTCTTAATGTATTTTCAAGTTCAGCCAGGTAATCTTCTTGCGCAAAGAAGTTTTCCCACCAGACAAATGAAAAGGCATCGCTCCGGGCGATCCCGGTATAGCATTTGCCCCCGGAGTTGACGCGAAAAGAGTATGGGATCACCGTCGTTCGGGTAGTCGGCGCTTCGGCATACAGGCGGGATAGTGAGCTCATTAGCGCCGCCCGCGCCTGCATCACGTTTGCACGGTTAAGACTGCTGGCCTCGACGGCGATAATCACGTGTAACGGTCTGAAAACTTTGACGGCGTTATCCGCCGTGGAGATCCTGACCTCTGGGTCGAGGCCAATGGTTTTGTTTATTTCATCGAAGGGAACGTTAGTGTTTTGACTGACGTTGGAAGTGGTCGCGAGCAGTTCGCTGATCCGCTTATTTTCTTTTAGCTCCTGAAGCTTTTCCAGCGTAGTTTCTTGCAGCTCCGCCGAGAAGGCATGGGTTGCCTGATTCATATTGGCGCCTGTCGCTTCGGCTAGCCGCCCGGCATTGGCGGTCACCGTTCCTCTTTCTACCATCGAGGTACGGGTCACGACGGAGGTCAGCCGCATTTCTCGCGTTTTTTCCATGATGGTGGAGGAGTAGTTTTCGACCCAAAAAATAGAGATCACCACCATCATGCCGCCAATCGCCCACAGCGGCATTAATCCACCCTGTTCATCACCTAAAAAACGCTCGAATTTATTCTTCATGATTATTATCTTCTAATGATGATGGCCAATTTGGATGGCACTTTCTGCCAGCAGCGTTTTATTTTTAGAGAATAATCCCGGTTCTGTTTTTTTACAGATGGAAACCCGATACACCGAGTTAGATTTGCCGAATGAGGTTTTGATATCGATGCCATAGTCAGTCAGCCGCTTGGTGAGCTGGCAGCCTTCTTTGCTCCCGGGTAGCTTATACATGCTGTATTGCTCCGTTGCGTAGGCGATTTCCTCAACGAAAACGTCGAAAAACGGCGCTTCTCCGCCGTTCTTGAACTGGCTAAACATTTTAGCGACGTTAACGACGTCGCCTTGGCTTAAATTGGCATTGCCAAACAGGCTGTCACGATGGGAAATAATATTCACCATTTGATCGGCCAGTTTATTAATACTAAACTGTACTGACATGACCAAAGCCTGCTGCATGGTATAAATCAGCAGCACGGACAAGAATAGGGTAACAAAGGTGCCTTCAACGGCGACGCTACCATCCTCATTATCAACAAGCCTGTTAATGGAAGTAATCATTGACGATAAATACCTCGCGATCAAATTGTTGTGGGAAAGACAGTAGGTCGCTTATCCAATCGCTGCTGTATTCACGTTGGATCTGATAGGCGATGTTAATCAGCTTGGTTTTCTTTCCGCACTTTTTGCTGACTTTGATATTGATATCCTCATAGCAGGTTATCTTTGGCTCCGAATAGAGCAGCGCGCTGAAATAAAACTCACTGCCGCTCTTGTTTAAATCGGCCAGGAAGTTTTCATTTATCTTTTCGACATCGTTGTCTAAAAACGAGAGATCGACGCGCTGTGACGCAAACTCTTCGTTGAAATAAATGATTGAGATATCGTTCTGAAACCTCAGCACCTCATAAATCATCATCAATATGATAAAGAGGATCGGCAGCAGCACGCTGGCCTCGATGGTTGAGATACCTCGCTCCTCACTCCCTACTCTAGTGAATAGACTTATCATTTTGCGATTTTCATACCGTTAAGATCGTTGATGATCGTCATGGAATCCTCGCGGGAATAGCGCATGCTGAGCAGCTCAAAGGCGCGGGTCTCTTGGTCACCGCGAATCAGCGCCATGATCAGGTTGGCATACATCTCTTTAGATTCCGTATTGCTATAGCCGGCATACAGCAGAGAAGGGTCTATATCCCCTGTGCTGGCCTTGGCCATGTATTGTGCAATCTTCAGGTTGTCGGCCAGCGCCGGGTCTCCCGGCAGGTAGGTTCTGGCGCGCTTCAGTTCGGCGATGCAGGTTTCATACTTATTCTGCTTACAGTAGGCAATGGCGGCATACATCAGCGATTTGCCGCGCATAGTAGCGCTTTGGGCAAGCGCCATTTTCCCTTCGGCAAAATTCTGTTTATACAGAGAGATAGTTTCCTGATATTGATGCCGCATCAGACTGTTCTTCATTAGTTCGATAATCACCCTTGGGTAATTCTCATCTGCGCGGCTAATTTTTCCCTGAATAATCTCCAGTTCCTGGCCCTCCATATC
Organism: Serratia sp. CY47444; assembly: GCF_052168635.1. Lineage (NCBI taxonomy): Bacteria > Pseudomonadati > Pseudomonadota > Gammaproteobacteria > Enterobacterales > Yersiniaceae > Serratia > Serratia sp. CY47444. The sequence continues at coordinate 153,198 of NZ_JBJNMH010000012.1, forward strand.
ATATTTATTCATCTTGGAATAGATATCGGCCAGGTAGAAGCGTGTCTCGATATTGTCCGGTTGCGCTTGCAGACTATCTACCGCGATCTCCCTGGCCTTTTCAAAGGCGCCGACGCGGACCGCCAGCTGAGCCGTTTCCCGATCGTTTCTCAACATATCGGGCGTGCCGTTGACGCAGGCAGCAAGAAAGACTATCGAAGTGAGGACTAACTTTTTCATTACGAGATCATCTCCAATGACAGGCTGCCCATGGCGCGTAGCAGGCCAGGAGCAATGATTTCAACAATAACCGGGAACATGATAAAGAGAATGAGCGGTATCCCCATCTTGGCGTTGACGGAGCCAATTTTTTCTTCGGTTTCTATAAAGTGAAACTGGCGGATCTCTTTAGATAACTCTTGCAGACCGGACTGCATGCCAGCGCCGAACTGGGCGGAGTTACGCACGGTTGCGATAAACTCCTTGACCTCGCTTAGGGGAACCTCTTCATAGAGCTTTTCGCAGGCGATGTTTATATCGCTGTATTTCAGCGTGCGTGAAAAGTTCTGCATGCTGTTGCCTAACAGACCGGAGAAACGATAGAGCACCGGGGAAACGGTTTCTAAAGCGGCCGTCAGCGTCATGCCAGTTTTGATACAGGTGGCGCACAGATCGAGAAAGTAGACGAAGTTGATCCTGAACTTTTTGATCTCGTTCTTATGTTTTCTCTCGAGATAAATCTTTGAGCCAATGTAGTACACGATCATGAAAACAGGAATGACATAGAATGACAGATTACCCAGGCAGGCTAACAGCGTTAGGGACAGAGTTGAAAAGAGAAATATGCTAGAGATATAAATATAAAATAGGGTGCTTTCTTGTAGCGAGTAATATCCTGCCTTATTAATGAGAGCATGGTATTCCGTATGGGACAGGTTGTTTTCAACGTAGAATGATAGCTTTCTCATTAATAAAGAGAACAGGTCTTTAATCCTGTTTTTCAGGCTGAGGTAGTCATCGAGGTTCTCGTGTGAGGAAACGATAAAGTAAAATTTATCATAATACTCTTCTTCTTTCTTGTGGCTCTTTAATCCCCAGATAAACACAATAACGCCGACGATAAAGAGCGAGGTTGAGATAAAGAAAATCACAGTTCAACTCCCTTAATCATGCGTGAAATAATGAAAAACCCGATGCTGACGCTAATGACCACGTAAATCACCACGTAGCGGCCATAAAGCTCATCGAAGAGGTAAACGAAGTTCCAAAAGGCGAACTTATAGAGTACGACCAGCATCAGCAGCGGTAAAAGCGCCAGGATCTTTGCCGCCCCGCGTGCCTCTGAGGTTAACGCCTTGGTTTTTTTCTTAATGACTTGAGCGGCGACCAGGTCATTGGCCAGGGACAGCAGGGTATCTTTCAGACTGCTGCCTTTTTGTATGGAGATACGAATATACGAACTAAAAACAAAGTAGCCTTTATAGGGGTAGATTTTCTCACCCCGGCTGAGTATGTCATCAAAGGACACGCCGTTTTTCAGTTGGAATGAGATGCGGGTAAATTCTCGCTTCATGATATCGCTCAGGTTCTCCGCCGCTGCATCAATGGCCGCGTATATCGTCTGGCCCACGGCCAGGTTGCGGCTGATAAGCCGCAGCGCATAGGGGAACTGTGCTTCGAAATAGTCGCTGAAACGGCTCTGGTAGATGCCGTACAACGCGGCAAACGAAATAGCTACCAGGATCACGGTGCCAAATACATAGGCAAACGACGAGGCGCTGAAGGTCAGGCAGCAGAACCACCAAAACAGGATGTAGCCGCCGCTGACCACCAGAGACATCACCAGGCTTTTGGTGCCAAAAATAAACACGAAGTCGGGTAGGTAAGACTTGCCGATGAGCTTTTTTATTTCCTTGGTTTTCTCTTTCTCAGCCGGCTTCGCTTTACCGAAAAAGTTCTCCCACTTTTTCTTCTTCGCGGCCTTTTGCCTGACGTATGAGAACATCAGCAGCAGAAGCAGCAGGGTGATGAGGAAGCCCGTCAGGTTAGTCATGCAGGATGCCTTTGAGCTCTGGGAGCAGCCCGGCGAACGCGGCCTTTGATTCCAGAATGGAGTAGGCGATATTCTGCTTATGCGCATACTTCGTGACCGTATCCGACTCTTTTCGCCTTTCGAGCAGGAACACGTCCTGGCTTTGAATGACCTCACCCTCCAGCGTGCCGATTTCCGTAATGTTGGTAATCTTCCTCGAGCCGCAGGGCAACCTTGCGCATTGAATAATAATATCAACGGCCTGCGATATTTGGCCGCGAATGGTTTTGGCCGAGATATTGGAGTTCGCCATGGAGAGCATGCTTTCCAGGCGCACCAGCGCGTCTTTTGGCGTATTGGCGTGAATGGTTGAGAGCGAACCTTCGTGGCCGGTGTTCATGGCCTGAAGCATTTCAAAGGTTTCATCGCCACGACACTCGCCCACGATGATCCGGTCTGGGCGCATACGCAACGCGTTGATCACCAGGTCACGAATCGAGACTTCACCGCCGCCGTCAACACCCTTAGGGCGCGACTCCAGGCGCACGACGTGATCTTTTTGCAGCTGCAGCTCGGCGGCATCTTCGATGGTGACGATGCGGTCGCCATCATCGATTTCGTTCGAAATTGCATTGAGCAGGGTGGTTTTCCCTGAACCCGTCCCCCCCGAGATGATGATGTTCGCCTTGGCCCTGACCATCAGGCTCAGGTAGTGCCCCATCGCCTCACTCATCGAGCCAAAGTTGATCAGGTCGATCAGGTCTAATTTATCCTCTTTAAACTTTCGGATGGAGATGGTGCAGCCATCTAGGGCCACGGGCGGAATGATGATGTTGACGCGGCTACCGTCGGCCAGGCGGGCATCGACCATCGGCGAGCTTTCATCTACCCGACGCCCAATCGGCGCAACAATACGCTGCGCGATACGCAGGATCTGCTCATTAGATTTAAACTGAGAATCTTGCTTGATGAGTTTGCCCGCCCGTTCGATGTAGATGGATTTACACCCGTTAACCATGATGTCGTTAACGCTGGGATCGGCCAGCAGATCTTCGATGGGCCCCAGCCCGAAGATGTCGTCATAATAGCTTTTGATCAGCTCATCAAACTTTCTTCTGGTTAATATAATATTTTCCAGATCGAGCGCCGGTATGAGCAGTTCTTCAATTTTCATCAGCGCTTCATGAGTGGCAGAGCTGTCATAGTTTTCTATTTTTATTTGCTCTAACAGCGCGTTTCTGATTTTTTCATAGGTTTTTATATCCATGTCATCACCTAAATATGCTGTCTATAATGTTTTTGCTTTCTTTCTTACGGTTGAAAGCGGTTAACACCCCCCCCAGCAGGTTGGCGTTATTGTTGAAGTCCACCTTGATGCCCAGCTTGGTGTGGATTTCTTTATCCGTGATTTCAGTTGCCAGCTTACCGGCCTGTTTTCGGATGGAGATCAGCTTGTCCCTTCTTTTCTCCCCTTTATCCTGCTTAAAGCCAATTCGGTTCTTGAGATAGTTAAGGTTATAGATAGACTCGATCTGCCCATTGGTCATCAGCACACGGATGTCGCTCTCATTGAGCAAATTAATTCCGCCGTGCAGCGTGAGAAAATAGTAGGGGATATTAATAAAAATAAATCCATAGGAGTTTGCCAGCGATTCGATGAATTTCTCAACGCCGTTGAGGAAGGCGTCAACGTTGTCAACGTGCGCCTCGTCGTTGGCAATGTTGAAGGAAACGTAGTCGAAGTGATCTTTTATTTTCATCACCAGTTTCAGGGACGAGGTGGTATCCAGTTCATTCTCATAGCCCAGCACGTGCTCAACGGTGTTTTTATTGGCCTTTACCCCCAATGCGGCATCAAAGAAAATGTTTGCGATGTCGCAGTTAACAAACAGCATTGAATAGCCTTTCATCATTTCGCTGTTACAGAGATCGTGAAAAACGCGATAATTAATATCGATATCAGGCGAGGTATTGCACAACCCGATCACCAGAGAAGTTCTGGAGCGCACATAGCCGAAGTGTTCCACTATCCCCAGCAGCAGCAGGCGGATCTCACTGGTGCGGGTAAAATAGCTGCTGAACCCCAGCTCGCGAGCCTGCCACGTTGCCTGGATCGAATCCTCGTTGCCGATCAGCATGGAGGGATAGCGACCACGCAGCATCATGGCGATGTCCGCGATTTCAGTCTCGCTGTAGCTCTGGGCATCCAGCACAAAATAATTTTTCCCCGTCAGGGCGTTATTAATAAACTCCAGCAGGTCGCCAGCGGGGATGTGCTTGATCATCGTATCGACGTCGTACAATGAGAGTGGTTCTGAGAGTGATAAAAAATCAGTCTCAGTTTTGGTTAAAACAATCACGCTGGCCTTTTTCTTTTTGGCCTCGTTTTTTCTCTTTAGTTTTTCTATGAACATTAACGTGCTCTCTCAGCGAAATCATTACCATTGGTCGAGCAAACTTCTCGCTCCGAATAGTTATCCAGAGCCTGCTCGTCGGAGCTGTACCAGTTAAAATCAGAGAGCCGGAACCGATAGCAACCTCGCTCGGTTTTATGCCGGTTACCGATGGCAATATAGTTTGCGTCAAGCTGGTTCACGCTCTCTTGCAATACAGCATTAATGCCATACTGTTTCTGTATTTCTTCTTGCAGCCTGATCGCACGGTCATAGTGGTTATCGCTATAAATAATCGCCAAGCTGCTGATGGAGCCGATTTTCTTGCTTAAAAAAAAGTTTTCAAGCTTTGCCATCTTGGTGCGGTCGGGGTTGCCGACAAACTTAACGTAATACGCCTTTCTTTCGTCGGGCTGCCTTTCGAACGCGCAGCCGTTTAAGCCCAGGCAGATAAAAATAAGGAGCAGCGAATTAGTTAATGACATAGTCGGCTCCTTTGACAAAGACATCGGTAATGCTGTTATCACTGTGCCCGAGATCGAAAAAGACCTCCCACGGGCTGGAGAATTTGGCGTAGGGGAGCTTGATGTAGTTTCTCTCTACGGGTTTGACATACTCAACGGTGGCGAAGATGACTAATTCACTGCGCCCAGATGTGAACCCGGTTGACTTGAACAAGGCGCCCAGCACTGGAATGTCGGCAAATCCTGGAACTTTATTAACATATTGCGTTTGGCTGTTGTCGATCAGTCCGCCGAGGACGAAGCTCTCTCCATCCCGCATTCGTACTGAGGTCTTCACGTTACGCACGTTAATCGTCGGCAGCTCGGTGTTCTCATATTTATAGTACCCGCCGATCTGAGATGATTCGACGCTCACGTCCATGCTAATCGAGGAGTCCGAATTGATCACCGGTGCAAAGTTCAGCATGACGCCATAGTTTTTCCATTCAACCGTTGAGCCATTTTCACTGCGCTGAAAAATAGGTATCTGCCCGCCGCCGTGAAATGATGCGGTCTTCCCGTTGGTGACCGTGATACTTGGCGTGGTCAGCACGTTAGCCAGGCTGTTTTTCGCCAGGGCGTTGATGGCTACGCCCAGAGAGTCGAAGTTAAACCCCTTAACCAGGCTGCTGTAGATGCCGTTGTTGATAGTCAGATCGTTACTCACGCCGGTGCTGATCTTGCCCCGCCCCCAGTCAATGCCCAGGGTTTCCGTCACGTCCTTCGAGACTTCCGCGACCGTAACCCTGATCTTAATTTGCTGATTTTTTTGGGTTACTAAGGAGTACCTGACCTGATCGCTATCCACGTACTCTTCGATCAGCGACTTGATCCGTGCGCCATCTTCAGTGGAAAATACCGGGCCGCTGACCAGCAGCGAGTCGCTCATGTCGATGACCTTCACGTCTTTAAACCCCTCGCTGATCAGCAAGGTATTCAACATGACGGATTTCTTTTGCAGATCGTTCACGGTGATCAGCAGCGTTTGACTCTCACCGTTGGTACCATTAACGGAGAGATTGGTTTGCCCGCTTTTTTTACCGAAGACATAGATGTGGTTCTCATCGACCACCCGGAAGTCGGCAATTTCCGGTGAGCCAACGACGATTGACTTCACGCTGAAGTCAATCTCAAGATCGGTCGTTTTATTGATGTCCACGTCGAGCGCCGCAGCGTTAAAGCTGGCGGTTAACATCACAATAAGAAAAACCGCCAGCCTGTTAATATTTACGAATTTCACTTTGCGCTCCCCTGATTTCAACCACGCGGCTTTGCCTTTCCGAAATTGGCGCCCCAGAGACAATGTCTGACGGGGTAATCTCTCTTGTGCTGTTATTTATTTTGGCGATGCCCTCATTGATATTGTGAACCTTGGTGGGCGTGATGAAGAACATCCCCATAATTTGCGCCTGAATGACTTTATCCACGTCCTCGGGCTTGAAGTAGGCATAGACGATGGTCGTTGAGGACTTGTCATCGCTGACGGCCCGGTTGCTGTGCACCTCATTCGCCAGCGAATTCTCCCCGCTGGTTGTTTTCATCAGGCTGGAAACCAGCCCCGACTGATCGAACTTTTGCAGCTTATTGAGGTTGCCGTTGCCCATAAAGAACCACACCTTGCTGGCGAACTGTTTGACCCGCGTGTCCTTGTAGTCTTTCCCCGTGGTACCGTTATCGCTGCGCGATTTTTGATAAAGATCGTCCCGGTAGGCTTTGTTATCATTGGAGACCAGGAACAGATCGATAAAACCAAAGTCCGCGATGTTAGGGTTCTTCAGGCTGGCGGTGGTGACAGAAATAGGCAATATCGAATAGCTCGAATCGATTTTCTGCAACAGGTTGCCAAGGTTATCTTTCGAGGCCCGTTCGCCGGAGGCAATATTTTGATATGCCACGCCGCCGGACGCCATTAGTCCGCGAAAGTCCTTTTCGCCAAAAATCGTGTCTAGCCAGGCGGGGGGCGAGCCTGGTGGATATTTTATCTCTTTCTCGGTGAAGTCATCCGTGGTGACGATAGCACCCACATCAATATTATGCTTTGCGGTATAATAGATAAGGCTTTTATTCACTATGAGGTTCTTAGTCTTTCCCTCGTCCTCGTTGCCTTTATCGCTGTATATACCTACTACGCCGGCTAACATGGTTAGCAGTGCGACTATTGCAATAAATTTAAAGCGCACAGATGCTCCTTATCAAACTGCACCGATAAACGTATAGGTACATAAACTGATTAAAATAGGGATGGCGTAGGGTACGCCGCTCCTTACTTTATCATAGCGCTTGATCAGCGAAATTTTTGACAGGGCATATGTCCATAAGATTGCCCATACGCCACCCATAAAAACAGTCAGGTAAATAACGTTAACGTATTGTTCCGGCGGCACCACCAGCATGGTGATGAACAGCAGTTTGGTATCGCCAAACCCCAGTATGTTGCAAGACGAAAGAATGATACCAACCAAGAGCATGGCAAACGGCCATATCAGCACCTGGCCCGCACCAATAATGCCTGGGTGGGAAAAAATATAGCAGTATGCCACCGTAAGTATCATAAAATGCGCTACGTTAGGTATTCTTCTTTCTGTGATATCTTTAAGTGATATGTATAAAGATATGATTATTATCGCTATGAACATATAGGTTTTAAATATAGCCCTCGAAGAGTCGAAGGCTATATGACGAAAGTTTACTATTACTTCAGGATGTTGCCTGAAGCAGTGATCTTCGTGGCCATGGTGTTCCATGCCGCGCTCAGGGATTCAATGAACCCGCCTTTGTCAAAGATGAAGAACAGGGCAGAGGCCATCGCTACACCGATGATGGCGTATTCGATAGCGGTGATGCCACGCTCGTTTTGTTCTGCGTTTTTGACGTTGCGGCAAGCCATAGAGACATACGCTTTCAGAGCTACATTTTTCAACATTTTTTATTCCTTTAAATATATTAGTAGGATGGTTATGACGCTAAAAACTCGCTTTTAATTGAAGCGTGTTGTTTAGGCCGGGGGTATCCTACTCAGTGATAAAAAAAACGTCATATCATATTTAATAATGAAATATAAAATTGCATCATTTATCAGGAAAAATGAGGAAAATCAGTTCATTAATATCATTGTTACCTGTTGGAATATAGAAGTCATCCTTGTTTATAACCAAAAAATATTGTTTGCTGTTCTTGTGCAACAAAACCGATACCAGACGATTGCGACTGTCGGAGCTGAATGCGCTCTCTGTCATATTTCGCTCATGCCAATCCACTTTTGCTGTGGCTATTGAATGCGTTAACAATGCATTGAGTTCCATTTCGGCAGTGATATAACGTAAGTGATTGCCATCACTTTGAATCAATCTGATGTAGGCGGTTTCTCTATCTTTGTTTAAGTATAGGTTTAGCTTTATTTTTTCTTCGCCGTCCAGAAATAATAACCCATGGTAACTATTGCTCATTGATTCTAAAATATATTGTTTATAACTTAGAGTTCCACAGATGAAAAGTAATATGCAAGCAATTAAAAATAATCCCTTAACCTTCATTTTTACAAGTCGTGATTTCTGTAAGGTAGTCTCTTTTTTTATTGTCATTTATATTGCTCTTCATTCGATAACAAACGGTTTTTTTTTCACCGTGAACGTATTCTATGCGATCGCCAGTAGAGTGAATCCTGTATCCATCAAGGTATAAGGTTTCTTCATTTTTATCTTCATTTATTTTTACGGAAAACCAAACGCCTATAATATAGCTGCATATCAATACGGCTATCATCAGCATGCTTCTTTTCACTTTATCACGTTTGGATGTCGCTTTTTCTGATGCAGTTTCGTGAACCTCACGAGTCTTCTTAAATCGGTGAGGAGATATCTCTTCTTTATGTTTTGAATCATTATCCGAATTGCTCCCCAGTTCCGCTGTGCCAGTGCTCGTATTGGGTATTAACTCGGTTTCATCATCAACTTTAATGATGACCTTCTCTGCATTAATCGTATACCCTTTTTTAGGAACGGTAATGATAATTTCACGTGATGCATCACCAATCTTTCTTCTCAATGAATTTATCGTTTGGTTGATGGCGAAATCTGTCACATAACGCCCTTCCCATATATGTATACCGAGATCTTTTCTTGATGATACATTAGGGCTTTGTTCAATAAGAAAATGCCATAGCTTCAATTCTTTATTCCTTAAAATAATCTGCTGATTGTTTTCTGGTATTAAAATAGCCATTCTTTCCCGGAAAGCACGGTCACGGGAAGTTGTTTCATGAGAGCCTCACTAAAATTCATTGCGCAATGCCTGGTAACCACGCACCAGCTCGACGTTGGTGGCGGCCACTTCTTCCGAAAACTGCA